>CAYGAJ010000179.1:0-5313 GCA_964347815.1 uncultured Gemmatimonadota bacterium | reverse complement strand
ACCCGGCGTTCAAGAAGGACGGCGTCGATCACCACTCGGCCGCCGACCTCACCGCGCAAGCCAACCACCTGGGTGTGACGATCGAGGCCGACATCGTCAAGCAGAAGCTGCCCACCCACAAGGACGGCTACAACGCGATCAAGTTCGGCAAGACGCACAAGCGCGTCTACGACGAGTTGATGACCGATAATCCCGTGGACCTCGTTCGCTGGCAGGTGGCCAACTGCTACATGGGCCGGATCGGGATGATCAACTCGGGCGGCGCCTCCACCGGCAAGGGCGACATGGGCGAAGCCGTGCGCACGGCGGTGATCAACAAGCGCGGCGGCGGCATGGGCTTGATCTCGGGCCGCAAGACGTTCCAGCGGCCGATGAAGGAGGGGGTGGCGCTCTTCCACGCGATCCAGGACAGCTATCTCTGCACAGACGTCACGGTCGCCTGAGGCGTCGTGCACCGCCCGTGGGCGACGGCCCCTACGCACGCGAGCGTCCGGCGCGAAGCGGGTGAGGATTTGAAGCTGGCCGAGTTGGAGCGGCCGGCGGCACACCTGTCGTGGAACCGGATTCGCGAGTCGGACAGACAGCGGGCGCCGGCCGGGAGTCGGCAGGGCGCGCTTGGGACCTCAAGCGTCGAGAAATCGCCGACAGCTGAGTTGGTGTGGTCTCGCCGCCACAGCGGCGTTGGGGGAGACGGGCGACCGCAGCCCCGAATAAGAGCCGAAGGCGTGGGCTGCTGACGCGGCCTCACCCCAGAAATCGTATATCCAGGCACAAAAACCGGGGCGAACGAGAGGCGCGGGCTGGCGCGCCGGCGCGGCGGGCATAATAATTGTTACTTGTGATTTGACACGGTATGTCTGGTGAATTGGAGTCCGGCCCCACTCTGGAGGTCACCAGTCATGCGCGAACAGTCCTCGTGCGAGGCCCTTCTTCCGGGTGGCCTGTGCGGCCGTCCTGTCGAAACCTCCTCGCAACCTTCCTTCACACGGGCGTCGGCGCGCTTCGCGTCGTCCCCCCGTACGCGTCGCCCAGCGCGGCGCTGTATGCATAGATCCAGCGCGCGGGACGCGGGTCCGCTTGGAGCGGGCCCCGTCTGCGGCCATCGGAGAATTCGCGGGGACGCTCGGACTACACTTGAACCGGCGAGATCTTGCGAGTCTGACATGAAGTGGAGTTCGCGATGAGCCAAGAGCAGACAGGCGCTAGCTACCTCGATTTGCCATGGATCGAGGCCGATGTGTTCATCAGCTACGCGCATCGGGACAACCAGCCGTACTTGCCCGACGACGAGAGGGGGTGGGTCGACGACCTGCATTATGTGCTGAAGCGAAGACTGAGTGAGGTGCTGGGAGAGGACGTCGGGATATGGTGGGACGAAGAGAAGATCAGGGGGAAAGATGAGTTCGCCGACAAACTGATGGATGTCCTCGCCAGGGTCGGTGTTCTCGTAGCGGTGATATCGCGCTCCTACCTCAAACAACCTTGGTGCAAGCGGGAACTCCGAGAATTCAGAGAGCGAGCCAAAGATCGCGGGCGAACGGAGGATCGCATTTATCCGATCATCAAGGAAGACATAACGGATGATGAGAGGCGAGCGCTGCTCGAAGAATTGAAAGGCTACCTCTTCCTGAGGGAAAAGGACGGACGTAAGCGACCGCTCACGCTCAAGTCCAAGGGCGAGACGGAAGAGTTCCTCACAAAGATCGAGGACCTGGTGGAAGACATGGAGACCTTCCTCAGGTCCTTCCGAAGCGAAGAGGTGAAAGCTACGGAATGGTCGGCAACCGTCTTCTTGGCCGAGACGACCCCCGACCTGGAACCGGTACGCAAACAGTTCAGACGGGAGCTTCAGAAGCGCGGATACCGTGTGATCCCGGACAAGGACACGCCGTTGCCATCAAGAAAAGGGGAGTTCTATCATGCGGTCGGCTCATATCTGCGGAAGTCCGATCTCTCCATTCACATGATCGGGGCCGACTACGGTGACAGGCCGGAAGACGAGCGACGCTGTATGGCACGTCTTCAATACGAGCTGGCGGAGGACCGGGAGGGAGCCACGGAAGTACTGGAAGACTCGATCGAAGAGCTGAAGACGCGCGTCTTCGAAGAGATTCTGGGAAACGAACGAGTCTCCGCGACCGGACAGCGCAAGATCAAGCACATCATCTGGATGCCACCCGGACTGGAGCCCAAGAACGAAAAGCAGAAAGCCCTTGTCGAGAGGATCAGGACGGGTGCGGCTCTGAGAGGTCATGGCCCGGATGGCACAGGCGAGGCATCCGAGGCCGAGCCACCAGCGACGGTCGTCGCCGGTAGTGCTGCGGCGACGGATGACGGGCCTCAGGAAAAGAGTGCGGGCTCGGGGGACAGCACGGAAGTCGGGTCCACCTCGGTCTACCTGATCCACGATCGCAGCGATCTGGATGCAGGAGCGATCGAGTCGCTGAAAGCGCTGAGAGACGCGCTTCTCGAACTTGGCCTCGAGGTAGAGTTGCCGGCCTTTGCCAAAGTCGACGACGGCAAAATGTCGGATTCCGAGATCGCTGAGGAGACAGGCCGGGTCCTGAAAACGAATCAAGAGAAGCGATCTCGCTGCGCCGCCACCCTCATCTACTGGGGCACGGGTAGTGACTCCTGGTTTGATTCCCATCTCGATGAGCTTCGAAGGTTGGACGGCCAGCGCTCCGACAAGAAGAAGGTCAAGGCGTTTTACCTTGGGCCCGGAGACAACCCACGCAAGGGTTTGGTCGACCCTTCCGGAGTTCTAAAGATCACCGATACCGCTGGCTTGAACGCCCTGGTCGATCGCATTCGCCAGGATGGTGAGGCTTGATGCCGCGTACTGACGATCAACGGGCCAACCCATTCCCCGGGCTGCGTCCGTTCCAACCGGCCGAGAGACACTGGTTCTTCGGTCGGGACGGCCAGAGCGAAGAGCTGCTCAGGCGGCTGAGTGCTTCCCGGTTCTTGGCGGTGGTGGGCGAGTCCGGTAGCGGCAAGTCTTCGCTCGTGAAAGCGGGTCTGCTCCCGCTCTTGCACGGGGGGTACTTGGCGGGGGCGGGTTCTCGCTGGCGCGTGCTGTTATTGCGGCCCGGCCAGGGCCCGATCAGCGCTCTGGCCACCGAGTTGAACGATGCGCTCGGCCCGAGCCAGGCGGTGCGCGAGGGCATCGCGGTGGGCTTGATCGAGGCCACATTGCGCAGATCCGCCGGTGGGCTGAGTGAAGTGGTGCGGCATGCTCGTCTAGAACCGCACGAGTCGGTGTTGGTGGTCGTCGACCAGTTCGAGGAGCTGTTTCGCTTCAAGGCGGCCCAGGATTGGCGAAGACACCAAGTGGATCGTCGATCGGGTCGTGATCGACGGTCGGGCGAGGATCGCCGGCAAGAAGACGAGGCGGCGGTCTCAGCCTTCCATGGCGAGGACCAGCGGAGTGGAGCGGACCGACGCCGTCGAAACGAGCGACGGATAGCACGTCCCTACTACGAAGACGAGGCGGCGGCCTTTGTGAAGCTGCTGCTGCATGCGACCCGACGGCGAGAGATTCCGATCTACGTGGTGATCACCATGCGCTCGGACTTTCTCGGTGATTGCGCCCAGTTCCGAGATTTGCCGGAGGCGATCAATCGCGGTCAGTACCTCATTCCGCGAATGACGCGGGACGAGCGCCGCCAGGCCATCGAGGGGCCCGCGGCCGTGCAGGGCGCGAGCATCCATCCGGTCCTGGTCGAGCGCCTGCTGAACGACGCGGGCGACAATCCCAAGCGGCTGCCGATTCTCCAACACGTGCTGATGCGTATGTGGGACATCTGGGCCGACGCCAACGGGGGTGCGACCGGGCCGATCGATGTCGAGCACTATGAGCACTCAGAAGTCAGGGGGCTGAAGAGAGCGCTATCGATACACGCGGACAAAGCCTGGCAGGAACTGAGCCTCGCCCGGCAGGAGGTGGCCCGCAGGCTATTCACCTGTCTCACCGAGAAACCGCCGAACAATCCAGTCATCCGGCGTCCCGCGGAGCTGGGGCAGATTTGTCGGGTGGCCGAGGCCGACAGGGACGACGTCGTCGCCGTCATCGATGCTTTTCGAGAGCCCGGCCGGTCGTTCTTGACGCCAGCGCATGGGGTACCGCTGGAGGGCGACTCGATCATCGACATCTCCCACGAAAGCTTGATCAGCAATTGGGAGAGGCTCAGCAGATGGGTGGAGGAGGAAGCGAAGTCCGCGGACGTCTATCGGCGTCTGGCCGACGCGGCGGAGCTGCACCGAGAGGGTAAGAGAGGATTGTACACCGGCCCGGAGCTACAGATTGCGGTGGCCTGGTGGAAGGAGAGAAAACCCAACCGCTGGTGGGCGACCCGCTACCATCCGGGCTTCGAGCTCGCGAAGGCTTTCCTCGACGAGAGCGAAGCCGCGCGTATGGCGGAGGAAAAGCGAGAGAGAAACCGGCGGCGTCGCGTGATTGCGGCGGCATTAGCCGTGGCCGCGGTCATGTCGGCGGCGGCCCTATACGCCGACGTCAAGAGGAGGGAGGCAAAGGAGGCCAACAGGACTGTCTCGAACACGGACTGGCAGCAGTCGGTTGGCCTGATCGACGGGAACCGGGCGCCGGAGGCGCTGGCCTACTTGGCTCGTGCCCGCAGGTTGAATCCAGCCAACGAGCCGGCCGGGCGCTTGCTGGCAAACACACTCCGCTATCGCGACTGGCCGCTCTTGATCGCCGAAGGGCGCCATGACGATAGGGTGGTTTCCGTCGAGTTCAATCGCGACGGAACGCGGTTCGTGACGGCGGCCTTCGACGGTACCGCGCGATTGTGGGACGCGGAAACGGGAGAATCTCTGGGTGTCCTCGCGCACGGCGCGCCCGTGATGCTCGCCGCGTTCGCACCCAACGGAACGAGGGTAGTGACGGCCTCTCGGGACAAGACGGCGCGGGTGTGGGAGATCGAATCCGATGCCGTGATCTCGTTGCCCCACGACGGTGAGGTGATGTCCGCCGCGTTCAGCCCCGACGGAAAGCGGGTGGTGACGGCCTCTCGTGACGGCACGGCGCGGGTGTGGGAGTCCGAAACGGGCGATTCCGTTAGTGCAGTCCGACATGACGCTTCGGTCGTGTCAGCCTCATTCAGCCCCGACGGGAGACGCATCGTCACCGCCTCCTTCGACGGCACGGCACGCGTGTGGGAGGTCGAGACGGGCGATTCCGTAAGCGCTATGCGCCACGATGGTGACGTCGTGTCCGCCGCCTTCAGCCCCGACGCCAGACGCGTGGTGACCGCATCCCGCGACGGCACGGCGCGGGTATGGGACGCGGAA
>CAYGAJ010000178.1:0-5373 GCA_964347815.1 uncultured Gemmatimonadota bacterium | reverse complement strand
GCGACGTGAATGCCCGAACCACCGCCGAATGAATCCTGCCACTGCCCCTTGACGCTGCCATCGGCGTACGAGTTTGCGACCAGCGAGAAGTTCGCATCGCAGCCGGTGGGCTGACCCAGAGCTTCACAGATATCCGCGCCGCCCAGGGAAGCGTGGTGTATCACGGGTCCTGTGTTCGCCTGGGGCGCGAGGCCAAGACCGTCGGGCGACGGGGTGGTCGGATCCGGCTGCTCACAGCCGACGGCGAAAAAGCCGAAGGCCGCGAACACGATAAGGGTCTTCTTCATGGGATGCTCCTTCTAGTTGGGGCCGAAGCTTTTCGTAAGGCTCGACCGTGAGCTTCCCGATATCTCCGAGAGGAGTCTGACAGGCGGCGCGCGTGCCCATTGCAGGAATCGTTCTTTATTGGAGAGGGGCCGAAAAACTGTGGTGACTGGCGAGGACGGCCTGCCAGCCCTTGAAAAGGCAAGCTGACTGCGCGGTGGCATTGTTGCGGTTCCGGGAGCGAAGGATCGACGCCCCGCACCGCCTCCCGACGGTATGAAGATGACCTGACCACCCGCTCGATGGCAAGAAGCGGGGGTCAAGGCCACACGGTCGGGGGAGGCCGAGCCGCCTCCCCACGCCGCTACTCGCGCCTCCGGTTGCACGGGAGGCGGTTGGCGCGGGCCGGCCCCGGTGAATTACCTTCCCGTCGGCCCACCGTGGCCCAAGCCTCAATGCATTCAGCGGTCCATTCTTGCGGAGGACGAACATGCGACGCCCGGCTTCCTTCATCGGCGGGTTGGCCCTGCTCCTCTACCCGTGCCTGACCTTCGCTCAGAACGACGCCGAGTATGGCCAGCGGATACGGGAGTACACGACGGACCCGCGCTTCCTCAACGAGCTGGTCGATCACCTCCCCAGTTCAGAGACCGTGCCCTCGCCGCTCGAGCATTTCGGCGAGATCATCGGCGCGCCGGACATCCTGCACAGCACGACGGAGATCTACGGCTACCTGCAGGCGTTGGCCGACGCCTCGGGGCGTGTGACGTACCGCGCGATCGGCCAGACCGAGGAGGGGCGCGAGATGGTGCAGGTGATCATCGCCGACGAGGCGACGCTCGCCGAGCTGGACCGCTACCGCATCTACCTGAACCGGCTGGCCGACCCACGGGCGCTAACGAAGGAGGAAGCGACCGAGATCATCACGGCGGCGAAGCCGATCTACTACATCACCGCCGGACTCCACTCGCCCGAGACCGGGCCGCCGGAGATGGTGATGGAGCTGGCCTACCGCCTAGCCGTGGAGGAATCGCCGCTGGTGCAGGCGATCCGCGAGAACGTGATCACGGTCATCGTCCCCGTCGCCGAGCCGGACGGGCGCGATCGCATGGTCGATGTCTATCGCTACCGCAAGGCGCATGACGATGTCGGGCCACCGCTTCTCTACTGGGGCAAGTACGTCGCGCACGACAACAACCGCGACGGCTTCGGCCTGGCGCTGGCGCTCACCCGCAACATCTTGCGCGATTACCTCCACTGGAAGCCCACGGTGATGCACGACCTGCACGAGTCGGGCTACTACCTCTACGTCTCGACGGGGACGGGGCCGTACAACGAGCAGCTGGACGCGCTGACCATCGACGAATGGCACAACCTGGCCCACGAAGAGGTCACCGAGTTGACCAAGCGCGGCATGCCCGGCGTCTGGACCCATGCCTTCTACACCGGCTGGGCGGCGAACTACTTGATGTGGATCGCCAACACCCGAAACAGCGTGGGCCGCTTCTACGAAACGTTGGGGAACGGCGGCGCCGACACGAAAGAGCGTAAGCTGCGCGCGTCTGTGACTTCGCGAGAGTGGTATCGGCCCAATCCACCGCTGGAGAAAGCGCTCTGGTCGCTGCGTAACAACACCAACTACATGCAGAGCGGCGTGCTGGTCGCCCTGAAGTACGTGGCCGACAACCGCGCGGAGTTCGTGGAAAACTTCTACCTGCGCGGCGTGCGCGCCTTGGAGCGTGGGAGGAGCGAGGCGCCGTACGCCTGGGTGATCCCGCGTCAGGGCCGGCGTCCCCTGGCGACCGAGGAGCTGGTGGCGCTGCTGATCGAGCAGGGCGTCGAGGTGCATCAGGCCGAGGAAGCGCTGAGTTGGTCGACCGAGTCTGAGAAAGGCGCTGAGCCGTCGGCTGGCGCGTCGGAAAAGCCGGCCGCGCGGGGTTCGGCACCCCGGGGCTCGTATGTCGTACGCCTCGATCAGCCGTACCGGACGCTGGTGCGTGTTCTGCTGGACGGGCAGTCGTTTCCCGAGGACGCTCGGCCACCTTACGACGACACCGGCTGGACCCTGCCGCTGCTCCGCCAGGTCGATGCGCATCGCGTGGATGACCCGGCGATCCTCTCGGCGAAGATGCGGCGCGTTGAGGCGCCGCTGGGCCTAGCTGGCCGGCTGGAGGGACGCGGCCGCGCTTTCTACCTCGTGAACAACACGACCGACGACAACTTCGCGGTCCTGCGCTTTCGGCTGGACGACGTGACGGTGCTGGCGGCGGAGTCGAGCTTCGAGGCGGAGGGCCGCCGCTTCAATGCCGGCAGCTTCATCGTTCCGGCCGAGGGCAACCCCGGCGACCTGGCCGACCGGCTGGAGAAGGCCGCCCGCGAGCTGAGCCTCGAAGTGCGTGGCGTCCGCCGGCGTCCCGAAGTCGCGACACACGTTGTGGAAATACCGCGCGTCGCTCTGGTGCACACCTGGGTTTCGACGCCGCAAGATGCCGGCTGGTGGCAGCTCGCCTTCGATCGGATCGGCATCCCCTACACATATCTGTCGGAGCAAGACCTGGCGACGATCGACCGGTCGCGCTTCGATGTGATCGTCATGCCACGCACGCGGGCAAACCCACAGACGCTGGTGAACGGCACGACGGACGCCGGCCCGCCGATCCCGTGGCGTCGCAGCGCTGAGTACCCGAGCCTGGGTATCATCGACGAGACCGATGATGTCCGCCGCGGCATGGGCAACGACGGGCTGAAGGCGCTCAGAGATTTCATCGCCGCCGGCGGCGTCTTCATCACCGAGGGCAGCACTGCCGCCTTTCCCATCGAGATGGCGATCACCCGCCGCGTCGACATACGCGACACCAACGCCCTGCAGGCGCGGGGCACCGTGCTCCGGGCCACCGTCGAGGACGCGGCCAGTCCCATCGTCTACGGTTACCCCGACACGCTCGCCGTCTACTTTAACCAGAGCCCGGTGTTTCGGGTCAGCGACGAGCTGGACAGCCCGTTCATGCCCGACTGGCTGAAGGATGAGATTTGGGAGAAGGAAGTCCCGCGCGTGGTTCTGAGCTTCGCGAAGAAGAACGTGTTGATGAGCGGGATGCTGCGCGGCGAAGGAGAGATCGCCGGCACGCCGGCCGCCGTCGACGTGCCGGTGGGGAAGGGGCACGTGGTGCTGTTTGCCCTGCGCCCGTTCTGGCGCTGGGGTACCCACGGCAGCCACGCGCTGGTGTTCAACACGCTGCTGCACTGGAACGATCTGCGCGCCGGTTGGCCGAAGCGGCCGGCGCCGGAAGAGGAAGAGACGGTCACAGAGGGGAACCCGTGACCACGGGGGTCGACGTCTGACAGGATTCACAAGGACCGTGCGCAAATGGCCCGAACACTCACGGCTTGCTTCACAGCGACCGTCATCGCGATGACCTCCAACGCCAACGCCCAGCAGCCGCGACCCAGCACGATGTCGGGTCGGTCGACGGTTTACGCGCCGCACGGCGCCATCGCCACCAGCCAGCCGCTGGCCAGCGCCGCCGGCCTGGCCGTGCTCCAGCGAGGCGGCAACGCGGTCGATGCCGCGGTGACCGCCGCCGCCGTGCTCAGCCTGACCGAGCCGCACATGACCGGGATCGGCGGCGACCTGTTCGCCATCGTCTGGATGGCCGAGGACGGAAAGCTGGCGGGGTTGAACGCGAGCGGGAGGTCGGGATCGGGGATGAACCGTGAGGAGCTGCTGCGTCGCGGACACACCAGCGTCCCGCTGTTCGGCGCCGAGCCGGTCACGGTGCCCGGCGCCCTCGCCGGCTGGGCGGCGCTGCTCGAGCGCTTCGGCACGATCAGCCTGGCCGAGGCGCTGGCCCCGGCGATCGAACTGGCCGAGGGTGGCTTTCCCGTGACGCCGATCATCGCCGGGCAGTGGGCGGCGGAGGTGGAAAGGCTGCGGAGCGACCCGGGCGCGCGGACGACCTATCTGATCGACGGTGACCGGGCGCCGGCGGCGGGTGAGCGGTTCCGCAATCCGGACTACGCGGCAACGCTGCGACTGATCTCCGAGAAGGGGCCGGCGGTTCTCTATGGTGGGGAGCTAGGGCGGAGGATCTTCGAGCACCTGCAGACCCGCGGCGGCTTTCTCGCGCTGGATGATCTGGCGGCGCACCGGGTGGAGTGGGTTCGGCCGATCTCCGTCGACTACAAGGGCTATCGGCTTTGGGAGCTGCCGCCCAACGGGCAGGGTATCGCGGCGCTGGAGATGCTGCGCATCCTCGAGCCGTTCGACCTCGCCGCCATGGGCCACAACTCGGCGCAGTACCTCCACCACCTGATCGAAGCCAAGAAGCTGGCCTTCGCCGATCTGGCCCGCTGGGTCGGGGACCCGGAGCAGATGACGGTTTCGCCCGACGACCTGCTCGCCGAAGAATTCATTGAGGGACGGCGTCGTCTGCTCGATCCGCGTCGCGCCGCCGCCCGGCCTGAGCCGGGGGCCGCGGCGACGGCCAGCGAGACGATCTACCTGAGCGTGGCGGACCGTCAGGGGAACATGGTCTCGCTGATCAACAGCATCTACTGGGAGTTCGGCTCGGGCGTCGTGGTGCCTGGCACCGGCTTCGCCCTGCAGAATCGCGGGGCGGGGTTCACGCTGGAGCCGGGCCGCGCCAACACGGTCGGGCCGGGCACGCTTCCGCTTCACACCATCATCCCCGCCTTCGTCACCCGGCCGGGAGCAGACGGCAGAGACGAGCCGTGGCTGAGCTTCGGGGTGATGGGCGGCTCGATGCAGCCGCAGGGCCACGTGCAGCTGCTGTTCAACCTGCTGCTGTTCGGGATGGATCTGCAGGAGGCGATCGACGCGCCGCGCTTCCGCCACCTGGACGGGCGCGTTGTTGCGCTGGAGCCGGCGATCGGTGACGAGGTGCGAAAGGCGTTGCGGGCGCTGGGCCACGAGATCGCGCCCGACGGGAGCGCGGCGTTCGGCGGCGCCCAGGCCGTTCTCTGCCTGGAGCACGGCTGGGCGGCGGGCTCGGATCCCCGCAAAGACGGCCACGCGGCGGGCTATTAGGGCGGGGGTGGGGATGAGTATTCGAGCCGCGGTGATGACCGGGCCCGAGCGGCCGCTGGAGC
>CAYGAJ010000177.1:0-5439 GCA_964347815.1 uncultured Gemmatimonadota bacterium | reverse complement strand
GTGAGGAAGAAGATCAGGAGCAGGAACGCGATGTCCGCCATCGAGGCTGTGGGAATCTCATCGCTGACTTTGCTTTGCCTTCGCAGCAGCGCCATCGGTAGCACCTCTAGCTCGCTTTGCGCCGGGCCCGCGGCACGATGTCCAGTACCGCCTCGGCGCCTCGCTCCATGTCGATGATCAGCAGATCGATACGCGACACGAAAAAGTTGTACGCGATGTTCACAGGGATCGCGATCGTCAGACCTGTGGCCGTCGTGATCAACGCCACTTTGATCCCGCCCGCCACCAGGGACGCTTCGATCTGACCCGCCTCGGCCACGGCGCCAAAGGCGACGATCATCCCGGCGACCGTCCCCAGGAAGCCCATCATCGGCGCCACGTTCGCCACGGTCGCCAGCACCACGAGGCCTCGCTCCAGAAACCCCAGCTCGATCGACCCCGTGGTCGCGATCGCTTTCTCGATGTCCTTGCCGCTCGGGCGGCGTTCCCGCAACCGTCTCAAGCCGGCCGAGACGATCGCGGCCACGGGACCCTGCGTCTCATCGGCCAGCTCGATCGTGGCATCGATATCAGCCCCCCGCTGGGCAGCGTCCGAGATCTGTCCCAGCAGCTGCTTGCTGTCACGGTGGGCGACCCAAAGGATGTAGCCTTTGGCAATCATCACGCCCAACGCCAGCAGTGAGGCGAGCACCAGGAAGTACATCATGATGCCCCCGTCTCGGAACAGCTCCATGAGGGCGTATTGGGCTTCCGTCTGCAAGGCGAACCTCGCTGTCGCTTCGTGAGTTTGACCCGATTGTCCCGCTGTTCTCTCAAAACTCTACGGCGCCGAGGGGCTCCTGTCAACGAGACTCAGCTCCGCTGCCGCCGCCGACTCGGACGGCGCCGAAGCCGGGGCCGGGGCCAGCTTGGCACGGCCCACCTTCACCCCCAGCGCCTCGCGCAACCGCTCACCGCTGACCTTCCGGTCCAGCCGACCCCGCTGGGCCAGCGAGATGTCCCCGGTTTCCTCCGACACCACGATCACCAGGGCATCGGTCTCCTCGGACAGGCCGATGGCCGCCCGGTGGCGGGTGCCCAGGCTGCGGTCGGTGACGGGAAACTGGGTGAGCGGCAGGATGCACCGGGCCGCCAGGATGGTGTCGCCACGGATGACGACGGCTCCGTCATGCAGCGGCCCGTATCGCGTGAACACGCTCTCCAGCAGCTCGGTGCTGATCGGCGCGTGGATCGGCGTGCCCTTGCGGGCGTACTCCTCCAAACCGACTTCCCGTTCGACGGCGATGATCGCGCCGATCCGCTTCCGAGCCAGCAGCTCGGCGGTGTGTGCCAAAATCTGTAACGACTCCGAACTTTGCTCCGGCCGGGAGAAGTAACGCCAGAGACGGCTCTGACCCAGCTTCGAGAGGGCGTTGCGCAGCTCGGGATGGAATATGATGACCGCCGCCAGGACGCCGTAGGTGAAGAAGATGTCGAGCAGGTAGCGGATCAGCTCCAGCTGAAGGATCTCGGCCAGGGCATAAACGGCGAACAGCACGATGAGCCCGATCAGCATCTGGATCGCCCGGGTGCCCGCCCAGAGCAGCAGGAGGCGGTAGAATATGTACGCCACCACCGCGATCTGGATCAGGTCCCGAATGCCGGGCCTGAGAAAGCTGACTCGCTCAAGAAAGCTCTGCACCGCTCGACCGTGTCGTTATCGCGTCCGCCATGTCCAGCGCCCGCCGGGCCGCTCTCACATCGTGCACGCGGAATACTCGCGCGCCACGCAGCAACGCCACCACACAGGCGGCGAGCGTCGCTTCCAACCGTTCATCGACGCCGAGACCAAGCGTCTTGCCGATGAACGACTTCCGCGACGGTCCGACCAGGACCGGATATCCCAGCTGGACGATCCGGTCCAGCTGATCGATCAAAGCCAGATTCTGCTCCGCCGTTTTCCCAAAGCCGATGCCCGGGTCGACCACGAGCTGCTCGTTCCGGCACCCTGCGCTCGTGGCGCGCTGCACGGACTCCCCGAGTTCGCCCACCACTTCGCCGAGCAGGTCGTCGTAGTGAATATCCTGCTGCATGGTCCGCGGACGCCCACGGATGTGCATCAGGACCAGGCCGGCCCCCGACTCCGCCGCGACGCCGGCCAGCCGGCTGTCGAACCGCAACCCCGAGATGTCGTTAACGATCTCGGCCCCGGCCGCGAGAGCCGCTTGCGCTACGGTTGCTTTCGTCGTGTCGACAGAGATCGCGACGTCGACCCGCTCCACCGCCGCCTCGATCACCGGGAGCACACGGCCAAGCTCCTCTTCGTCCGAAACCGGTTCCGAGCCCGGGCGAGTCGACTCGCCGCCGATGTCGATGATGTCGGCGCCCTCATCCTGCAACTCGTCGAGCCGGCGCACTGCTGACTCGCGGCCCAAGTAGCGACCGCCGTCGGAAAAAGAATCCGGTGTGATGTTCAAGACACCCATCAACACCGGATTCGACAGATCAATGTGCCGCCGTGACGTTTGCCAGAACGGCGTGACCTCGGTCTTACGAGAGATGGCGAAACGGCCCTCCGCCACCCGCTCCCCTCTCATCGCGGTGTCTCAGGTTCCCTGCCCTCGCCCTGCGTGCTCTCGAACGATGTCGCCGGCTTCAGCTTCAAATTGCGAGCCGCGCCCTCTTGAGAGCCCGTCACACCCTCCTTGCTTTTCTTGCCGGCGGCGCCTCGCTCCGCCGCCGGTTGCGCCGGTGGCAGCGGCGGCAGCTCTTCGCCGGCGAAGACCGCGTTGATCTCATCGGCATCCAGCGTCTCTCGCTCGAGCAAGGCCTTCGCGAGAGCATGCAGCTTGTCCTCGTTCTTGGCGATGACCTCTTTCGCCGCCTTGAAGGCGTCGTCGAGAAGCTTCAAGACCTCCTCGTCGACCTGCTGCGCCATCTGCTCGCTGACGTCGCGGCGCTCGACGATCTCTCGACCCAGGAAGATCTCCTCGCCGCGATCGCCGACGTTCATCGGGCCGATGCGCTCGGACATCCCCCATTCGCTCACCATCCGCCGCGCCAGCGCGGTGGCCCGCTCGATGTCGTTGCCGGCGCCGGTGGTGATCTTCTCCGGGCCGAAGATGAGCTCCTCGGCCACGCGTCCGCCGTAGGCGTAGATCAGCTGCGCCCGCAGATAGGCTCTGGAATAGCTGTGCCGGTCGTCCTCCGGCATGGCGAAGGTGAGACCGAGGGCGCGTCCGCGCGGCACGATCGTGACCTTGTGCAGGGGATCGCACTCGGGCGTGAAGCGGGCGGCCACGGCGTGACCGGCCTCGTGATAGGCGCTCAACCGTTTCTCTTCGTCGCTGATCACCATGCTGCGGCGCTCGGCGCCCAGCAGCACGCGATCCTTTGCTTCCTCTAGGTCCTTCATGTCGACGCGGTCTTTGTCACGGCGCGCGGCGAGCAGGGCGGCCTCATTGACCATGTTGGCCAGATCGGCGCCGCTCATACCCGGTGTGGCCCGAGCCAGCCTCGACAGGTCGACATCATCGGCCAGCGGGATCTTGCGGGTGTGAACGGCAAGGATACCCTCGCGCCCCTTCACGTCGGGCGCATCCACCACGATCTGCCGATCGAAGCGACCGGGACGCAGCAAGGCCGGGTCGAGAACGTCGGGCCGGTTGGTGGCCGCGATCAGGATCACGCCCTCGTTCGATTCGAACCCGTCCATCTCGACGAGCAGCTGGTTGAGCGTCTGCTCCCGCTCGTCGTGGCCACCACCCAGACCGGCGCCGCGATGCCGACCCACCGCGTCCAGCTCGTCTATAAATATGATGCAGGGCGCGTGCGCTTTACCCTGCTCGAACAAGTCCCGAACGCGGGAAGCGCCCACGCCGACGAACATCTCGACGAAGTCCGACCCGGACATGCTGAAGAAAGGCCGCGACGCCTCGCCTGCGGCCGCCCGGGCCAGCAGGGTCTTTCCGGTTCCGGGCGGGCCGACCAGCAGAGCGCCTTTCGGGAGCCGGCCACCCAGGCGGGTGAACTTCGAGGGGTCCTTCAGGAACTCGATCGTCTCCTGAAGTTCTTCCTTCGCCTCCTCGCAGCCCGCGACGTCGGCGAACGTGACCTTGGGCGTGTCTCCGGTGAGCAGCTTGGCCTTCGATTTCCCGAAGGAAAAGGCCCGCGCCCCGCCGACCTGCATCTGCCGCAGCCAGAAGAGCATGAGACCAAACAGGAAGATCCACGGCAGCGCCCCGGCCAGTAGGCCCCACCAGTTGGGGCGCGCCTCTTTCCCCTCGATCGTCACCCCGCTCGCCTCGAGCCTGGTCAGCAACTCCTCGCTGTGCCAGACCGGAAGCTTCGTCCAGAACTCACGCGCCGTCTGGCCGGTGGTGCCCACCGGTGTCCGCAGCTCGCCTTCGATCTCTTTCCCATCGACCACGGCGACCTTCACCACGTTGCCCTGCTCGAGCTCGCGGAGGAACTCCGTGTAGCTCAGCTCCTTCACGTCGCGCCGCCCCGAGCCGACGAGCTGGATGACGATGAGCGGCACCAGGATGATGAGCGCCCAGAAGGCGAGGCTTCGCGACAGACGGGACCAGTGAGTCTGTGGCTCGCCGCGGTTAGGGTTTAAATCGGGCATATCTATGTACCTCTCTCAGCCCCGGGATCGATCGCGCCGACGAACGGCAAATGCCGATAGCGGCCCCCGAGGTCCAAACCGTAGCCGACCAGCCATTCCTGGGGGGCGTCGAAGCCCACCCAGCGCGGCTCGTAGCGCAAATCGTTGGCGATTCGCTTATGTAATAGCGCGCAAACCTCGAGCGAACGGGGCGAGCGGCGAGCGATCTCGTCGCCAATGCGGTTGAGTGTTTTCCCGGAATCGACCACATCTTCGATCAGCAGTACGTGGCGATCCGCGACCGGCGATTCGGTGTCGTGCAGCAGTTGAACCTCCCGGCTCGCGTCGGTGCCATTGCCGTACAGGGCAGCGGTGAGGAAGTCGATCTTCACCAAGGGGCGACCGAGGGCGCGAACGAGATCGCCGACCAACATGAAGGCCCCTTTGAGCAGACCGATCACCAGCAGTTCGTCTCCCGGAGGATAGAACGCGTCGATCGCGCGACCCATCTCTTCGACGCGTGCCGCGATCTGTGCACCTGTGAAGACCACACGTTTAATTCCGGGATACCGCTTGGAAACCTCGTTCATGATCCGCGCCGGAGGGCGATGGTGAACGTCGCACCAGCTTCCCGGTGGGTCGCCCGGGCCGCTTGTACCTGGCCGACCACCCAAAGCACGCCGGCCTGATCGACAACCAGCGGCAGGCGGCGACGCTCGGAACACACAACCTTCCGATCCCCAAACACTTTCTTCAGCTTCCGGGTGCCTCCGGGCATCCGAATGCGATCGCCGGGGCGCCAGCCGCGAACGGCGAGGGGGAAATCGAGCTCAGACAGCTCGAAGCGTGCG
>CAYGAJ010000176.1:0-5443 GCA_964347815.1 uncultured Gemmatimonadota bacterium | reverse complement strand
CGGTAGACGGTGTCCGGTAAACGGTGGACGGTTGTCGGTCAACTGAAACCCACCGCCTACCGTCTACCGCTTACCGCCTACCGAAACAACGGGAGGCGGACATGAAGCTGCCGGTGATCGCGCTGGTGGTCGCGGTGTCGTTCGCCGTCGCCGCGCCCCACGCTGCGGTGCGCAGGGCTCAGGGTGCCCAAGGCGTTCAGAGCACGGTGCTGCTCGAGAACGCGCAGGTGATGGTGGTGGAGAACGTCTATCCCGCCGGAGCCGCGGCGCTGCTTCACACCCACGCCTGGCCCCGGGTGGTTTACGTGCTGGAGGGCGGGAGCCTCGAGCTGGAAGACGACGAGGGCGTGTCACGGATGGACGTCGCGGCAGGTCAGACGGCGTGGCGCCCGGCGGAGACGCACGTGGTCCGCAACGTGGGGCGAACGCGGGTTCGCGTGATCGAGGTAGAGGTCAAGACCACGGACGTCGACCCGCCCGGCCGCTGAAGCGCTCGGGACGACCGTCTACCGCCCACCGCCCACCGAAACCACCGTCTACCGAAATCAGAACGCGATCTGAAAGTCGTCCGGTATCCGCTCGGGCGGTGTCAGCTCCTCAAGGCGGACCACGCGAGCGGCGTGCGGCCCCTCCTCGAGTCGTTCTTTCATCGCCAGGACCGAGGTCGCGGCTCCGGCGAGCACGACGTCGACGGTCCCATCCGGGCAGTTCCGCACGCTTCCACGCAGGCCCAGGCTGCTTGCCTGGCGCTGAACCCACCAGCGGAAGCCGACGCCCTGGACGCGGCCATGGACTTTGAAGGCTTTGCGTACTTCTGTATCGCTCATTGGGAGAAAGGCTGAGCGCCGGTTGCGCGGGGCTGTACCGTGGGGCCCGGTGTTTTAACTTCAGCCCCTCACCCGTGTCGGAGCGACGCGGCGAAGGTCGCTCCTTCACCCGTCAATATTCGTCGGCACAGGCGTCGGGAAAAGATCATGGGCGCCGGGTCAGCTTGGAGGGGCCACTACAACAGGCCTGAGATGCAGGGTCGATCGTCATGAGCTCAGGATACGATGTGATCGTCGTGGGCGGAGGTCACGCCGGCTGTGAGGCGGCCGCGGCAGCGGCGCGCCTGGGGGCGCGGACGCTGCTGGTGACCAGCTATCTGGCGCGGGTGGCACAGCTGAGCTGTAACCCGGCGATCGGGGGTGTGGCGAAGGGAACGGTGGTCCGGGAGGTGGACGCGCTGGGCGGGTTGATGGGTCGGGCTACCGATCGAACGTCCATTCAATTCCGAATGCTCAATCGCCGCAAGGGTCCTGCGGTCTGGTCGCCCCGGTCGCAGTGCGATCGGGGGCTCTATCCCCGAGCCATCCGCACACTCCTGGAGGAGACGCCAGGGCTCGACCTCTTCCAGAGCACGGTCCAGGGTCTCGTGTTCGAGGGGGGCCGGTTAGCCGGCGTTCGCTGCCGGGATGGCTCCCAGTTCCGCGGCCGCGCCGTCGTACTCACGGCCGGCACGTTCTTGCGGGGCGGCATCCACATCGGCGGCGGCGTCCGGGAGGCGGGAGGACGGGCGGGGGACGCGCCGGTGGTCGAGCTCTCCGAGCAGCTGGAGAGCCTGGGCCTCGAGGTCACGCGGTTCAAGACCGGCACGCCGCCGCGCGTCGACGGCCGGACGGTCGAGTTCTCCCGATTGGAGCGGCAGGACGGTGACCCGCTCGACTTCCGCTTCTCGCACTGGGAGCGACGTGAGCGGCTGCCGCAGCTCCCGTGCTGGATCACTTGGGCCGGCGATGAGGTGAAGGAGATCATCCGGCGGAACTTGGAGCGCTCGGCGCTCTACGGCGGCCAGATCGCTGCCCTGGGTCCCCGTTACTGCCCCTCGATCGAGGACAAGGTCGTCAAGTTCCCTCACGCGCGCCGTCATCAGATCTTTCTCGAGCCCGAGGGCCTCGAGACCCGCGAGCTTTACGTCAACGGCCTCTCCACCTCGATGCCGCCGGACGTCCAGCGTGAGTTCCTGGCGGCGGTGCCTGGGCTGGAGCGCGCGCGGATGACCCAGCCGGGCTACGCCATCGAGTACGATTTCTTCCCGCCCCACCAGCTGGAGGCGACGCTGGAGGTCAAGGCCCAGCCGGGCCTCTACTTCGCCGGCCAGGTGAACGGGACGACGGGGTACGAGGAGGCCGCGGCCCAGGGGATCGCGGCGGGGATCAACGCGGCGCTCAAGGCGCTGGGTCGCGAGCCGTGGGTGATGGGGCGGGACGAGGCGTACATCGGCGTGCTGATCGACGATCTGGTGACCAAGGGCGTCGACGAGCCGTACCGGCTGTTCACCTCGCGGGCGGAGTTCCGGCTGCTGCTGAGGCAGGACAACGCGCTGCGGCGCCTGGGGCCGGCGGCGGCGGAGCTGGGTCTGCTGAGCGAGGAGCAGCGCCGGCGGCTGGAGGAGAAGCTGGAGCGGGAGGAGGCGGCGGTGGAGTGGGTGAACGCCACCTCGATCGCGGCTGAGGAGGTCAACGATTACCTGCGGGCGTGGGGGACCACGCCGGTCAGCGGGCCGGCCAGCCTTGGAGACCTGGCCAAGCGGCCGGAGGTGAGCCTGCTGGAGCTGGTCGCCGAAGGCGGCCCTCTGGCCGGGGACGGGGCCCCGGACGCTGACGCCCTGGCGGCGGCGGAGATGCGGATCAAGTACGCCGGCTATGTGGCGAAGGAGCGGGCGCGGGCGGAGCGGCTGCGGCGGCAGGCGGCGGTGAGCCTGCCGGCGGATCTGCCGTACCTGGAATTGGCAAGCCTGTCGATGGAGGCGCGTTTGAAGCTGGACCGGGTGCGTCCGCGAAGCGTGGCGCAGGCGGCGCGCATCCCCGGCGTCGGGCCCGCCGACCTGCAGAATCTGATGATGGAGGTGCGGAAGGGGGCGAGGCGGCTCGGCGGCTAGCTTGTTGGATTGAGGGGTGTTGGCGGCCGCGACTTGCAGTTTCACGTGAAACTGAACGTATGCTGTCTTACGATATGCGTTTCACGTGAAACGTCGGCGCCCTTGTTTTCGACCTCTGCACTCCCCTATCTTCCGCTCAGTCGATCCCGAGACCCCATCCCCAAGCCGCTCCTGTCCGGGCCCGGTTCGTAAGCCTATGTCGAAAGTCATAGCTATCGCCAACCAGAAAGGCGGCGTCGGAAAGACCACGACGGCCATCAACCTCTGCGCCTGCCTGGCTGTCGCCGAGCGGCGTACCCTGCTGGTCGACGCCGATCCCCAGGGCAATGCCACGAGCGGCCTGGGGGTGGATCGCGACGAGCTCGACTGGTCGATCTACGACGTCATCCTCGAGGGCAAGCCGTCGGCTGAGGCGCTGCTCCGTGGCTTGCACTTCCCCTTCCTCGACCTGCTTCCGTCCGGCCGCGACCTGCTGGGCGCCGAGATCGCCATGGCCGACCGTGCCGGTCGCGAGACGCTGCTCCGAGAGGCGCTGATCCCCATTCGCCGGCAGTACGACTACGTGATCATCGACACCCCGCCATCGCTCGGGCTGCTCACCGTCAACACGCTGGCGGCGGCGGACACGGTCTTGATCCCGATCCAGTGCGAGTACTACGCCCTCGAGGGGCTCACCCAGCTCCTCAACACGTTGCAGCTGGTTCGGCAAAGCCTGAACCCGGGCCTGCAGATCGAGGGGGTCCTTCTGACCATGTTCAGCGAGCGCCTCAACCTCGCCCGGCAAGTCGCGGAGGAGGCGCGCGAGTATTTCGGGCCCAAGGTCTTCCGGACGGCGGTGCCCAGAAACATCCGTTTAGCCGAGGCGCCCAGCTTTGGGAAGCCGATCGTCGTCTACGACGTGCTCTGCAGCGGCGCTGAAAGCTATCTTGCGCTAGCACAAGAACTTATGGGCAGGAACGGCAGTGGCCAAAAAACAGCAGAAACGACTCGGTAAGGGCCTGGGAGCCCTCCTCGGCGACTACTTGCCCGGCGACGCCGCCGCGACCCGCGACGTCGAGAAGCTCCCGGTCGCCCAGCTCCGACCCAACCCCTACCAGCCGCGGCAGGGTCTCGACCGTAAGACCCTGGACGGCCTTGTTGCCTCGATCCGCGACAACGGCCTCTTGCAGCCGGTGGTGGTGCGTCCTGTCGGCGATGGTGCCTGGGAGGTGGTGGCGGGCGAAAGACGCTTTCGGGCCGTACAGGAGTTGGGGTGGACTCACGTGCCCGCGGTCATCCGCGACGCGGACGATCGCACGATGGTCGTCCTGGCCCTGATCGAGAACCTGCAGCGCGAGGATCTGAACCCACTGGACGAGGCGCACGCCTACCGGCGCCTGGTTGACGAATTCGGCCTGACCCAATCGCAAGTCGCAGACCGGGTCGGTCGTGACCGCTCGACCGTCGCCAACACGATCCGCTTGCTGGGTCTTCCCGACCCGGTCCAGGAGCTGGTTGCCGGTGGCGCGATCTCGGCCGGCCACGCCCGGGCGCTGCTGGGGCTGGAGGACCAGAAGCGAGTCATCGAGCTGGCGAAGGCGGCGGCGCGTGACGGCCTCTCCGTGCGCGAGGTCGAGCGCCGGGTACGTCAGCGTCGCAGTGAGGATGGCGGCCGCCGCAAGCCGCGACGCCGCGACACCTCTCCTCACACCGATGCTTACACGACGCGCGCCGAGCAAGCGCTGGCTCGAGCGCTGGGCACGGCGGTCCGCGTACGGCTCGAAGGTGCTGGTGCCACCCGCGGCCGGATCGAGATCCCCTTCCGCGACTCCGAGGACTTCGAACGTATCGTCGAGGTCATCGTGGGTGTCGGCGGCGTCATCTGACCACTCAACCGGATCAACGCGAGGCGACGATTGATGAAAGAGACGGATGGCGGTTTCACCGTCGTGCTCGTTCCCGGCGACACCCAGCGAACCCGCAGCCTCCGGGTGACGCCGCGTGGACTGCGGATCGGGGCGGCCCTGGGCGCGGTCGCCGGGTTGGCCCTCGCCTTGCTGTTCGGGAGCTGGTGGTACTTCGCCGCTCAATCGGCGCGCGTCCCTGAGCTGGAACGGCGGATCGCCGGGCTGGAGGCCGACAACGCCCGGGTGATTCAGCTGGCCGAGAACCTCACGCAGCTTCAGCAGGAGTACGACAAGATCCGCTCGATGCTCGGCGCCGACGTACTGGCGTCAACGGCGGCGGCGGATGTGATCCCCGGAGAGGAGCCGGGGAGCGAGGAGCCGCTGACGGCGCCAACGGGTCTTTCCCCGGAGATCCCGACGAGCTGGCCATTGGCGACAGCCGGTTTCGTGACTCAGGTTCTGGAGGAGGCGCGAGGCGGCACGCACCCCGGGGTCGACATCGCCGTGGCGCAGCATTCTTATATACGGGCCGCTGGGGCCGGGGTGGTGCGGGAGGCGGGCTCGGACTCGGTGTACGGGCTGTACGTCCTGGTCGACCACGGGAACTCTGGCTACCAGTCGATGTATGGACATGCCT
>CAYGAJ010000175.1:0-5456 GCA_964347815.1 uncultured Gemmatimonadota bacterium | reverse complement strand
CGCATGTAGCGCCGGGCGATCCCCTCGAGCTGCCGCACCGTCACCCCCGGCCGCACCGAGTCGATCGCGGCGAGCTGAGTCCCGAGCACCAGTTCGTAGATCGCTCGCTGCCGCTTCGAGAACTTCCCGCTCACCGGGAACGTCCTCGTGACGTCGGCCGCGTAATACCGATACTCGGCCCCGGCGTCGATCACCACGAGATCCGTGTCGGTCGTCTGTCGGCGGTTCGAGTCGTAGTGCAACGTCACGCTGTTGGGGCCCGAGCCCACGATCGTCGGAAAGGCGACGCGCTCCGCTCCCTTCGCCCGGAACACGTACTCGATGATCGCCTCCAGTTCGTACTCGTGAATCCCCGGCCGCGCCGCCCTCATCGCTCGCCGCTGCGCCTCGACGGTGAACTCTACCGCACGACGCATCCGCGCCAGCTCGACCGAGTCCTTGACCAGCCGCAGCCGCGCCAACGCCCCCCTCAGGTCGGAAACCGACCGACCGCTACGCACCGCCGACTCCAGAACTTCCCGCGTCCGCTCTCCGCCGTCATCGAGCGATAGGTAAAGGCGCGGATAACCCGCCGACTCCGGTGGTTGCCGCAAGCGGGTCAGTATGTCGGGATCGAACTGTGACAACGAGACCGTTCGGGCGATCCCCGTCAACTCGGCTGTCCGCTCGTCGGGGCCGAGCTGCGGGCCGGTCCAGATCTCCTGTTGCGGGTTGCGGTCGGGCAGGTAGAGCACGACCTCACCGGCACCGTCCTCGCCTTTGAGCAGGGCCAGCCAGGAGCCGGGCGTCTCCAGGCCGGTTAGATAATAGAAGTCGTTGTCTTGCCGGAAGTCCGAGTCCTGAGGATGCTCACGCTCGGCTCGAGGGTCGGCGCCGCGCACGAGCGCCAGCCCGGGCTCGAGCAGCTCCAGGAGCGCTGCGCGGCGCCGCGCCAACACGGCCGCCGGCACACCGCCATCATCGCTCCCGGTCACGGTGTCGAGGTCTACCCGCGCCACGATCATGGTGGCCGCCTCGATTGTGCCGTCTCCGGTCAACGGCGTCGATCCGGGCGACGGCGCGTAAGAGAGCGAGGCTAAGGGAATCAGCAGGGCGATCCAGCGTGACATCGTCTCGGTTCCATTCGGTTGACAGTCCCTGAACTCGACTCCCGACCGCGACCGGCACGGCAGGGTTGTAGTTGGCGCCGCCACAATCTATCTATTATTGCGTCGGGGGCGATCCTGGCCCCGTAGCGGGTTTGGGTGCGCCCTCGCGTGGGCCCGAATGCAGGCGGTGTTGTCCTCCCCAAACCACGAGATCGAAGGTTACGCATGGGCGACATTATCCTACCGGCCGGTGGGCTGGCCGAGCTTCGACGCGCGATCGAAGAAACGTCAGCGCAGGGGCCGATCCGTGCCCTGCGTGAGGCCGGCCGCCGACTCGCAAGCGACGCCGAGTTGGCCGTGCAGCAGCGGGGCGGAGCTCCACTGCCGGCGCTCTCGCAGCCGACGTTCTGGCTCGAGCTGGGCCGCTACTTCGACGACGGCGGTTGGGGTCGGATCGAACACCAACAGGTGAACGAGGGCTTGGGAGCCGTGTTGGCTTGGGATTGGGCCGAATCGGATCCCACGGAGGGTCGCGACGCCCCCGGCTGCCACATCTCCACCGGACTGCTGGCCGAGATCCTGACGCGAGCGGCTGGAAGACCCGTTGCCGTTCTCGAGGTGACCTGCCGCTCGCGCGGTGACGAAGCTTGTCGCTTCCTTTTCGGCTCGCCCGCTCGGCTGATGGTGGTCCACCGTCGTCTCTCTGAGGCCGGCAACCTCGAAGACGCACTCGCGGCCCTCTAGCCGGCCTGGGTCTGCCTCCCGCGCGCCACGGCCAGCCCCGACCGCACCCCCGATCCGGCAGCGGAGATGAGCAGGGTCCTCTGCATCGATTACGGCGAACGCAGGATCGGAGTCGCCGTGAGCGATCCGACGCGAACCATTGCGCAACCCCTACCAACGATCCAAAGACGTCGTGGCAAACGCCCCCCCTACGCGCGGATCATTGAACTGATCGACGAATACGACGTCGAGTGCATCCTCATCGGGTTGCCGCTCGACGCTGCCGGCGATGAAGGAGAGGCGGCTGCGACCGCGCGCCAGTTCGGTCAGGAGCTAGGTCGGCGAACGGACCTGGTCATCGAATATCTCGATGAGCGATTCAGCTCGGTACGGGCGCAGCGCGAGCTTCAACGCCTCGATCTCCCCGCCACGGCTCGACGCGATAAGGGACGGGTCGATGCGATGGCGGCGGCGTTGCTTCTCCAGTCGTATCTCGATGCGAACCGCCAGCCTTAGCCGATTCGGCCTGCTGGCCAACCCACCACCACGGCCGGGGATCGCCACCGACCGCAAGCGCGCCCGTCCAACGCGAACGGCCGCGACCGGACTGGCGCTGGCGATGGCGGCCAGCCTCGTCCTTGGCGGGTGTCGCCGCTCGGAGGGGCCGCTGGAACGGCTGGTCATCCCGGAAGGGGCGTCGCTCGAGGCCGTCGCCGACACGCTGGCGGCTCATGACGTCGTGCGCTGGCCGGGTCTGTTCAAACTGTACGTTCGGGTCAAGGGCGCCGATGCGAAGATCAAGGCCGGCACCTACGACCTGCCTCGCGGCGGCACCTGGTCGGTGGCGCTCGACGCCCTGGTCGCCGGCCGCGTCGTCACGATACCGGTCACGATCCCCGAGGGGTGGACCCTGGGCCAGATCGCCGAGCGCATCGCCCCGATTGCCCGGTTGACCGCGGACTCGGCCGCGCGGCAGTTGCTCGATCCCGCTCTCGCCGATTCGCTCGGCGTGCCCGGGCCCACGCTCGAGGGCTACCTGTTTCCCGAAACGTACCGCTTCGCGCTGGGCGTCTCCCTCAACACGATCGTGACGCAGATGGTGCGGAGCTACCGATCGGTCTGGACGCCCGAGCGCCGGGCCGCGCTCGATTCGATCGGCATGAGCGAGCGAGAGCTCGTGACGCTGGCCAGCATCGTTCAGGGTGAGGCACGCTGGGAGGACGAGATGCCCCTCATCTCGGCGGTCTTCCACAACCGACTGCGACGGCCCATGCGGCTGCAAGCCGACCCCACCGTCCAGTACGCCCTCGAGACGCGCGAGCGCCAACTGCTTTTCCGCCACATCGACTCGGTCGCCGACGACCCGTACAACACCTACACCCACGACGGGCTGCCGCCGGGGCCCATCGGCTCGCCCGGTATCGCGGCCATCGATGCGGCCCTGCGTCCGGCGTCCGTGCCCTACCTGTACTTCGTGGCCCGGCCCGACGGTCGCCATCAATTCAGCCGCACGCTCGTAGAGCACAACCGCGCCGTGCAAGAGATTCGCGGCTCGAATCGGCGCTGAGCGCCCAACCACCGATGACGCGCGCCGCGCTCAGGCAAAGGCTCCGACTCATGGTCATCACCGACCGCCGGCTCGCCGGTCCGCGCGGCTGGGTCGCCGTCGTGCAGGCGGCGCTCGAGGCCGGAGCGACGGCGGTTCAGCTACGCGACAAGGAGGCGACGAGCGCCGAACTTTTTGGGATGGCGCGGGAGCTGGAACCGCTGGTCCGGCATCACGGCGCGCTGTTTCTGGTCAACGACCGCTTCGACGTCGCGCTGGCTGTGAATGCCGACGGCGTGCATCTCGGCGACGACGATCTCCCTGTCACTGCCGCACGACGTGCCGTGCCCCGTGACTTCGTCATCGGTCGGTCGGCCGACACGGAAGATGCCGCACGAGCGGCCGAGTCCGCCGGCGCCGATTACCTGGGCGTCGGATCCGTTTTCGGGACGAGCACCAAAGCGGAGGTGGCGGGCGAAGTCATTGGAACCGATCAGCTGGCCCGGGTCGCTCGGGCCGTGACGATCCCGGTCGTCGGAATCGGTGGAGTCACGCCGGCCAACGCCGCTCAGGTCGCCGCGGCCGGCGCGGCCGGCATCGCCGTGGTGTCGGCGGTCATGGCCGCCCGCGATCCTGCCGCCGCAACACGCGAGCTGCTGGCACGCTGGAGCGAAGGCGCCACCCGCGCCTGAGCGGGCCGACCCTCGCCGGGCGGCTCGGTCACCCGGCGGCTACGGGGGCCCCTCCCCCTCCGATCTTTTGGGCGCCTCCCGAGTCTCCAGCGCCTCGAGCAAGCCCCGAGCCTCTCCCGCCGTGACCCTCCGGCCCCGGTCGGACACGCCGCTCAATAGCCAATAGAGAAGGCGGTCGCGCTCAGCACGTGACAGTCGCCGGATCCAGTCGTCCTCCGGCTCGGGAGGCCAACCGACCCAGATGCCCGCCACCCAGGCGAGGATCGCCGCGAAGGCGAAGACCTGGGTCATCGGGTGGCTGGGCACATACGCCGCAAAGAGTCGTCGCACGCTCTCGCTCAGTGCCCGCAGATCGAGGATCGGCGTCTGCGGCAACTCGGTCACCGACCAGACGAACGGCAGCACCGAGTACTTCAAAGCGGCCAGCGCCAGGGCAACGAGACCCAGCGAGAGTACGATCCGCGTCCGATGCACCGAGAACACCGCGCTCCAGGCGAAGTAGATCAGCAGACCCAGCACGATCCACTGCACGAGCCCTGGAGGCGGAAGCAGCATCGAGATGAGCTGGGCCGTCGCCACGGCGGCGTAGACCACGACGACCGTCCCCCAAACGTCACGCGGCCAGGACAAGACGCTGGTGTTAAGCAGCACGTAAACGACGAGCAAAGCAGCGAGACCGTCGACGAGGCTGAAGATGTGGTAGTCGAGTTGCACTGCATCCAGCCACAATCCGCCGAAGAAGAACGCCGACAGAAAGAGCAGGCTGGCCAGCAGCGCCACCGAGGGGCGCCAGGCTCTGGAGCTCTTACCGCTCACGGTGGACACCTACCCGCTATCGGGCGGTCCAACGTCCGTTCCAGGTCCTCGACGAACGTATTGATCTCGGCGCGCCGGCGGGTCGGTGCCACCCCGACCACGCAAGCCGCGATCTCTTCCGCCGATCGTAGCGCGTCGGACTGGCGGCCGAAGCCAAAGCGCCCCCCACGCCCGGCGGCCAAGTAGCTCCAGCCCAACTGAAGGTAGCTGTCAGCCAGTCGGTCGTTCGCCTCCAGCTCCTCCCGAGGGCCGGATACCGCAGCCGCGGCTTCGGAGAAGACTCGCGCCGCCCTCCACTCCAGCGCGTCGGCCAGACTGTCCCGACCGGCGAGACGCGCCCGCGAAGCCCGGGCCCGCAGTCGGTCCCCCACGCGAAGGTTCGGTCCGTAACCGCCTTCACCGACAGCGAGCTGGATCCGATCGCTCAAGTCGCCGAGACTTTGCGGAGCTGTGCCGTAGGCCAAAACCACCAGCGCCGTGGCGACCAGAAGCCCGGCGGCCGCCAACCCGTTCTGCCAGCCCTCTCCGCCCAAGAGCCGGCGGAGGCTGAACCCTAGCTTCGGTTTACTCGAGACTTGATCCGCTCCCATA
>CAYGAJ010000174.1:0-5471 GCA_964347815.1 uncultured Gemmatimonadota bacterium | reverse complement strand
CTCGCGGCCTGCTGTCGTTGTACCACCCGGACCCACCGGCGCGAACGGCGATCATCTCCGAGAACCGGATCGAGATGGCGCTGCTCGATCTCGCTTGCCTCACGTCCGGCCTCGTCAACGTGGTGGTACCGGCCAACGCGACCGACGCCGATGTCGGTTACATCCTCCGGCATGCCAAGATCGGCACCGTCGTGGTCTCGGGTCGCGAGCAGCTCGACAAGGTCGAGAAGAACCGTGGCTCGCTGCCGGATCTGAAGCACGTGGTCACGATCGATCCGATCGACGGCGGCGCCGGAGGCCCGATGACGTTGCGCGACCTGGAGGATCGGGCGAGCGCGCTACCCGCTTCACTGGTCGAGGAGAGGGGCAACGCGGTTCGGATCGGCGACCTGGCCACCATCATGTACACGTCCGGTACGACCGGTATGCCGAAGGGGATCCAGTATTCGCATCGGAATCTGGTTTCCAAACGGTTCGCGCGAGGGCTCGCCTTACCCGAGATCGGCGACCAGGACGTGTTTCTCTGCTACCTCCCGCTGTTTCACACGTTCGGCCGCTATCTGGAGATGCTCGGGTGCGTTTACTGGGGCGCCAAGTACTGCTTCCTGAGCGACCCTTCGGTGGAGGCTCTCATCGAGGGTATGCGCCGTCAACGGCCCTCCGTCTTCATCAGCGTTCCTAGGAAATGGATCCAGCTTTACGAGGCGATCGGCAAGCGCGCCGACCCGCTGCATGCGCCCGACGATGAGATCCGAGAGGCCACGCTCCAACTGACCGGCGGCCGGTTGCGTTGGGGGCTCTCCGCCGCCGGCCACCTCGATACCGACATCTTTCGCTTCTTCCACCGCCAGGGCATCCAGCTCCTGAGCGGGTACGGTATGAGCGAGGCCACGGGCGGCATCACCATGACGCCGCCCTTCCAATACAAGGACAACTCGCTCGGTGCCGCCCTGCCCGGGATCGAGTTGAAGCTGGCCGAGGAGGACGGGGAGCTGTTGATGCGGGGGCCGTATGTGATGATCGGGTACCTCGATCCGCCCGACGGCCAGCCGTCGTTCGACGAAGACGGCTGGTTTCACAGCGGCGACCTGATGCGGATGGATGAGGACGGGCATATCCGTCTCGTCGACCGCAAGAAAGAGATCTACAAGAACGTCAGAGGCGAGACGATCGCGCCCCAGCGGATCGAAAACCTGTTCCGCGAATTCGAGTCGGTCGGCCGCGTCTTTCTCGTCGGTGATCATCGGCAGTACAACACGCTTCTCATCTACCCCAACCCGTCGTACAAGGAGATCGATTTCTCGTCGCTACCCGCATCGGAGGTGCGCGACCACTTCCGCTCGCTGGTGGTCTCCGTCAACAAGTTCGTCGCCCCGTTCGAGCGGATCGTCGATTTCGCGATCATCGATCGAGATCTGGACGCCGACAAAGGCGAGCTGACGCCGAAGGGCACACCGCGCCGCAAAGTCGTCGTCGACAACTTCGCCGACGTCATCGAGACCCTGTACCGGCGCACCTTCCTCGAGGTGGGCGGCGTCGATCTCAGCCTGCCCAACTGGCTGTTCCAAAGCCTCGGGCTGACGGCCCAGGATGTCCGCGTCGACGGTGACCAGCTCACGCTCCCAACGCTCGGCACCCGCCTGACGGTACGACGCGTGGATGAGACCACGGTGCGGGTGGGCGCTTCACTCTACCGCTACACCGGACGGGCCATCGACCTCGGCGCCCTGCTGGCCACCCCCCGGCTCTGGCTCGGCAACGACGAGCTGGTCGCGTTCGTACCCTTGGAGATGGACGACCGGCAGCGGCCAGGACGCTCGGCGGAAACGGTCGAGTGGCACGGACACGCCGAGCCGGTCGAGCCCACCGTCGCAGACCGCAGGGCACTGGAGGAAGCATTCCGGCGCACGGAATGGAGCCTGACGGATCTGGACCTGGCCGCTCGAATGCTGGTCTCGACCGATGAGGAAAGCGCAGTGGACGCCGTGCGCTTGCTCGAGCGCGTTCTCACGGGTCACGAGGAGGGACCGCTCGCCGAGCCCGCGCGTCTCCTGCTCGCTCGTGGCGCCGACGTCGCATTGGCTGAGGTCCGGCGGCGCGCGTTTCAGTCGCTCGTGCCGGTCGAGCGGGCGACCCGGTTTCGCGACACCCTCAGCAAGTTTCTGGCTCGCGACCCGAAGTTGCTGGACGCCGAGACACGCGCCGTCCTCTGCGAGCAAACTCTGCCGGAGTCCAAGGTCGAGGCGTTCACCAGCCTGGCATGGGCCGTGTGTAACGAATCGGCGGAAGCCGCGGAGAAAGAGCAGCTCGCGGTCTCGCTGATGCAGTTCCTAGCCGAATATGGGGGGTCGCACCCCACCCGCTTCCGACGCATCCGGGTCTTTCTGGTTCGCGTAAGCCAGTTCGCGCCCACCGACCGTCTGCGCGAGCACGCCGAGGAGGCGCGATCCGCTCTCCGAAACGGCTTCTTCCAGTGGCTCGGACCGACGTCGAGGATCGCCGTCGACACGGAGACGGGCCAGGAGTATCGCTGGGAGGACGTGATCGTTTTCGAGGAAGGCATGGACGAGGACGATCGCCGACGCCTGCTGTCAGCCATCAAGAACACACCGCTGCTCAGTGGATCGATCTTCCTGCTCTATGGCGCCAAGGTGATCCGGCTGACCGACATACCGCCGGGTGGTGTTTGGATCCGGCTGGTGGGCTCACGTCACGGCAAGGTGGTCTATCGGATCACGGTTCAGACGCGCACGCAGGAGTCGTACGAGCTGGCCGCGAACCTCAACAAGTCGCTCAGCGCGGAACAAGTCGGTGCGGAGATCAACTGGCTGATCCTCTGCGCCGATTCGGTCGATCGGCCGCCGGTGGTCGAGGAGTTCGGCGGCTACGTGCCCGACCCGGACATTTGGACCGAGGAGTTCATCCCGGGCGCGACGCTCGATCGCGAGATGCGCCGACTTTCCCGGCGTCCCGACGAAGGTGAGAGCCTGGTCCAGCTCTGGCCGTTCCTGGCGTGGAGCGCCTTGAGCGCGTTCGTCGATTTCTGGCAACGCACAGGTAGGAGCTGCGAGATCGCGGAACTGAGTCCGTGCGACATCATCGTGCCAACCCACGACTATCACCGTGGGTCGCGCATCGTATCGCTCTCGGTCCGATGCGACCACCGGGGCATCCTTTCGATGCTCGACTCGTTCAAGACGCGGTTCGTGCGATCCGTCGAGCAGGAATTTCCCGACCTCGAGGGCGTCGTGGGCTGGGACGTCGTTTTCTCGTCGCTGCTCGAGGTCGTAGGCGAGCAGGAGGGCCTCGCCGCTTACGAGTTGGCGCTCGAGACCGAGGCGGGCGCCCCGGAAGAGCTGCGGGCCGCGCTCCGGGATTACGTGTCCACCGTGCGGGGCCGGGGCTTCTTGCCGATGCGGCTCTACTTCGCAGGCAAGCGCTATCGCCGCTGGGCGCAGCTCAACGAAGACGCGACCCCGCAGGCTCGCGCCCGAACGCTACAGGAGTTCTACGACACCTACGGCCTCGACCAGCTGGCGAAGTCGTACCCCGAGGTCCGCCTCCGTTTCTTCCGTGAGACCGTATTCCGTGACAGTTCGCCCGAGCTCGCCCAGGGCCTGGACGATTTGATCCGCAGCGCCCGCGCGGGAGAGATGCGGGAAGGCGAGCTGGCCGGCGCCGTGGCCGATCTGCGCCACCGGCTCAAGCTGGAACCGGGCGATGATTACTTTTTGGCGCGCATCCCCTTCGCCTACCTCCGGCCAGAAGATTCCGTCGACTTCGTGAGCAGCGACTTGGGTGGTGAGTACCAGAGCGAAATCGTCGTCACGCTGGAAGACCTGGATGCCAACATCTTCCGGGTCCGCCACGCGCTCACACCAAAAGAGGTCGAGCGGCTTCATCGGCTGTTCCTCGCCGCCAAGCTGGACGTCCGCTTCGGACCCGAGCACAGGTACCTGGTGGCGATCAGCGACCGGGAGCAGATCATCGGAGGCATCTACTACACGGTTGAGGAGAGCGGCAGCGCGGCCCACCTGGAGAAGATCGTCGTGGCCGAGCCCTATCGCCGGAAGGGGGTAGCGGACGGGCTGATGAAGCAGTTCTTCAACCGCCTGCGGGCGGCCGGGGTCGGGACGCTGACCACCGGCTTTTTCCGACCTGAGTATTTCTATTCGTACGGCTTCAAGATCGAACGCCGCTACGCCGGGCTGGTCAAGGAACTGGAGGAGAGCGCGGGCCCGGCGTCGGTCTGAGGCCGCCACATCCGCCCCACCCCGTGTCAGATCGCCCCTGCGGGTCGGTGCCCGGGGCCCGCGAACTGGCGGAACCTCAGCCTGGTTAACTACTAGTAAAGAGGGTCCTGGAGGGGCGGCCGATCTGGTGGCTCACAGGCACGCGTTATGCATTTTAGGGATAGGTCCTCGTATGCCTGGATGTGAACTTTCGGCCGTGCGCAGGGCCGATCCGCTCGCCAGGGCCGGAGGAGGGCGGCTCGTCGAGGGCGACCGCTAAAGGAGGCAACATGTCGCTGGAGAAGAAGCTTCAGGAGAAGATCGAGGCTTGGCGCCCGCGGACGGTCAAGCTGCTCAAGGAGCATGGTGACAAGAAGATCGGCGAGGTCACGATCGCCCAGGCGATCGGTGGCATGCGTGGCATCAAGTGCCTGGTCACAGACATATCGTATCTCGACCCGAACGAAGGCATTCGGTTCCGCGGCTACACGATTCCGGAGACGCTCGCAAAGCTTCCCAAGGTTCCCGGCGCCGAGATGCCCTACGTCGAGGGCCATGTCTGGCTGCTGCTGACGGGCGACGTTCCGACCAAGAAGGAAGTGGAGGAGCTGGCCGCCGAGTTCAAGAAGCGGAGCCAGGTGCCTCAGTACGTTTGGGACGTGCTGCGAGCGATGCCACGGGACACACATCCGATGACCATGTTCTCGGCGGCGCTCATCTCGATGCAGCGCGACTCGGTGTTCGTGCAGGAGTATCAGAAGGGCATCGACAAGATGGACTACTGGAAGCCCACGCTCGAGGATGCCCTGAACCTGTGGGCCAAGACGCCGCAGATCGGCGCGTACATTTACCGCATGAAGTACCGCGGTGACACGATCATCGAGCCGGATCCCGCGCTCGACTTCGGCGGCAACTTCGCCCACATGATGGGCATCGCCAAGCCCTACGATGACGTCGCTCGGCTTTACTTCATCCTGCACTCCGACCACGAGAGCGGTAACGTCAGCGCCCACGCCGGCCACCTGGTGGGCAGCGCTCTATCGGACGTCTACTATGCCGCCTCGGCGATGATCAATGGGTTAGCCGGACCCTTGCACGGTTTGGCGAACCAGGAGGTCCTTCGCTGGATCCAGGGTGTGATGGAGAAGATGGGCGGCGAGATCCCGAACGAAGACGTGATGTCACACTTCGTTTGGGACACGCTGAACTCGGGCCAGGTCATCCCGGGCTTCGGTCACG
>CAYGAJ010000173.1:5158-5475 GCA_964347815.1 uncultured Gemmatimonadota bacterium | reverse complement strand
AACTCTCATAACACCGTGGGCGACATCTTGGTGAGCAAGGGAGAGTTTGCTGCAGCCCAGGAAGAGTTCGAGCGAGAGCTGTCGATCAAAGCGAAGCTCGTAAGCACCGACGAAGCCAACGCCAACTGGCAGCAAGAGCTTGCGAAGAGCCACAACTACATGGCTGGCGTGCTCGAGGTGCAGGGGAAGCTGGATGCTGCAGCGGGTCATTTTGGCCAGGCGGTGGCGATTCTTACGGCGTTAGTGGCGCGAGATACCGCCAACGTTGCATGGCGCCGCGCTCTGGCGACGAATCGTGGCCGGGTGGGTGTACTGGC
>CAYGAJ010000173.1:0-5112 GCA_964347815.1 uncultured Gemmatimonadota bacterium | reverse complement strand
ATCCGCGCTATCAGCGAGACCTGGCTTCGGCTCGGATGAGAGTGGGTGAAGTGTTGCTCATGCGGGACGACGTGCGAGGGGCTTTGGACACGGCGCAGTCGGCGGTCACGATACTGGAGGAGGTCCTAACCAGCACGACGGGGGACCGAGATGCTCAACGCCTCTCGAGTCAGGCTCTTATCCTGCTTGGGCTTGCTCGATCAGAGAGTGGTGACGACGCGCGGGCTCGGGCCGCTTGGGGTTCCGCGCTCGAGATCATCGAGCCGCTGGCGCGTGACTCGCGCGACTTCAGGTACTTGGTACCGTATGCAAAGGCGCTTGTTTACTTGGATCGCAGAGGAGAGGCGGGACCGATCATCGAGCGACTCGACGTCATCGGTTACGTCGATCCCGAGTTGAGTCAGCTGCGGGCCGAAAAAGGCCTGTGATCCAGCGAGTGTATTATCTGGTCTCACTTGAGGGTGGCCGGTGCCGATTGCGGCCGGCGGATTCCCGGATTATGCTGAATATGCCCATTTGACAGGCAACGACAGAGGAGACGCGCCGGAATCGCAGTGGGCCCGGCGGTTTCTCATCTCCAGCAGGAGGGGCGTGATGAAGCACACGAGATTGGCACTGGTTCTGGCACTCGTCCCGTGCCTGGGCCTGATCGCCTGTGCGGAACAGGCGGAGCAGGAAGGGGCGGCCATGGAGATGGCCGCGATGGACGTGGAGGCCCTCAGCGCCGAGATGTCGCAGATCGAGGCCGCGTGGAAGGCAGGTTACGAGGCGGGCGACGCCGCCGCCGTCGCAGGACTTTACACCGAGGACGCGGTCTATCTAGCGCCCTACATGGGCGTCACCCGCGGCAGGGCGGCCCTCGAGGCCCAGCTTGCCCAGTCGATGGGCATGATGAGCAGCAGGCAGATCACGATCAATCGGACGGACCAGGGCGGCAGCGGAGACCTGTCGTACGGCATCGGCACGTACACCGTCGAGGTGATGATGGGCGGCGCGTCGATGACCGACAGCGGGAAGTATCTCACGCTCGCCAAGCGCGGTGCGGACGGGTCGTGGAAGATCCACGCCCACATCTGGAACACGAGCCTGTCCCAGGCGGAGGTGGCAGAGATGCTCACCCGCATGGCCGGCATGATGGGTACGCCTGAGATGTGAGGCTGTGAATGACGAAGCCCCGCGGGTCGCCGCGACGTCGGCCCGCGGGGCTTCGTGCGTCCGGAAGACGTTCGACTCGACTTATTCTTTACTTCCCGTGCTCGGCGCCGCCACCCCCTGCGCGCGGTTCTCATAGGGCGGCCGCTTGGCGGTGACGGGCGGGCTCTGCTCCAACATGCGCAGCACTTCCTGGATCGCCCGCTCCAGCTGCGGGTCGACGCCACGCGCCAGCTGGGTCGGATCGTCGATCACCTCGATGTCGGGATCGACGCCGTAGCCCTCCTCGAACCATGTCCCCTCGGTGCTGTACATCCGAAACGTCGGCACCGTCGCCACGCCCCCGTCCACGAGCTGCGGGGCGCCGCTCATCCCGATCAGCCCGCCCCAGGTGCGGGTGCCGATCAGCGGGCCGACGCCCGCCTTCTTGAAGTAGTAGGGGAAGGCGTCGCCGCCCGAGCCGCTCCAGCCGTTGATCAGCATGACCTTGGGCCCGAAGTTCGAGACCGGCGGCCACTGCCAGTCCTTCCCATCTCGCACGGCCCAGAAGCTGAGCGGCGGCCGGTTCAGCAGCTCGACGAAGCGATCGGGGATTTGACCGCCGCTGTTGAAGCGCTCGTCGACGATCAGCCCCTGCTTGTGAAACTGCGCGGCGAACTGGCGGACCAGCTCGGTCTGCCCGTCGCGCCCGGTGCTGGGCACGTAGATGTAGCCGATGCGGCCGCCGCTCGCCTCGTCCACGCGCTTGCGGTTGGCTTCGATCCAGGCGAGATGGCGCAGGCGCGTTTCGCTTTCGAGCGTCTCGACCAGCACCTTGCGCGCAGCCTGCAGATTGGGCCGATCGTTGACCGTAAGCTCCACCGTCGCACCGGCCAGCCCGTCAAACGCCGCCCAGGGGTCTTTCGACGTGTCGATGGGTACGCCGTTCACTGCCAGGACGTACTCGCCCACTTTGACGTTCACGCCCGGCTGCGACAACGGCGAGCGGACCTCTGAGTCCCAGGGCGCGCCTTCGATGATCCGGGCGATGCGGTACGCACCGTTCTCCAACTTCCAGTCGACGCCCAGCAACCCGGCGCGGCGTCGCGGCTCGGACTCGGTGTCGCCGCCGCCCCGGTAGGTGTGCGACGCGTTCAGCTCGGCGATCAGCTCGCCGATCACGAAGTTGACGTCCCAGCGGGTGACGGCGTCGTCGATCAGGGCGCCGTACTGGCGCCGCATGGCGTTCCAGTCGACACCGTGCATGTTCGGGTCGTAGAAGTAGTCCCGCTGGAAGCGCCAGGCGTCGGTGAACAATTGACGCCACTCGGCCCGCGGATCGACCACCGCCTCCATCTCGCCCGTGCGAAGCCGCTTGTTCATCTTCTGGTCGGGCTTCAGGTCGACGATGGCGAAGGAGCGGTCCTTCCGCACCAGCAGCTTCTTGCCGTCGGCGGAGAGCTGGAAGTCGTCGGCGTCTCCGAGCACCGTCTTCTCTTCGCGCTCTTTGATGTCGTAGTAGACCAGCGCGCTGGTGCTGTCTGCCGATCCGGTGTTGGGGAAGCGGCGGTACACGACCTTGCCCGACGCCGCCGCCAGATCGGTGTAGTTGCCGGCCCGCGGTGGCAGGACGACCAGACGCGTCTCGAAATTGGCCAGCTCGATCTCGACCGCCTTCGGCGAAGCGGTGCCCGTCTGTTCCTTCTTCCCCTTCTCCTCCTCGCCCTCCTGCTTCTCCTCGTTCGCGCCCTCCTCGTCGCTGCGCGCGGCGAGGGGCGAGGGCACGTCGGGACGGAGCGTGACGGCGACGATGTTGGTGGTGTTGGGATAGATCCAGCTGTTGTCCACGTCGCTGTAGGCGGGACGGAAGGTGCGGTTCGACAAGAAGTAGAGGTAGTTGCCGTCGGGGTCGAACACCGGCTGGACGTCGGCGTAGTAGCCCGAGGTCACCTGGTGGTGCTGGCCGTCCCGCGTGTCGTAGAGGAAGACGGCGCCGTTGCGGTTGTCGAGGCCCCGAGCGTAGGCGAGCCAGCGGCTGTCGGCCGACCAGCTCACCGTAAAGCCGTTCAGGCCGCCGTGCGATCGCCAAAGGTCGCGATCGATCTCGACGGTGCGCCGGCGCTCCAGGTCATAGATGTAGATCGTCTTCGCCTGATCGATGTAAGCGATCTTCTTGCTGTCCGGCGACCAGTAGGGCCGGTAGCGGAAGCCGGGGCCCATCGAGGTGAGCTTCTGTTCCGCACCCGAGCCGTCCGCCGCGCGGATCGTCAGCTCGTACTCGCCGGAGCGGTCGCTCCAGTAGGCGATGTTCTTACCGTCGGGTGACCAGGACGGATAGCGCTCGGCCACGCCCGAGCTGGCGGTCAGGTTGCGGATCGGACCGTGCTCGGCGGGAACGGTGAAGATGTCGCCGCGGGCCTCGAACGCCGCCCTCTTGCCGGTGGGCGAGATCCAGGCGCCCGAGATGAGGCTCGCGACGTTCTCGGTGCGTGGCTTCAAGGTAGCCAGATCGGTCACCACTTCGACCTGCACCTCGCGATGCGTCTCGCTGGCCAGGTCGAGCAGATAGAGCCGGCCGCCGGCCTCGAAGACGATGTCCGATGGGCCGATCGCCGGGAAATGCACGTCGAAGTCGGTGAACTGCGTTACCTGCCGAAAGTTGCCGGAGTCCAGATCCAACGCCCAGATGTTGTGACGTTGATCGCGGCCACGGTCGGACAGGAAGTAAAGCGTGCGGCCGTGCCACATCGGGTGCGCGTCGTTGGCGTCGCTGGTCGTGATGTTCCGAGAGCTGAAGTCCTGGAGGTCGAACAGCCAGATCTCCGGGGCCCAACCGCCGCGATACCGCTTCCAGGTTCGGAAGTCGCGGCTCTTCGGCATGTAGGCCAGCGTCTTGCCGTCCGGCGAGATCGCTCCGAACTCGCCGTAAGGGACGGGAAGCTTCTCGGGCAGGCCGCCCTCCGGCGAAACGCGGTAAAGCTGGCTGAAGCGCTGGCGGCCGCTTTCCCGCGACGCCGCGAACAGGATGCCGCGGCCGTCCGGATACCAATCGACCAGGCGGTCGTCCATCGCGTGATAGGTGATCCGCACCGGCTCGCCGCCCAGCGCCGGCACGGTGTAGATGTCGGTATTGCCGTCGTAGTTGCCGCTGAAGGCGATCGTCGAGCCGTCCGGTGAAAACCGGGGGAACGACTCTTCGCCGCGCGGCGAGCTGAGACGCTGGGCCGTTCCGCCGGTCTTCGGCACGACCCAGATGTCGCCGGCGTAGACGAAGGCGATCTGCGTCTGTGACACGTCGGGCTGGCGGAGCATGCGGGCGTTGACCTGGGCTTGGAGCGCCTGGGCGGGCAGCATCCACAAGATGAAAATGGGTAAAGCCTTACGCATAGCTCACCTCTCGACAGGATAAGGTGTCTGACGTTTTGGGGCGCTGGGGTCCTGTGTATTGGACACTCAGGTGGGCGAAATCGCTGCTTGCTCTGACTCTGGGTCACCGCCGCTCGGGAGCCACGGCTTTGCGCTGGACCTTGCCGTCGGCCTCCCGCAGCGTGCGGATTTCGGCGTGCTGGGCGCGGATGACTTCCATCACCCCGTCGACCAGCGCCTGAGCTGTCTCGCGCGTACGTGGCTGGCCGAGGAACTCGGAGTAGTCGAACGGCTTGCCGAACTTGACGATGATGTGCTTGCCGATGCGAGGAATCTTCTTGCCGATCGGCAGAACCTCTTGCATCCCGTCGATCGAAACCGGGATCACCCGCGGGCGCGTGGCCAGGATCAGCAGCCCCGCACCGGGCCGGCCGTCTAGCACCTCGCCCGTGCGGCTACGCGTCCCTTCGGGGAACAACGTCATCGTGCCGCTGGGGAGGACGTGGATCATCCTGTGTAGTGCCTTGAGGTCGCGGCGGCCGGGACGGACCGGGATACAGCGGTAGTGCGACGAAAGCCAGGCCAGAATGGGGTGCTTGAAGAAGTTCTCCGAGG
>CAYGAJ010000172.1:0-5482 GCA_964347815.1 uncultured Gemmatimonadota bacterium | reverse complement strand
ACGAAGCCGACCGTGCGGCCATCGATACGCAGCTTGACCAGAGACGACGCCATCGCGGGCTTCACACCGACGCTGAGCAGCGCCGGTGACGCCGGCGCGGCCAGGCTGGAGCCGGTGGCGAAGCGCAGGCTGTCCGCGGCCGTGGCATTGCCGACCATGTCGGTGATGGACGACCTGATGTGCAGCGAGTAGCGCGCGTTGGGTCGCAGTGCTTGCTGCGGCTGGATCTGAGCGGTTCGCAGATCCTCGACCATCAACACCTGGGTGGTGATCGGGTTCCCGCGCTCATCGATGAGCTGCACGCTCTGCGAGTTCACCGTTCGAGGGTCCACCTGCTCGTGGAACGTCAGGCTCAGCGTGATGTCCACCGGCACACCCGTCTGCTCGCGGGCCGGCGTGGAGGAAACCAGGCGCGGCGGCTCGGCGTCGGCGGGCGCCAAACGTGTGTGGAAGGCGAAGGTGGCCCCTGCCTCGCGGGCGCGGGGATTTTGCAAGATCGGTGTGCCGGCGGCGCTGAGCAGGCCGGCGCCGATCTGGATCGTGTAGTCGCGATCGTAGGCGAGTCGTTCGCTCGGCGTGAGGACGATCTGACGGTTCGCATCACGGACGGCGATCTCGGCGGCCACGGGATCCCCGTCTGCATCGAGCAGCTGAACGTTGGCGCGGCTCGCCGTGCGCGGGTCGATGGGCGCGTTGAAGCCGATCCGTAGCTCGGGCGACTCGACGGCCGCACCGCCCTCGATCGAGGCGAAGGAGAAACTGGTGGCGTAGACGCTCCCCGTCCCCACGTACGGAACCTGGGCGAGGATCGGGAAGCGCTCCTCTCCGATAGTGCGGATGCCTCCCGTGTCGAGGGCGTAGGCGGCGACGGCCCCGGCCAGCAGGGCGGCGGTGACCATCCAGGCCCAGGCGCGGCTGCGCCGCTTCGGGGCTCGAGTCGTCGCCGAGAAGATGCTGGGCGCCGACATAGGCTCGGCGGCCATAGCGGCCGGGTCGGGCGGCGGCACCGGCGCTGCCGCGGCCGGCTTCCGGGGCGGCATCTTCAGCAAGACGGTCCGGTGGCCGCCGACGGCGGCGAGGTCATCGCGGAGCTGCTCGGCGCTCTGATAGCGATCGGGCGGGTCCTTCTGCAGGCAGCGGAGGATGATGCGCTCCAGATCCGGCGACAACTTCGGGTTGAGTTCGCGGGGCCGGCCGGGGAGCTCCTCGATGTGCTTGCGTCCCAGCTCGAACCAATCGCGTCCGGTGAACGGCGCGGCGCCGGTGGCCATCTCGTACAGCGTCACGCCCAGCGAGTAGATGTCGGAGCGGTGGTCGACGCGTTGGCCGCGGGCCTGCTCGGGCGACATGTACTTGGGGGTGCCGACGTAAACCGTGGTGCCGGTCGCCGCCGTATAATTTGTGGCGGCCTCGGCGATCCCGAAGTCGGTGACCACGGCGTTGCCGTGCCGATCGAACAGGATGTTGTCGGGTTTGAGGTCACGGTGAACGATGCCGCCCTCGTGGGTGTGAGCGAACTGAAGCGCCGAGGCGACATCGATGGCGATCTTGATGATCGCCTCCCTCTCGAGCGGCACGCCGTGCTTTAAGAGATCCTTGAGCCCGGTTTCCAACAGGTCCATGGAGAAGAAGACGATGTCGTCGTCCTTGCCCGCGTAATGGATGGCGATGACGTTGGGGTGCCGGAATTTCGCGGCCCGGTGAGCCTCACGGCGGAAATTCGCCTCGAACACCTCGTCGTAGGCGAAGGCCGGCTTCAAGACTTTGAGGGCGACGTCGATGTCGAGGTTCGTGTCCCGCGCTCTGTAGACGTAGGCGAACCCTCCCTCTCCGAGGAACTCATCAATCCGGTAGACCGCCACCAGACGGCCGAGAAAGATGTCCCTTTTCTTCAGAGGGTCCCCCTGTCCGCCGGCGGCGGGCGCCGTTTACGAACGAGGCCCGAAGCTACTGAAGTAGCTGCGGGTCTCCGGGTTGTAGATCTCGAGATCATAAAGCTTCTGCAGCCGGGGGATCTCCCGGCTCAGATCGAAGTTGCGACGCAGGTTGAAGATCCCGCGGAATGTGTCCTCGGCCTGCGAGCGTCGCCCGAACGCGTAGTAGGCGACGGACAGGATCTGCCAGGAGATCACCTGTTGCTCGGCGCTGAGCCCGCCCTGCGTCAGCACCCGCTCGAAGAAGTCGACCACCTGGGCGTAGTTCGCCTGTTTCCACAGCTCGAACCCCCGGCCCAGGCGGGTGCGGGTGGCGAACACGGTGATCGAGTCGGCGTATTCGTTCCGGACCTCCTCCGGCACGGTCACGGGCATCGACTGCGCGTAGAGTCGCATGAACTCCAGGGCGTCCTCGGGGCTGCCCGCATCGCGCAGCTGCCGGTAGATCTGAAACGATCGGTCCTTGACCTGCGGTTGCAGGTAGTAGTCGGGGCTCGCTCCGTGGCTCACCAGCGCGAGGATCTGCTGGCTTGCCTGCTGCGGATCGCCGAGCCGCATGTACACGTCGGCGAGCATGAAAAGGAACTCGACCAGATCCGCCCGAGGCATCGGGATTTCCACCGCGCGCCGCGCCCAGGTGACGGCGGTTCGCAGCTCGCCCAGCCGGTAGGCGCTGGCAAAGCCGAGACGCAAGATCTTGCCGCGCGCACCGTCGTCGGCGTCCACCGCGCCATCGGCGATCGCGTTCACCCCCATGGTCGCCTCGGCCAGAACGCTGCGGTAATCGCCGGCGCGGTAAGCGGCCAACGCCGTGAACGTCGCCAACGGCACGGCCCGCGTCGCCCGCCCGCGGCCGCCGGTGATAAACACGGGGGCCACACGCACGTAGCGCGGCGGTACGCCGGCGACATCGGCGCTCAGCAGGTACGGTGACTGCGGGGTCGTGGCGAGCACGGTGTACGGACCCTCCGGCGTGGCCGCCCCCAGGATTTGGTAGGCTCGCACGTAGCGCGCCGGGCCCGGCTTCCAGCTCATGAACGCCGCGTCTTCTTCCAACCGCACCTCCAGGCCGCTGAGCGGTGGGAAGTGAACGTCCCAGCGGAAGACGGCCGTGCGGCGCGCCCCGTCTTCCGTCACGTAGATGTTCCCCTCACGGTCCACCCGGATCCGCGTGGGCCGATCGAGGCCACCCTCCTCACCGAGCTGGGCGAGCGTGCGGCCCAGGCCCGCCTCGATGATGGTGATCCTCTGGCTCGCCGCGTCGACCACGAAGAGGTTGCCCGCCTGATCGAAGGTCATCGCGGCCACCCGTCCGGCGAAAAGCTCCGGTGGCAGGGGCTCGACTCGGGCCTCATCGAGGATGAGGCGGCCGGCCACGCTTCCGTCCTCGTTCCAGATGAAGATCCCGCCGTTCGGGTCGAAGGCGACTCCGACCGGTCGGCGGATCGGGAAGTTGGCGACGAGGCTGGCCAGGTCGGCGCTGAAGATCTTGACCCGATCGTTGCCGGTGTCGGCGATCACGACGCGGCCGTCGGGAAGCAGCGCCCCGCCGCGTGGGTCCTTCAGACGGCGCTGGTCGCGGTAGTTGTCTCCATAGGTGCCGAGTAGCGCGCCGCTGGCTGAATTGAAGACCGCAAAGCGGTCGCGCCGCGGGTCGACCACAACGACCACCGTGTCGGCGAAGATCGCCTCTCCCACATCGCCGATCTGCTGGAAGAACTCACGCTGTGGGCGACGCGGATCCGGCAGCAGTGCGCGCACGCTGTCGCCGTAAGCGGTCTCGAACGCGACGGCCTCGGCGACGTGCAGTGACACGACACGCCGCTCGGTCTGCATGAGTAGAAGCGGCGCCCCCGCAGAGGTGTAGCCGACATCGAGCAGGGGGACTCCAAGCTCGCGTGCCGAACGAGTGACGCGGACCGGGTAGCTCAGCTCGGGGATCCGCGGAAGCCCCTCCTCAGTGGTCAGGCGCACGCGCTCGACCTTTCTCAACCTGCCGTCGAGGATCAGCAGATCGCCGTTGCCGGCCAGCGCCAGGTCGACCGCCTCCTGGAACGACCCTCGGCCGCTGCCGCTTCCGCCGTAGACCGCATCGTCGGCGCCAAGCTCCTGCGGTGCCTTCGGGTTGACCCGCCAAAGGCGACCGGACTCACGGTCGAGGACGATCGCGGTGCCGACGCCGTTCACGACCGTGGCGCCCGGCGCCAGCGGGCCGGTCCCGCGAAAGACGGCCCGTGACGGCGTGCCCGGCGGCAGGGTGCTCAGCCAGGGCAGCTCGGTGAAGGGGGGAAAGATGACGACCTCGTTCGGCCTACGGCGGTCGGTGACCCAGATCGCTCCGTTCTGGCCGACGGCCAGCGACTGCGGGTCGGCGATTGCAGCCCCGAAGCGGACGTCGCGGACGAATGTGCCATCGCGGCTGAAGATCTGCACGCCGCCGCGACCGCGGTCGAGAACGTAAACGTATCCGTTGGGGCCGAGGGCGAGATCGACGGGGTCGGCTAGGCGGCCGCCCTGACTTCCGCGCCCGGCGATGGCACGCAGGCCCTGGCCGTCCGCCGCGTACACCAGCACCTGCTTCTGGTCCGCGTCGAGCACGTACGCCTCACCCTCCGGCGTCAGGGCAAGCGCGCGTGGGTCACGAAGCTGGGGCGGACCATAGCTCCCCCTGAATGCACCGGTCGAGTCGAACACGAAGATGGACCCGCGCTCGTCGGCGACGTGCAGCAGCCCGCCCGGTCCGACGGCCAGCGCCGCCGGGCGCTCGCTGGCCCCCGCCTGGCCTTTCGCGGGCAGCTGGAAGGAGCCCTCGGCGATGAACCGTGCTTTCGGCACGGCCTGAGCGAACGCTCGGCTGCCCGTCGCGCTGGCCAGCAGCGCAGTGCCACAAGCCAGGGCACGCCAGGCGATCGCCGTTCGTTTCATCATGCGCTCGGCCTCAAGGGTTCCGTGGTCGAGTCCGCCAGCCTCGGGTCTACCGGCTGAAACACGAAGCGGGTGAATCCGGCGACGACCTCGTCGCCCTCGCGCAGAAGCTCGGCCCGCGAGATCGGAGACCCCCGCAGCAGCGTGCCGTTCGTGCTGCCGAGATCCTCGATCCACCAGCCCTCATCCTCGCGGTGGATGCGGCAATGCCGGCGGCTGACGGTCCGGTCCGGGATCTGCACGTCGTTGTCGGTGGCGCGCCCGATCAGCGTCTGCGACCCCTCGATGCGGAACGTCTTTCCCGTGTGAACTCCGGCGACGACGCACAGCCGGCACAAGACGCGCTGCCGCGCGTCGTCGGTGAAGCGAAACTCGAGGTCGGCCAACCCGATGCGGTCGCCGTCAGTGAGCGCCTGTCGCGCGCCGACGCTCAGATCTCGACCGTTCAGGGTCGTGGGGGCGTGATCGGTCATCACCTCCAGCACGTACTGGCTGTCTCGTCGCTCGATGCGGATGTGATGGGCGGCGATTCGGTCGTCGCGGATTCGTAGAGTGTTCGAGCGCGCGCGTCCGACCGACATCACGGGGACCCGGAGTGGATACTCTCGGTTCCGCTCCGCGTA
>CAYGAJ010000171.1:0-5577 GCA_964347815.1 uncultured Gemmatimonadota bacterium | reverse complement strand
GTCATCGTCACCGACGAGCGTGGAGTGATGCGCCGGATCGTCGAAAAGCCAAGCGAGCCGATATCGCGCCTGGCCAACATCGGGGTCTACTATGTGCGCGATTACCATCTGCTCTTCGAGGGGATCGATCAGACGCTCGCGGCGGACCCTCACCTCGGCGAATACTTTCTGACCGACGCGCTTCAGTACATGGTCGACCGCGGAGCCGGTATCAAAGTGCTGGAGGTCGAGGGCTGGTACGATTGCGGGAAGCCGGAGACGCTGCTCGCCACCAACCGCCACCTATTGGAGACCGGTCGCGGCCGGCCGCCGGAGCAGTTGCGAGACTCGAAGATCTTCGAACCCGTCCGCGTCGAAGACGGGGTCGAGTTGTCGGCCGCGTCGGTCGGGCCGAACGTAACCATCGGGCGGGGCAGCCGAGTCGTGCGATCGACGCTGCGTGACTGCATCGTGGGCGAAGACTGTGTCATCGAAGACTGCGAGCTCTACGACTCGATTCTCGGCTCGGACGTCGTGATCCATGGCTTGAAAGGGACGTTTCTGCTGGGCGATCAGAGCGTCGCTCGGAGCGAGCCGAGCTGAGGGCCGAGGCGCCGTTCTAGAATCGGGCGACGCTGGCGAGCAGGGAGAGAAGCCGCAGAGACCCGGCGGCGCCGTCGGTGTTCTCGAACCATTCGCTTTCGGTGTGCGTATTGCCGGACCGGCCGCCGGCGCCAACGGCGATCGCCGGGATGCCCAGAGCCATCGGAACGTTCGCGTCCGTGGAGGCTATCGCGTACTTCGGCTCCTCACCGAGGGCCCGCGTGGCGCGCTCGGCCGCCTGGACAAGTGGATGCGTAGTGGGCAGTTGCGCGGCGGGCCGCTGGCCGATGACCTCGAGCTCGAAGCTCAGCTCTCCGACCCCGCGGCGCTCTTCGGCCGCGAGGCACGAACGGAGGGCGGTCCTGACTTCCGACTCGACACGGGCGAGCTCGTCCTGCGCTTCGGACCTTACGTCGAGCTCGGCCCAACACTCCGACGGGATGGCGTTGATGCTGAGGCCGCCACCCAGTCGGGCGACGGTGAGGGTAGTGCGTGGGCTCTCCGGCAGCGCGAGTCGGGTCAGCGTGTGGATGAATTCGGCCAGAGCGTTGGCGGGGTTGACCCGGCCCCAGTCGGTCCAGGAATGGCCGCCGGGCCCGTGCAATTTGATCCGAAGGCGACGGCTTCCCAGAGCGCGGTGGATGATGCGACGCAGGCCGCTTCCGTCGACGGCGATGAAGGCCGCCGGCCTGGGCACCGGGCTCTCCGGGCGAAAGAGGTGCTTGACGCCCCGCAGGTCGCCCGGGCCTTCCTCGCCCACGGTAAAGGCGAAAAGCAGCGGCTGCCGGGGAGCGGCTTCGCTGTGTATCAAGGCTCGGAGAACGGCCAGGCTGACTGCGATGCCGCGGGCGTTGTCGGTGCAGCCGGGTCCGACGCAGCGGTCGCCTTCGCGTCGGATCGCGATGGCGGTCTCGGGCCCGAAGACGGTGTCGAGATGCGCCGCGACGACGACGGGCGCGCGGCTCGAGGAAACGGAGTGCGGAGGGAGGCTGGCGAGGACGTTGCCGACGTCGTCGAGCTCGGGATCGAGGCCGAGCGACTGGAGCTTATTGCAGATCAGAGCCGCCCGGGCTCCCTCTTCAAAGGGAGGCGCCGGCGTGCTGGCGACCTCGACCTGCTCGTCTAGAGTAGCATCGCCCTGTTCGCTCAACCAGGCGTGGGCCGCGGTGCGTGCATCGTTCGACCGTGTCTCGCTTGGCATGGCGCGGAACTTGGAGACGATCACCAGGCCTGTCAACGCGAAATCGAATCTGCCTTGCCTGATTTCTTGACCATCGACCATCTGGTCTTCGTAGGGATCGGGGTCACCGCCGGGTTGCTGACAAACGCGGTGGCGATCTGGATGCTCTTTCATCCTCATCATCCGGTGCGGCTGGGACGCGCTCGCCTCTTCCCCCAGGGTGCGATCCCCAAAGAAATCGACCGGATCGCGCGGCGGATCGGTCTGACCGTGGGGACCCATCTGCTGCGGCCCGCTGACATCGTCGGCACCTTGGCCAAGCCCGAGTTCCGCGAGCGTTTCGATCGGACGCTGCGCGATGCGTTGGAGGGGTTGCTCAACCGCGAGCTGGGAGACCTACGCTCGGAAGTGCCGCCGGGACGCCTCGATGAGGTCCAGGGCACGGTCTCGGAGTTCGGGCAGAGACTGCTGGAAGGCTTCACCGAGTATCTCCATGGCGACTCGTTTGAGAAGCGAGTGCGGGATTTCGTCGAGCGGCTGAATCAGGAGTTCGGAGACGAGCCGTTGGAGCAGGTGCTGACGCCGGATGCGCGGCAGAAACTGGTGGTGACGCTGCACGACTTGGGCACCGGCATCGTCAGCGGCCCCGGGTTCCGGGCCGCGATCTCAGAGTTCTTCGAGCGGAACCTGCGCGACTTCGTGACGTCCGAGCAGCCGTTGGGCCGGTTCCTGCCCGCCGGCGCGATTAACTTCGGCGAAGCGATCGTCCGCAACTACCTGCCACTTGTCCTCGACCGCTTTGGCCAGGTTCTCGAATCGCCCGCAGCCCAGGAGCGTGTGCGCCGGGCGCTGCGAAACTTCATCGATAGCTATCTCAGCCAGCAAGGCGTCTTCCAGCAGATCGTGGGCCGCTTGATCATCACCGAGCGGACGCTGAGCCAGACCGTACACGCGTTGGAACGCGGCGGCGCCGAGGAGATCGCCGCGCTGTTGCGCGAGCCGCTCATCCAGGACCGCGCCGCCGAGGCCGTCAACCAGGCGATCGATGACATGCTGGATCGCCCCGTCAGGCAGATCTTCGGCGATTTGAGTGACCAGGAACTGGAACGGGTCGGTGCCGTGCTCACGGACCGCATCGTCGAGTTCGCCCGCCACGAAACGACCGAGGAGTTTGTGCTGAGCCGTGTCGACCGCTTCCTGCGGGCGTCGGAAGGCAAGAAGCTGGTCGACCTGGTCGATTATCTGGGGCCCGAGGCGTCGGGTCGGATATCGGAGCGCCTGGCGGTCTGGGTTCTCGAGTTGGCTCGCGGCGAGCGGGTCAGAGCCCTGCTGGAGGTGGCGCTGGTCCGCCAGACCGAGTGGCTGCTCACTGTTCCGATCGGCCGGATTGGGGACTTCCTGCCTCCCGACGGTCTCGACCGGGCCGAGCGCCTGCTTTTCGACCCGCTCTGGGAGTTCTTGCAGGCGCGGGTGCCGGCGCTGGTGGAGGACCTGCCGATCGCGGAGATGGTCGAGTGGCGGATTCGGACCTATCCGATCGCGGATCTCGAGCACCTCATCTGGACGGTAACGCGTCGCGAGCTGAGGTTGATCATCTACCTGGGCGGCTTTCTCGGTGCGGTGGTCGGGTCGTTGATGGTCCTGGTTCAGGCGCCGGTCGTCGGTCTCGGCTATCTCGGTGCCATCCTCGTCGCGACGTACCTGTTCATGAATTTCCGCTAGTTGCGCCTGAACCCGGCCGCCTTGATCGCGCCTCCGAGCTCACTGAATTGGATCACGATCCTCCTCGCGCTGGCCACGCTGGCCGTGCCGGGCTCGCTGCGCTCGCAAACCATCGATGTACGGTTCGTCGCCATCGACATGCAGGGCGGTGCGGTCGTCCCGCGCAACTCGGAGCCCGGAGTTTCGTTCGGCGCGCGGCTCGGCCTCGCCGACCTGTTTGGGCGCTGGTTACACGCCGGGCCCGAGCTGGGTTGGTGGACGGCTGAGCGGACGGACGCGGATCTGGAGCATCGGGACCTCGTCGCAGGGCTGGCTGTTTGGAAGAGCCTGAAGCTCGGGCGTGCGCTGCGACCCTACCTGGGTGTGAGCGCCGCGTTGCACTCCGTGGATGTGACGGGCCCGGACGGCGGCGACGTGGCACTTTTCGACGCGGCGCTGGCGCGGTCGCTGGACGGCCATCGCTTCGGCGTCGGCGGGTTCGCGGGGCTGGCGTCGAGGCTGACCACGACCGGGGCGATCTGGCTGCTCGCCGAGTACCGCTACACCGCCGTCCGCCGTTCGCCGCACCACGAGATTCGCGCGGGCCTTCGGTTGGCGGGATCGGGGCACTGAGCTGCCGGGGGAGCCGGTTGGCGGCTGGCCTTGTTGGTTGCTAGGTCCCCACGTTCAACGCTATCATGGACTTACACTAGTATACCGGGAGCGGCAGACCCGACGCTCCACGCGACGGGTGTCCACAACACGTTCAGCGAGCTTGGGACAGCTTGGACGGACCTGAAGATCGTGCCGGCGAACCGGGGGCGGCGGACCCGACGGAGCCGGCCGGCGCTGGCGAGGCGGTCAACGCCCTGCTCGAGGAGGTAGGCGAGGAGACGCAGGTCCAGGCAGCGGGCTACTTCGGTGGCCTGCGCGGCCGGACGGCGCTCATCAGCGGTGGGGCTACGGGGATCGGTCGAAAGACGGCGATCGAGTTTGCCCGTTGTGGAGCCAACGTGGCGTTCAACTGGGTCGCGCTGCCTGGCCGCGACATCGCGGCCGAAGCGGCGTCCGTCGAGGCGGAGCTGCAGCAGCTGGAAGTCAAGGTGGTATCGGAAGAAGTCGACGTCCGGGATGCGAGGGCGGTCGAGACGTTCGTCGAGCGGGTTCGACAGGAGCTGGGCGGCGTTCACTATCTGGTGAACGCGGCCGGGGTCCACCGTTCGGCCCCGGTCTGGAGGATGACGGACGAGCAGTGGCGCGAGGTGGTCGACACCAACATGACCGGCGCCTTCAACATGATACGGGCAGTGGCGCCGACCCTGAAGGCGCAGCGTCATGGCAAGATCGTGAACATCGCGTCGATTCAGGCTTATCTGGGGAGTTTCGGGGTGGCGAACTACGCGGCGTCCAAGGCGGGCCTCGTCGGATTGACACGATCGTCCGCCGCCGACCTGGGCCCGTTCAACGTCAATGTGAACGCCGTAGCGCCCGGGTACGTTCGGACCGAGATGTTGGCAGACGTGCCGGAGGAAGTGGTCAGCGCCTCGTTGGAGCGGGCGGTGCTTGGGCGCCTGCCCGAGGCCATCGACGTGGCTCACGTGGTGCTGTTCCTCTGTTCGGAGATGGCGCGACAGATCACCGGCCAGGTGATTCGGGTCGACGCGGGCTTGCTCGCGTGAGGCGAGGTTGAGGGGAGGGGGGGATCATGAGGTCAGCTAGCCGGCTCGCAGCCGCCCTCGCCGGCGGCGTCGTCGTGGCATGGATCGGTTGCTCGGGCGGCCGCGCCGATGTGGAGCCCGTGGCCGGCTTCACCATGCTGAGCGGACAGACCGTGCTCGTCCTGCCGGTCCAGTATGTGCGCCCAGTTCCCGGCGGTTGGATCGGCGGGGCCGAGAACGCCGAATCCGCCGCGCGTCGCGCGGACCGGGAGATCGAATTCGCCCTGGGTGAACGTGGCGGCCGTGCCGTGTGGATCACGCCGGCGCAGCTGGTCGAAACGCTGCGTCGACGCCCCAGCATCGAAATCAATCCTTACGCCCTCGCCGCCGACGAGATCCGCCGCAAAGGCACGCGGTTGCGCCACGTTGGCGACCCCCTCTACGGAGAGCTGCGAA
>CAYGAJ010000170.1:0-5586 GCA_964347815.1 uncultured Gemmatimonadota bacterium | reverse complement strand
GCGAGTTTGCAAGTCGATTTTCACGCCGCGTCCTCGCAGCGGGGACGCGAGCAGGCCAGTGAAGCGGTCATAACAGACAACAGGAGGTGCCCAGACATGACGAACCGGTGGATGATCAGCGGTGGTTTTCCGCTCGGAGCTTTTCGCCGTGAGCTGGACCGGACGTTCGACGGTTACGAGTGGCCGTGGTGGACGGTCCGTCAGCGCACGCGCGCTCGTTCGTTTCCGGCGGTGAACCTATGGGAGACGGACGAAGTGATCTACGCAGAGGCGGAGGTGCCGGGGCTGCGGTTCGAGGACATCGAGATTCTGGTGAAGGGCAACGAACTGACGCTGAAAGGCGAGCGGAAGTCGGAGACCCAGGAAGGCGTGACCTATCATCGCCGTGAGCGGTCGACCGGCGCCTTCAGCGGTGTGATCCAGCTTCCGGTCGAGATCGACACGGATGCCGTGGAGGCGAACCTGGTGAACGGCGTGCTGACGATCACGATGCCGAAGGCGGCCAGCGTTCGTCCGCGCAAGATCGAGGTCAAGGCGTTGAGCGCCTGAGCATGTAGAAACAGCAACGAGTTGAACCTTTTGAGCGAACCAACAGAGAGGTGGGTAGAGATGATCGGCAACGCTGTCGAGAAGAGCGCGGGCCGGGAGGTGACCCGACAGGAGCCGACCCGCGGCAACCCGCGGTACCGTCCGGCGGTCGACATCGTAGAGACCGAGGACGAGCTGCGAGTGTTGGCTGACGTGCCCGGGGCCAACCCTGAGCACATCGATATCAACTTCGAGCGTGGTGTTCTGACGATCCACGCGAGGATAGAGAACCGGCAACCCGAGGGCGCGGCGTTCCTGCTTCGCGAGTACGGCATCGGGGACTACTACCGGGCCTTCGAGGTGACCGAGAATGTCGATGGCGGGCGCATCAGCGCCGAGTATCAAGAGGGCGTCCTGACGCTTCATCTGCCCAAGGCCGAGAAGGCGAAGGCGCGCAAGATCGAGGTGCGGGCACGGTAAGCGTCTATGAACCGAAAAGAGTTTTGCGAATAGATCGGACGAGTGCTGACCGAATAGATCAAGAACGAGGAGGTGCATTAGGTATGTTGATCGGCAACCTGATACCCTGGCGAAACAAAGCCGGCGAAACGGAGCGTGAAAACGGCTCCACCGAAAACGCTCTGGCACGCTTTCACAACGAGATCGATCGGCTGTTCGAGCGCTTCTTCAACGAGCCGTTCGGCGGGTCGCGTTGGCTGCCCGAGTCGAGCATGTGGGCGACCACGTTCGCGCCGTCCCTCGACCTGAGCGAGACGGACGACACGATCACCGTCCGGGCGGAGGTGCCGGGCGTCGATCCGAAAGAGCTCGACATCTCGGTATCGGGAGATGTTCTGACGATCAGCGGTGAGAAGAAGGAGCAGACCGAGGAGCGCTCCGAGGGTTACTACCACAGCGAGCGGCGTTTCGGGTCGTTCCGCCGCTCCGTTCCGCTGCCGTCTTCGGTCGATCGGGACAAGATCACGGCCGAGTACGACCGCGGCGTGCTGACGGTTCGGCTGCCGAAGACTGAAAAGGCGGCCGGCCGGCGCATCCCGGTATCGGTCACGAAGAAATAAATCTCGGCCAGCCTGTTTCGACGGGCACTGAGCAGACGCCGCCGGACAGCCAGTCCGGCGGCGTTTTTTTATGCCGTGCTTGCCGAACCCCGGGGCCCGCGCCCTTATTCCTATCCAAAATCACCCATTTCACCGGCTCGTCGGAGGGTTTATGGAGACCTTGCTCAATCTGGAGAAGATGGCGGAACAGCTGAGCGCCATGGTCGTAGCCTTCGCCCCGCGTCTGCTCGCCGCCCTCGGTGTCTTGCTGGTGTTCTGGCTTGTCTTCCGCGTCACGCGTCGAATCCTGCGGCCCGTGTTTCGGAGAGCCGGCATCCACGAGGCGCTGACCCATCTGCTGCTCGACAACGTCTACCGCTTCACGCTGCTGCTGTTCGGTGTGGTGATGGCGGCGAGCCAGCTGGGCGTGAACGTGGCAGCGGCCCTGGCCGGGATCGGCGTCGCCGGTATCGGTGTCGGTCTCGCCGCCCAGGACACGATCGCCAACATGATCGCGGGCTTCCTGATCTTTTGGGACAAGCCGTTTCTGGTCGGCCACTTCCTAGAGACGGGCGGGCTGTACGGCGAGGTTCGGGCGATCACCATCCGCAGCACGCGGATCCGCACGACCGATAACACCTATGTCGTGATCCCCAACAGCCAGATCATGAACAACGTGCTGGTCAACCACTCGTTGTATGGAGAGACGCGGGTGAACGTGCCGGTAGGGATCGCTTACAAGGAACACATCCCGCAGGCGCGCGAGGTGATGCTCGAGGCGGTGAAGTCGGTCAGGGGCGTGCTGACCGATCCGGCCCCCGAGGTGGTGACCGAGAGCCTGGGGGGCTCCAGCGTCAATCTGCTGGTGCGGGTCTGGATCGACGACATGTCGCAGGAGAAGCCGACGTTCTTCCGCACGCTGGAAGCCTGCAAGCTCGCCCTGGACGAGGCGGGCATCCAGATCCCGTATCCGCACCTGCAGCTGTTCGTCGAGAACGTGGAAGACCGCGTCTGGGGCAAGATGGCGAACCTGCCACAGCTACGCGCGAGCGGGGGCGCCGGTGCCTGAGCCGTGTTCAGTCGTACCAGCGCGAGGCGGGCACGCGGTTGGCAGTGTCCGCCGGCGTCTGCATCGTGTCGGCCCCGGGCGGCTCCATGCCCGGCAGCGTATCGGGAACCGCGGCGGCCGTGTCGGGCTCGGCCGCCGGCTGGCCGCCGCGGAAGGGAGGCTTGCGCACGCCCCGGATGTCCGGATCCTGCAGGAAGGGCTCGTAGCCTCCCCGAAGGCCCAGCGCCACTGTGTCGCCCTCTTCGATCAACAGGTTGATCTCATCGGCCATCTTCTGGAAGGTGGCCAGGCTGGCCCCGTCGCGCGTGTCGATGGTCAGCAACAGGCGATCGCCCTGCCGCTGCTTGGCCGTCACGAGCCCCGCGACCGACTCGCGCCTTCCGCTCACCGCCTCCTCCAGGTTCCGCCCCAGGTAGGGGCGGGCGACGATCGCGGTGATGATCCCGAGGACGAATCCGACGAGCAACGTGATGGCTGTCTTCCGGGTGAACATATCGTGAGCCTTCGCTTCGTGAGCTTTCGATTCATGGCTGACCGGCTCAGGCGCCGATCCAACCCCTGCGTCGGAAATACACAATCATCGCCGCCACCACAAGCAGCATGACCGAGAGCGCGAACGGGTAGCCGTAGTACCAGTTCAGCTCGGGCAGGTTCAGCGGCGAGACCTGGGTGTTGAAGTTCATGCCGTACAGCCCGGCGACAAAGGTCAACGGGATGAAGATCGTTGCGATGACCGTGAGCACCTTCATGATCTCGTTCATCCGCTGGCTGACCGTTGACTGATACAGCTCGATCAGGCTGGAATTGAGCTCGCGAAACGTTTCGACGAGGTCGATGATACGAACGGCATGGTCGTAGCAGTCGCGGAAGTACGTCCGGGTGGTATCGGAGATCAACGGAATGGGATCGCGCGCCAGCGAGTTGAGTATGTCCCGTGACGGCCAGATCGAGCGGCGCAGCGTCAGCAGGTCGTGGCGCACGTCGTGGACATGGCCGAGGCTGGCGGCCGTGGGCCTTTGCACGACCTCCTCTTCCAGCCGCTCCAGTCTGTCGCTGAACGTATCGAGGACGGGGAAGTAACTGTCGATCAGGGCGTCGATGAGCGAGTAGGCCAGGTAGCCGGCCTCGAGCAGACGATTGCGTCGTTCGCGGATCCGCTTGCGCACCGGCTCGAAGCAGTCGCCCGCTCGTTCCTGGAACGTGATGACGTAATCGGCCCCGAGGAACATGCTCAGCTGCTCGGTCTGAAACGGCTCCTCGGGATGAGGCATCCGCACGACGATGAACAGATGGTCCCCGTACTCTTCGAGCTTGGGGCGCTGGTGCGTGTTGACCACGTCTTCCAGCGCCAGGTGGTGGAGCCCGAGCGCTTTGCCGATCGCCTCGATCGTTGCGGCGTTACCCAGCCCATCGACGTTGATCCAGGTCATCGGCCAGCGCTGAATGTAGTCGCGCAGCCGGCTCGGGTCCGCGACATCTTCCTGCAGCAAACGTTCGGGGCCGTAGGCCATGACGCTGATGACGGGCGCGGGTGCCGCCGGGTCCGCCACCAACGTGCCGGGCGCGGCGCCTGGGGCGGTCCGCCGCGGCTTGACGTGGGTGCGCCGCTTTCTTCCATGCTTATGCTTCTTTGCCATCGCCTCCTCCTCAAGTCTGTCGATAGAGTCACGTCGGCTTGTCAGCATCGGCGGTCGCTCAGCGCGCTTCGCTGAGGGCTACCGGTTCAGTTTCTCGAGAGACAGTGCCGTATGCACTCAACTATCTTGGCCTGCATACGTTTGACGTCCGCGGCGCGCTCGAGTAGCCGCTGGTTGAACTCGAGCTCGATCCCCAGGTAGCTGTCGGCGGGATAACTTCTCCGGCAGTATGTCGTCAAACCGTCGCCGGTCCCGCGATACGGATGGTTGCGGCGCGTAAGGAAGCCGGCCCGTTGGAACGCGGCGACCAAACGCGAAGCGACGTCTCGCTCGATCGGCCGGGCCGGGTCGTACAGCACACCGACGTCGGCGCGCCGGGTGACCCCGGCCAGCGTGGGCGTGAAGGTGTGGAAGCTGAGATGAAGACAGGTTCCGTTGCGTGCCGCGCGCTCGACGTCGCGTCGCACGGCCGCGCGGTACGGCTCGTAGTAACGTCGCAGACGCGCCTGTCGCTCGGCGGCCGTGAGAGTCGCGTTTCCGGGGACGCGAACTCCGAAGCTGATCCTGGGAATCAGGTCGCGGTGGTGGGGGCTGCGGTTGAGATCGATGAGGACCCGCGAGTACCTGCCCTCGTGATAGGCGCAGCGGAAATGGCGGGCGCAGTGCCGCGCCAGCGGCTGTGAACCCATATCCCATGCGATGTGAGAGTCGAGCATCCGCGCGCTGAGGCCGAGGTTGCCGTAGCGATCCGGGATCCGATTGGAGGCGTGCTCACACGTGATCACGAGCTGCGACGGAGCCAGGCGCGGTGGCGGCACGCGCTACCCTTCCCAGATGGCGTTGTGTTGCAGGCAGCCGATCAGCTCTTCGTAGATCTCACGGATCACGTCGCGCTCGGAGCCGTTTCGCCGGCGCGAGCGGCGGCGGATCTGGCGGGCGATGCGCTCTGACAGGTTGCCCCGCCGGATGCGGTCCTCGACCACCGCCAGGTAGGGGCGCTCCTCTTCGGCCGTCTCCGGGTGGGCGACGTCGAGCAGGGCGCCCAGGACGCTGCGCGCCGTGGTCTTGCCCGCCTTTCCCAGGGCGGGGGGCCGCAGATGGCTGGCCACGACGGACGCCTCGCTTCCCTCGCGGATCGTGGCGTTGAGATCCTCGACGAGCATCGCGTGGTCCGGCAGGACGAGTGAGCCGGTCTCGAGGCGGCGCACCAGGTGCCGCAGGGCACCCCGGATGAAGACGGCGATCGCCACATCGGCTTTGATGCACTCCTGAACGTCCAGCACCTTGATCTCGA
>CAYGAJ010000169.1:0-5619 GCA_964347815.1 uncultured Gemmatimonadota bacterium | reverse complement strand
AGGTTCGGCTGCCACTCGCGCTCCCGCTCGATGTCCTGCATGTACTCGAAGACGTCTGCCGGCGGGCGTGCGATGGTGATGCTGGACTCGTACTCGAGCATTCTTCGCTGTTCCCGGTCTCACGCGTCAGTCGTCGGCGTCGAAGCGCGAAGGATGGGCATCCCGACCCCTGAGGACAAGACGGATGGCCCTCGGGACCGCCGAGAAGATAGGCGTAGCGGGTCTTGCGGGGCGCGCCGGAGAAGACGCCAATTGAGTAGAAGCATCGATTCGGTCGCCCGGCGCTTACGGCTGGGCCAGGCGCAGAATACGACGCCGGAAGCGGCGGTTGATGAAGCGAAATCGACAGTTGGTCGCGACCTCAAAGCGAGCCGTTCTGTTCGGTCTCATCGGTGCAGCCGTGCTGTTGTCGGTGCGGCAGGGGACCGCCCAAGAGGAGGGTCCTATCCAAGCACCGAAAGTCGGCCTCGCGCTCAGCGGCGGCAGCGCGAAAGGCTTCGCCCACATCGGCGTGTTGCGGGTCCTGGAGGAAGCCGGGGTCGGCGTGGACGTGATCGTCGGGACCAGCATGGGCGCGGTGGTGGGCGGCCTCTACGCCATCGGCTATTCCCCGGCGATGCTGGAGGAGGTGGCCACCGGACGGGACTGGGAGAGCCTGTTCACCGACCGGCTCGACCGCTCGGATCTACCGATCGAGATGAAACTGCTGGACGATCCGGACATGGTCTCGCTTCCCGTGCGGTCGGGTCGGGTGGAGCTTCCCCTCGGCCTCGTGGCGGGCCAGCGGATCTCACAGCTGTTTGCGCGGCTCGCCTGGCCGGCGCACGGGGTTCGGGACTTTCGACAGCTGCCGATCGAGTTCGTAGCGATCGCCAGCGATCTGGAAACGGGCGATGCGGTCGAGCTGGACTCGGGGGTCGTCGCGGAGGCGATGCGAGCCAGCATCTCGCTTCCGAGCATCTTCGCGCCAGTTCGTGTAAACGACCGCACGCTCATCGACGGCGCCTTTTCGCGCAACCTGCCGGCGGAAGATGTGGTCGAGGCGGGCGCGGAGCTGGTCATCTGCAGCGACGTCTCCGAGCCGCTCGAGCCTGCCGACAGTCTCAGCTCACTGCTCGACGTTCTCGATCAGACGCTCTCGTTTCGGATCACGAAGTCGACCGAAGAGCAGCGGCGCCTCTGTGACGTGATCATCGAGCCGCAGATCGCCGGGCTCTCGTCGCTGCGATTCGATCAGGCTGCTGAGTGGATTCGCCGGGGCGATGAAGCCGCACGCGAGAAGCTGCCCGAGATCTTGGCGCGCCTCGGTGACACCCGGGCGCTGCGCGCTCCGCGAACCGCGTTGGCGCCCGCCGATTCGGTGCGGATCGTCGCCGTGACGATCGAGGGGCTCAGGAGGGCGCCGGCCGCACGGGCGGGCCGGTTGCTCGATCTGCGGGTGCCGGCCTGGATGACCTCGCGCGATCTCGATCGAGCAGTTACCCGCGCTTACGCCACCGGCCTGTTTGCGCGGGTCGGCTATCGCCTCGATACGGCGGAAGCTGACTCGCTGACGACGATGTCTCTGCTCGTGGTCGAAAAGGCCCAGGACCATGTGGGCTTCAACTTCCGCTATGAGAGCCGCTACAAGGCATCGGTCATGATGTCGGCCACGCTGAATCACCTGTTGGGCTACGGATCGCTCACGAGCTTTCACGTTCGGCTCGGCGAGCAGCTGCGGCTGAGCGCGCGCCACCACCGAAGGGCCGGGCCCGGCCGGCTGGTCAGCCTCGCTGGCGCATTCGAGCTCAGCCGTTCTCCGTTCGACCTGTTCGAGAATGGACGGCGCGTTGCGGAGGCGCAGGCCGACGTCATCGGTCTCAGTGCGTTCTCTGGCTTGGCCCTCGGCAGCGCGGCGGTCCTCGGTGTGCAGCTCAAAGGAGAGTACGCGCACTCCGAGTCGGCTGTAGCGCCGGAAGCGTTTGACGAGGACGATCTCTTCTATACTCTGGGCGCCCGGTTGCAGGCGGACACGTACGACCGCCCCCTCTTCCCCTCCCGTGGCGTGCAGCTACTGGTCAAGAGCGAGTGGGCGGACCGGGGGATCGGCAGCAACCGGACTTTTCAGGCCCATACGCTGGATGCCTGGGGCTACCTCCCGTTGCCGCATGCGGTATCGCTGCTCGGCCGGGTGACGCTGGGGATGGCGCGCGGACCCGATTTGCCGGGGCACTACCTCTTCTTTCTGGGCGGGGCGAGCCCGCACTTCATCTTCCCCGATCGCCAGTTCCGCTTCTACGGTCTCGATACCCAGGAGCGGCGCGGGCGCGCCGTGGAAATCGTCGGCGCCGGCCTGCAGGTGGAGTTCCGGCCGCGGCTGTTCGCGATCGTACAGGTGAACGCGGGCAACGTCTTTGATGAGTTGACCTTCGACCCGGATCGCTACACGGCCGGGTATGGGATCACGCTGGGCGCGCGGACCGTGCTGGGTCAGATTACGATGACGCTGGCGGAGAGCGACCTTTCCGAGTGGCCCGACGTGTCGATCGACCTTGGGTATCCCTTCTGAGCTGGAGCCGGGCCGGCGGCCGTGAACGGCGGGCCATCCTTGGCGCAAGTCGTTTCCGTTGCTATATTTCCGGACCGTGCCCCTGCGGGCACGCGCCTGAACGCCCTCCCGATACGCCCTGCGGCATTTCCCCCGGACGATGGCGCTCATCACCGTTCGGAGATTCTTCAACAGCCTGAGGAGGAAGCATGATGAGACGGTTGTTTGGCGTAGGCGCAGCGTTGGCCCTTCTGGGCGCAACACCGGCCATGGCTCAGCTGCCGGGCGTCGAGGTCGAACCGTATCTGGGTGTCTTCGTGCCGGTCCTGGACCTGGTGGACGATACGCAGCTCGGCTTCGACGTGAGCGCGGCCCAGAAAGAGGCGCTGGCGTTCGGCGGGCGGATCACCGTCTGGCTGCCCGGGCCGCTGGGTGTCGAAGGCAACTTCTTTTATGCGTTGAGCGATGTCGAGCAGACGGTCGACGGTGCCGGCGAAGATATCGACGCGAACGCTTGGGCGATCGACGGTCGTTTGATCTTCAAGTTCGGTGTGCCGCTCGCACCGATCTCCTTCCACGTCAACGGCGGGATCGCGCTGATCGACCACGGCGGCGACGCTTACGAGGCCGTTACCGACGGTGACAGCAGCATCGGCGGCGTCGTTGGTGCGGGGATGCGTGTGAAGTTGCCCGGCCTGCTCGGTATTCGCCTGGATGCGCAGAGCTACCTCTACTCCTCCGAGATCACGGTCGACGACCCCGGTTTCGGCGGCGAAGTGACGTTCGGCTCCCAATTCCAGGCAGACGTCGTCGTCTCGGCGGGGCTGGTGATCAGCCTGACGCCATAACTGGCTGTAGCGGAATTCAGAACCGAGGGCGCGGTGAAAGCCGCGCCCTTTCTTCTTGAGCGCAGGTGCTGGTCAACTCCGCGGGATCGGCGGTGCCTCTTGTCTCAGCCAGCTGGCCAGCTCCAGCCCGTGCTCGAGTAGCAACTCCGTCTGAGCCAATAGCTCGGCCGCGGGCTGGTCGGTGATCAGCTGTCCCTGGTCGAGCAGGACCATGCGCGGGCAGACGGCGGCGGCGAACTCGACATCGTGTGTGACCAGAAGGAGCGTCTGGCTGCGGGCGCGGAGGATCTCCGCCACCGTCCGCCGGCCCCGACCATCGAGCGACGCGCTCGGCTCGTCCAGGGCGAGGACGCCGGGGTCGGTGCTCAGCACCGTCGCCAGCGCCGCCCGCCGCTTCTCGCCGCCGCTCAGGTGGTGGGCGGCGCGAGTCGCATCGATCCGGCCCAACCCCACGCTGTCCAGCGCCTGGCGTGCCCGACCGTCGGCTTCCGCGTGCGACAGGCCGCGACAGAGCGGGCCGAACGCCACGTCCTCCAGTAGCGAGGGCATGAAGAGCTGGTCGTCCGGATCCTGAAAGACGAGACCCACCCGCCGCCGGATCTCCGGGTAGTTCGGCCCGGAGACGACGAGGCCGCCGATGGTGACCGAGCCCGAGGTCGGCTCCAGCAAACCGTTGAGTAGCAGCAGCAAGGTGCTCTTGCCAGCGCCGTTGGGCCCGACCAGGGCGACGTGCTCGCCGGGCGCGACCGAGAACGTGACGCCGTCAAGCGCCGGGGCCGCCGCCCCCGGGTAGCTGAAGCCGAGATCGGCGATCTCGACGGACCAGGCCGGCCCATGGCCGGACTCGGTCACAGGGTCACCTCCAGCAGTCCCGCCGCCCAGATCGCCACGAGCAGCGTCAGGATACCGGCGGTGAATGCGCCCCGTCGGGGCTGGGCGTTCCGCAGGGTGGGTAACGTACCGCGGTATCCACGGCTCAGCATCGCGAAATGGATTCGGGATGTGCGAGCGTGTGCGCGGATGATCAGGTGTGCGAGCGCCGTCGCACGGGCGCGCCACATCCGAAGCCCCGTCGCCGCGCCGGCGCGGCTTTGCAGGGCGCGACGCGTGCGCTCGAGTTCATCGTTCAGCACATAGACGTAGCGGTAGCCCAGAGAGAGCGAGCTTTTGACGAGGGCGGGGAGCGGCAGGTCGTCGAGCGCGTTCAAAAGGTCGGCGGCGCGGGTCACCGAGACGATCACCGTGACGGCGGTCACCGCCAGGCTGGCGCGGAAGATGATCTCGGCGGCCTTGACCAGGCCGGGCCCGCTGAGCGCAAACGGGCCCAGGGCAAGCGCTTCAGGCCCGGGAATGCTGAACGGAAGGACCAGGGCCGGGAGCAAGAAGAAGGGCAGGGCTTGTGCGAGGCGCCGGGCGAGGACGGTTGCAGGGAGTCTCGCCGAAAAGACGCCCAGCGCGACCACGACGGCCAGGAGTCCGAGCGCGAACCAGGCGCCGGGTGGCATGAGGCCGGCGGCAAAGGCGGCGGCGATGGCGATCCAAAGGCGCTGTCTGGGCGTGGTTCTGCCCGTGAGCCAGGAGGGGCGGTCGGCGTAGCGGTCGAGGTGGGCGAAACCCATCGCGGCTATCGCGGGCGGCGTGTGTGGGCGAGCGCCCGGGCCAGACCCAGGGCTCCGGCGAAAAGCAAAGCTACGCCGAACACGACGGCGACGAGGGTCCCCGCGGCACCGGGCAGCCAGCTGCGGTAACCGGGAAAGACGGCGCCGTCCCAATCGGCCGCCGCCTGCGCGATTCCCAGATCGATGGCCACACGCTCCAGGCTGTCCGGGGCCGCCGAGGCGATCAGCGACAGCGCGCCGGCGACGATGGCGACGGTTCCCAGCGCGGCGAGCACGACGGCCCCGGTCGGACCGGCGGAGAGCACCGCCTGCGGGCGGTAGATCAGGTCGGGCCGCTTGCGAACTAGCGCCCAGACGGCGGGCCCGGTGATCGCGGCCTCCACCACCCCGATGAACACGTGTACGCCGGTCATGGCGCTCACGGCCAGGCGCGTGGGTGCCACACCGCTCAGCCCGAGCTCGACGCCGGCGGCGGCGCCGGTGAGGACGGTGGCGAGGAAGGCAGCGGCTGCGGCCGCCGCTCCGCGCCGTCGCGGCCCATCGCCGCTCAGGCCAAGCAGCGTGCGGTAGACTGCGTATCCGAACAGCGCGCCGGCGCCGCCGATGTTGAGGATGTTGGCCCCCA
>CAYGAJ010000168.1:0-5628 GCA_964347815.1 uncultured Gemmatimonadota bacterium | reverse complement strand
ACCCACGAGCGGCTGCGCCTCGTGTTCCTCGCCGCCGGTCTCGGACGCGCGTTCGTTACGCCGGACTGGCTGAAGGCGCTGTTCGAATGAGGAGGCTCTTCGCCGGCCTGCTGTTCGTCGCGCTCCTCGCGCCACGCGCGCACGGCCAGAGCGGCGAGCGCGCCACGCTCGGCCGGCAGGTGATCAGGGCCAGCACCTTGCAGCAGGCCGGCGTTCGCCGTCTCGCCGACATCTTCAACCTCATCGACGAGTGGGATGTCAGCAGCGTCGATGGGTTCACCTGGCAGGCGAGCCCGCGCGGCCTCTCGTCGTTCGAACGTCCGGGCTGGGCCGTGATGCTCGACGGCCACACGGTGGATCTGGACCTCTTCGGGGTGCGGAGCCTGGACCGGCTGCCTGTAACGCTCGGCCAGATCGACTCGGTCGAAGTGTTCAGCGCCCCGACAGTGGTCGACGGCGTGCTGTTCGGCGAGGGGCTGATCAAGTTTCACACACGCGAGTCGCGCGGGGGCGTCTCGGGCCGCGCTTTCGTCGCCACCGCCAACGAAACGGGCGATCCGGGGCCTTACAGTTTCACCGACCTCAGGACACCCAACATCGACCGGATCGGCACCGCGCTGGCGGGTTCGGCGGGATTCTCAGGTGCGCGAGGCCACATCGATGTCGGCGCTCGCTGGCAGGAGCACTTTGTCACCGATCCCCAGGTCCGCGGGCGCAACTTTGACATCACGATCGGCGCGTACCCGATCATCAAGCAGAGCGCAGTGTCGTTGAAGGCCGTCTACGAAGCGCCGGGCGGCACACAGACCCTATTCCTCGGTCGCTCATGGACGCGCGACTACTACTACCTCCCGCAGTTCGGTCGCGAGGTGCCGGCGGAGAGCCCATTCAACGTGGCGAGCGTTGCGGGCAGCTTCGGCCTGACCGCGAGCACGCGCCTGCGCTATCAGGCAGCTTATTCGTCCAACGCGCTCGAACGGCACGACAACACCCTCGACCTCGACTTCGATTGGCGGTTGCATCGCTGGCGTGCCGGCGTGCAAGCGGTCGAGCTCCGCCCATCGCTGCGCGCGACGCTCGGTTTCATGGTGGAAGGCGCCTCGGCCGAAACGGGATACAGGCTGACCGACGACCAGCTCACGCTATTTCGGGCTCACGGCGAACTGTCCTATCGGCTAGCCGAGAGCGCCTACCAGACGCTGGCGTTTCGCCTTACCGGCGGTGAAGGCGAGCTCGGGGTGCAAGCGGCGCTCACGCACCAATGGTCACCGCAGGCGGGGCAGACCGTCGAGGCGACGATCGCGTGGGCCGAGCGCACCCCGGCCGAGGATGGCCGCGTCTGGCTGTGGCAGGAGCGCGGTTACGGTTTCCTGCCCGATGCAGGCGTCGGGGTGACGCAAGAGCGAGGTTTGGAAACGACGCGTGGGCTGAGCGGCGACCTGCGTTGGCGCGTACCCCTTGCGGACGGACTGACCTTGCAGCTCGGCGCCTACATCCGAGCGCTCTCGCGGCTCGCCTTGACCCAGCAGACGTTCCAATTCGGCGACGTCACACAGGCGTTCACCGGCCCGGCCAACCTGCGGATCGATCAAGACGGCGAAGTGGGCGGCGCCGACCTGGCGGCCGAGTGGAGGCGGAGGTCGCTGCGGGTCCGGACCTACTATCGATACCAGGATATCCTGGGCGGAAGCGAAGCGTTTCGCGCGGCGTGGCGCACCGTACCCCGGCACCGGCTGCGGATCTCGGCGCTCTACAGCCCCTGGCCGTCTCTGGACCTGTGGGCGGCGATGCGCTATCGAGGCTCGAGCCGCTGGGCCAGTTACCGGCTGGCTGCAGAGCAGAGCGACGGCCGCTATAGCGCGAAGCTCGATGATGCGGTCGTCCTCGACCTGGCCGTGCAGAAGTGGCTCTGGAAGCGGCGACTGCGCGGCCACCTCCTGTTCCATAACATCTTCAACGACCCGGTTGCCGACCACCCGATCGGCGCCGCGTACGGTCTCTACTTCGCGGTCCAGGGCGAGCTGCTGCTGGACCAGCTGTGAGGGCCGTCGTCGTTAGAGGGTGTAGCGCTCGACCAGGCTCTTCTCTTCGGCGGCGATCTGGGCCTCGAGCTCGATGTACGGTTCGAGGCCGCTGCCCTTCAGCTTTCGGTGGAACAGCTCGTCGAACTGGAAGAGCCACACGGACCTCCTCGAGGTTGGGGACGCGGCCGGCGCCGCCGTGACTAGTGAAGCTGAACGCGATTCCCCATGTGGACCGCCGCCCAGACCGGCGCAACCCTGGTGCCGACACGCCTTGGCCTTTAACGTCAGGTTCGTTTTGCGAAGCCCCGACCTCTGATCTCTCATGATGCCCTCTGAAGGGGGACCCGCCCTCGATTATCGCCAGCGGAGCGAGCGTTTTGCCGCGCTGCGCGACGCGTGCGCCGCCCGTTCCAAGCGGTTAGCCCACGTCCGGCTGGGCCTTTTCGCCCTCGGTGCCGCGCTACTTTTTTGGCCCGGGCCGGTCGTGGACCGGCTGGGCGTTCCCGGCCTGCTCGTCATCGCGACGCTGCTCGTGATCTCCTTCCTAGCTCTGGTGATTCACCACAACCGGGTCAAAGAGCGGCGCGACTGGTACGAGCGGCTGCTGCAGCTGAACGGCGAGGGGCTGGCGCGTCTGGCGCGGGACTGGTCCGCGCTGCCGGTGGGTCCCGAGGCGCCGGCGGAGGGCCGGGCTCTTGCCGAAGACCTCGACCTTTTTGGGCCGGCCTCGTTGGCCTCGCTGTTGAGCATGGTCGGCACGCCGCCGGGCCGTGAGACCCTGCGACGCTGGCTGCTCGATGTCTCCGACCCTGAGACGATCCGTGCCCGCCAGGCGGCGGTGGCCGAGCTGGCGCCGCTGATCGATCTGCGCGAGGAGATCACCGTACGCGGGCGGCTGATGACACAGACGACCGCCGAAGCGGTCGAGCGTTTTCTCGAGTGGTCGGAGGGCGAGCCCTGGCTGACCAGCCGACGGCGCTGGCTGACCTGGTCGGCGTGGTCGTTGCCACCCGTCGCCGCCGCCCTGATCGTTCTCAACGCGCTCGGTCTCGTCTCCTACGTCACCTGGGCCGCCGTCCTGCTCTTCAACCTCGGCCTGACGTTCTCCGTGCGCCGCGAGATCCACGAGATCTTCGACCGGGCCTTCGCACAGGAGCGTGCCTTTCAACAGTTCGCCGCTTTGTTCCACCGGGTGTCGACGACCCCGTTCCAGTCGGCGACTCTTCAGAAACTCCAGACCGATCTGTCCGGCGGTGCCGTCGAGGCCGACCGCGAGATGAAGCGCCTGGACCGTCTGCTGCGCCTAGCCGAGGTTCGCTTTTCGATGTTCTACGGACCGATCCAGGCGCTGACGCTCTGGGACTTCCACGTGATCCGACGACTCGAGCGCTGGCAGCTCACGTCGGGGCGACGTGCCCGTGTCTGGCTCGCGACGCTGGGCGAGGCCGACGCCCTGGCCGCGCTGGCGACGCTGACCCATGACAATCCCGACTGGGTCTTCCCCGAGATCGTCGAGGACGGACCGCCCAGCATCGCCGCGCGCGGCATCGGTCACCCGCTGCTGCCGGATGGCGTGCGCGTGGTGAACGACGTGACGCTCGGGCCTCCCGGAAGCTTTCTACTGGTCACCGGCTCCAACATGTCCGGTAAGAGCACGTTGCTGCGGGCGATCGGTATGAACGTGGTGCTGGCCCGGGCCGGCGCCTCGGTTTGCGCCTCGGAGATGCGAACGCCGGCCGTGCGTCTCGAGACCAGCATGCGGGTGCACGACTCCCTGCAGATGGGGCTCTCTCACTTCATGGCCGAGCTGGAGCGCTTGCGAGCAGTGGTGGAAGCGGCCCGGCGCGCGCGTGAGGACGGGGGACCCCTGCTCTACCTGCTCGACGACATCTTCCAGGGCACGAACTCCGAAGAGCGCCGCATCGCAGCCCGGAAGGTCATCGCGCACTTGGTGGCGGCCGGCGCGATCGGCGGTGTGACCTCACACGACCTGCAGCTGGCCGAGACGGAAGCGCTGGCGATGTCCTGCGCGCCCGTTCACTTCAGCGAGCGCGTCGAGGAAGGTCCCGATGGCCCCAGAATCACCTTCGATTATAAGTTGCGCCCCGGCTTCGCCAGCTCGAAGAACGCGCTCAAGCTGCTCGAGCTGGTGGGACTCGATGGGGGTGACCAAACGCCGGCTGGCTAGACGCACTGCGCCAGCCCGAACTCGGAGCGGCATGACGAGCATGGAGAAAGATCTCAGCCACGGGCGCCCCGCCCCAACCGACCTGGAGATTCATCCGTTGATCAGCCACCGCTGGAGCCCGCGGGCGATCTCCACCCGTCCGGTCGAGGCGGGAAAACTGAAGCTGGTGCTGGAGGCGGCGCGCTGGGCCCCGTCCTCCTACAACGAGCAGCCGTGGCGCTTCCTAGTGGCCACCGCGGACCAGCCCGAGTGGCTCGCTCAACTGCAAGGGTACCTCAACCCCGGGAACGCCTGGGCCAAGTCGGCGCCGGTACTCATCGCCTCCGCCTACCGCACGCATCTCACGCGCAACGACAAGCCCAACCCCAGCGCGCTCCGCGACCTGGGCGCCGCCGAGGAGAATATGTTCCTCCAGGCCTACGCCGCCGGGCTCGTCATGCACCAGATCGCGGGCTTCGATCGCCAGCGGCTGAAGGGCGAGCTGCTGCCTCAGGGGTTCGAGCCGGGAGCTATCTCTGCGCTCGGTTACCCCAGCGAAACGGGCCAGGCGGCCGACGAGCCGCCGGAAGCCGGGCGGCGGCCGCGCGTGCGCAAGCCGTTGACCGAGTTCGTCTTCGGTCCGCGCTGGGGGGAAGCGGCAAGCTTCCTCTGACCCCCCAGCGGTTGCCCGATCCGGCCGCCGGCTCCAGGCTCCTTCGACCACCTTCCCCCGGGCGACCGCTGTTCGGGATCCGTGTACCGTATCGCTACACCCGCTCCGAATCGCATCAGACGGCGGGTACCGGCAGATCAGCAGTTTTCCGCTTGGCCACGCCATTCTCGGCTAAGGCACGCACCGTGCTCCCCCGGGTCCGTGGCTGCAATCGAACACGTCAACGCGAAACGGGGGAGGTCCCGCCATGACTTTGCGCCTGAGACTCATCACGGCCCTCGCCGGCCTGGCGACGCTGCTCTTGGCGACGAGCGGCTGTAACGACGACTCCACCGGGCCGAACGTCCCGAATCTGCCCGGTGCCACGCAGTTCTCGGAGGAGATCACGGTCACGCAGCTGCGCGACGCCCTGATCGCCGGGCCCAGCCGGGTCGAGATCAAGCTCGTTCCCGGTTCGCTGGTCGCGCGCGAGATCGAGCTGGAGCGACCGGAGGAGCTGTTCGACGAGGAGGAGATCGAGAGCCGGATCACGGCGATCGATCCCGCCGGCAGCGTGACGCTGGAGCTGGCCGGTCTGCAGGTCGGGTTCACCGCGTCCACGCGATTCCGCGCCGAAGGCACAGGCAACCTGACGCTTGCCGAGTTTATACAGCGGGTCGAGGACGCCCTGGCGATGGGCCAGCAGCCGCCGGTCGAGGCGAAGAGAAACCCAGCCTCAGAGCCACAGGACCCGGACGGCACGTTCATCGCCGACGAGCTGGAGC
>CAYGAJ010000167.1:0-5637 GCA_964347815.1 uncultured Gemmatimonadota bacterium | reverse complement strand
TCACGTCCGGTGAGCCGAATCTGCGCTGGCTGCTGGACAACGCGGTGGGGCTGCGGGTGAGCATCGAGGACGTTTCGGACTCGACCGCCGCCCTTTCGCTACAGGGCCCGAACTCTCGAGCCATACTGCAGAGCGTCGCCGACGTTCCGATCGACGGGCTCAAGTTCTTCCGATTGACACAGGGTCGCATCGGCAAGATCCCGGTGACGATCACGCGCACGGGCTACACCGGCGACCTGGGTTACGAGGTGTGGATGGACGCGACACGCGCCGTGGACATCTGGGACGCCTTGATGGAAGGGGGCGCGCCCTACGGAATCACGCCGGCCGGGATACTCGGGATGGACATCGCGCGAATCGAAGCCGGTCTGCTGCTCATCGCCGTGGACTACATCCCGACCCACCGCGCGCTGATCGAGGCGCGGAAGTCTTCGCCGTTCGAGCTGGGATTGGGTTGGACGGTCCGCCTGGAAAAAGGTGACTTCGTGGGACGCAGGGCGTTGCTGGAAGAGTGGCAACGCGGCCCGGCCTGGAAGCTTCGGGGCGTCGAGGTGAGTTGGCCCTCGCTGGAGAGGGTGTACGCCGAGTTCGGCCTGCCACCCGAGCTGCCCAGAACCGCCTGGCGCGCCAGCGTGCCGATCTACGCCGGCCGAAGACAGGTCGGTTACGCCACCTCCGGTTGCTGGTCGCCGACCATAAAGAAGTACATCGCGCTGGCCCACCTGCGCGCAGCCTACGCCAAGCCCGGCACCGCGGTCGAGTTCGAGGTGACGGTAGAACATCAACGCAGGCGGGCCGAAGCTCGTGTGGTGAAGCTTCCCTTCTTCGATCCGGAGCGGAAGCGGAAATGAGGGGCGCGCGCAGATCCGGATACGACGCTGTCATCGTGGGAGGCGGCCACAACGGTCTCGTGGCGGCCGCGTACCTGGCCCGAGCCGGACGCAAGGTTCTGGTGTTGGAGCGACGCGACCGGGTCGGCGGCGCAACCATTACCGAAGAAGTTTATCCCGGGTTCAAGTACTCGGTCCTCTCGTACGTGGTGAGTCTGCTGCGTCCCGAGATCGTCCGCGAGCTCGACCTGCCCGGGCACGGGCTCGAGATCCTGCCCTTGGAAAGCACGCTGACGCCGCTGCCCAACGGCGACTACCTGGCGCGCTGGGCCGATCACGACCAGACCCGCCGTGAGCTATACCGCCACTCGCCGAAGGACGCCGAAGCGTACGACGACTTCGGCAAGCTGATGCACGAGCTGGCGTTCGCGGTGAAGCCGATCATGGGGATGGTGCCGCCCGACCCGACCTCGTTCAGCCCCGGCGATCTGGCGGCGCTCGTCAAGCTGGGCAAGCACTTCCGTGGCCTCGGGCCCGAGAAGTTCTTCGCCCTCTACAAGCTGTTGACGATGAGCTCGGCCGATTTTCTCGACGAGTGGTTCGAGTGCGAGCCGCTGAAGGCGACGATGTCGGCCAGCGGCGTGATCGGGACGTTCCTCGGTCCGCGCTCGCCGGGGACGGCGTACGTGCTGCTACACCACTACATGGGTGAGCTGGATGGCGTGTTTCGGGCCTGGGGGTTCGCCCGCGGCGGAACCGGCGCGGTGAGCGAGTCGATCGCGTCAGCGGCGCGCCACCTCGGCGCCCAGATACGCACCGGTGCGTCCGTTGCGCAGTTGATCGTGAAGAACGGGCGGGCCGACGGCGTGGTCCTCGAGGACGGCGAAGAGATCCGTGCCGAGTGCGTCATCTCATCGGTCGACCCCAAGCGCACGTTTCTTCAACTGACCGATCCCCAGCAGTTGCCGGGTGATTTCGTCGAGGCGATTCGGCGCTACCGGATCCGCGGGTCGTCGGGAAAGGTCAACCTCGCCCTCGACGGACTGCCCAGCTTCACCTGCATGCCGGAGCCGGGCCCCCATCTGCGTGGCGCGATCTCGATCAGTCCCAGCGTCGAGTACGTCGAACGCGCTTACGATGACGCGAAGTACGGCAACTTCTCGCGGCACCCGTACATGGACATCATCCTGCCTTCGATGATCGATCCCAGCATGGCGCCGCCCGGCAAGCACGTGATGTCGATATTCGTCCAGTACGCGCCCTTCGCCCTCGAGGGGGGTTGGAACGATAGGGCGCGTGAGGAGTTCGGGGACGCCGTGATCAATACCCTGTCGGCGTTCGCACCCGATCTCCCCGATCGCATCCTGCACCGGCAGGTCGTCACGCCTTGGGACATGCAGGAGGAGTACGGGCTGACCGAAGGCAACATCTTTCACGGTGAGCTGTCCCTGCACCAGCTCTTCTTCATGCGACCGGCCGCACCCTGGTCAAAGTACCGGACGCCGGTCAGACATCTCTATCTGTGCGGCTCCGGCACGCACCCCGGTGGCGGCATCTCGGGCGCGTCCGGGCGGCTTGCCGCTCTGACCATCCTGCGGGGCGGCTAGCCATGGGCAACCCCTTCGATGCCGTCGTCGTCGGCGCCGGGCACAACGGTCTCGTCGCCGCTGCTTACCTGGCTCGAGCCGGCCAACGGGTCGTGGTGTTGGAACGACGCGAAGTCGTGGGTGGCGCCGCGATCACGGAGGAGGTCTTCCCCGGCTTCAAGTTCGAAACCGGGGCTCACCGCATCGGCCCGCTTCACCCGCGCGTTGCCCAGGACCTGAAGGGCTTGGTCGCCAACGCACTCGCTCTGGCCGCGTCGGACCTCTCTGTGTTCGCGCCCTCACCGGATGGCGACCCGCTCCTGCTATGGCGCGAGCCGGTCAAAGCCGTCGAAGCGATCCGCCGCCTCTCCCCTACCGATGCCGAGCGCTGGGTCGACTTCACCGCCCTGGTCGCCAAGGCGGCCCGCCTGCTCGCCTGGATTTACGAGCGGCCGCCGCCCAACCCACTGGCCGAATCTCCCGCCGGCCTCGTCGAACTTCTACGGCTCGCCGGGCGGATGAGGCGCATCGGCCGGCGCGACATGCTCGAAGTGCTTCGCATCATGCCGATGACCGCCCGGGAGCTGTTGGACGACTGGTTCGAGACCGACCTTTTGAAAGGCGCGCTCGGCGTTGGCGCCGTCACGGGCTTGTTTCAGGGGCCGATGGCGCCGGGCACGGCCTTCATGTTCATCCACCAGCACGCCTGGGCGCCGAAGGGTGCGATTCGACCTCTGCACATCGTGCGTGGGGGTGCCGGCGCCTTCACACGCGCGCTGGCTGAGTTCGCCCGTGGCGCCGGGGCCGAGCTGCGGACCGGGGCCAGCGTCGAGCGGATCAAGATCGAGGACGGCCGTGCGACGGGCGTGATCCTGGCCGGCGGCGAGGAGATCGGCGCGTCGCGAGTCGTCTCCAACGCCGACCCGCACCGCACCTACTTCGGCCTGGTCGAGCCCGTTGCCCTGGAGCCAACCTTCATGCGCCAGGTTCGCAACGTGAAGTACCGAGGCTGTTGCGCCAAGGTGAACCTGGCGCTGGGCGAGCTGCCCAAGTTCAAAGATGCGCCGGAAGGTGACGCCCACCTGCGGGGCGCGCTCTCGATCAGCCCCAGCCTGCAGTACCTGGAGCGAGCGTACGATGACGCGAAGTACGGGGCGCCCTCCAGCCGACCGGTGCTCGAGGCGGTGATTCCGACTCTCAGCGATCCGAGCTTGGCGCCGCCCGGAAAGCACGTCATGTCGATCCTGGTGCAGTACGCCCCCTATAAGCTGAAGGAGGGCGCTTGGGACGCCCAGCGACGCGACGCTCTGGGAGACGCGGTCGTCGAGACCCTGGCGGCTTACGCGCCCAACCTGCCGTCGGCCATCCTTCACCGTCAGGTTCTGACACCGCTCGATCTCGAAGATGTGTTCGGCCTGACCGAGGGGAACATCTACCACGGCGAGATGACGCTGGATCAGGTGCTGTTCATGCGGCCGGTCCAGGGCTGGTCTCGCTATCGCACGCCGATCGAGCGGCTTTACCTCTGCGGCGCCGGAACCCACCCGGGTGGCGGGGTCACGGGCGCGCCGGGATACAACGCGGCTCAGGTGGTGCTCGAAGATATCAAAGAAGGCGAATAGAGTCAGGCGCGGCGGCCTGAATCGTCGGGCAGGTCACTCCAGTGGGTCACTCGGTTACGGCCGGCTTCCTTTGATCGGTACAGCGCCCGGTCCGCTCTCTCTATGAGCGCTTCGAGGACCGGTGTAACCCCTTCTCCTTCGCGGTCCGGAACCACAGTCGCGGCACCGAAGCTCATCGTGATGTCACGCCTGGACCAGGTGTGAGCCTCGATGGCAGCGCGAAAGCGCTCGGCCAGCGTCACCGCTCCTTCGCGATCCGTATCCGGCAGCCCGATGGCGAACTCCTCACCACCGTGCCTGGCCACGAAATCGCTGCGTCGCGCCGTCTCGCGTAGAATACTGGCCACCGTTTTCAGAATTGTATCGCCGGCGGGGTGTCCAAAGGCGTCGTTGTATCCTTTGAAGCGATCGATATCCGCCATCAGCAGAGAGACCGACCGCCCGATGCGCGACGCCAGCAGCAGGTGTCTCTCCAGCTCCTTCATGAAGGCGCGTCGATTCTGCAGTCCGGTCAGCGGATCGGTCGCCGCCAGCTCCGCCAGTCGGGCGTTGGCCGCCTCGAGCTGCCGGGCCAGGCCGAGAATCTTTTGCTCGGTCGCCTTGCGGGTGGAAAGGTCGATAACCGAGCAGAGCACATGGAGCCCGGTCTCCGTTAAGACCGGATTGAGGCCGACCTCGACCGGTATCTCCGACCCGTCCTTGCGACGCGCCGTCAGATCGCGGCCTTCCCCCATGGGACGTGCCGAAGGGTCGAGCATGTAGGCTTCACGATTGCGGGTATGCAGCTCGCGCAGATCGACCGGGATGAGCGTCTCGACCTGTCTTCCAGTCAGTTCTCCCGGAGCATGCCTGAACAGACGTTCTGCGGCCTTGTTCGACATCACGATCGCGCCGCGGACATCGATCATCAGCATCGCGCTGGGCGAGGCCTCGATGGCGAGTTGAAACCGTTCTTGCGCTTGCTTGAGGCGGGTGATGTCGCGAGCGATCGCGTACAGCAAGCCCGTCTCCGGCTCCGGGTGCGACGTCCACAGCAAGTACTTGTAGGAGCCGTCGGCGCAGATGTACCGGTTCTCGAACGAGACGGTCGGTTTGCCGGCGGCGAGGCTCTCGACTTCGCGCAGCGTCGATGCGACGTCGTCGGGGTGTACGAACTCGATGAACGGCCGTCTCAGCAGCTCTTCCGTCGACCAGCCCAGCGTGCGCGCAAAGGAGGCGTTGACACGCTTGAAGTATCCGTCGGTCCCGGCGATGCAGAGCAGGTCGAGCGAAACATCAAAGAACTTCTCGAAATCGAGCGACATCTATTCTACTCCTTGGCCGGGCTGACCGCGGCTCTCGGAACGCCAATCGCCGAAGGTGCAGCCTAACTCGAAAGCTGGCGCTTCACCTCACGCACGACCGTGCTGGGACGCGGGTATAGCAGCCGGTTGGAGTCGTAGAGTTCCCGGTCACCGAGACGCACGCTGAGCTCTCCGAGCCCACCGCGCACCAGCTCCACCTCGACATCCGGATCTTTGCTGAGCTGCGCCGCCACCCGGGCGGCGATGGCCGCCTTGACGGCTCAAATCGGACAGTAGCGGATGGTGATCGATTTCA
>CAYGAJ010000166.1:0-5716 GCA_964347815.1 uncultured Gemmatimonadota bacterium | reverse complement strand
GATGACGAAGTCGAACCGCAAGATCTACAAGCACTCCGACATGAAGGGGCTGGAGCAGGCGCTCAAGGACACCCAGAGCGCTCGCCACCGCTTCGTCATCACCGACGGCGTTTTCTCGATGGAAGGGGACATCTGCAAACTCCCCGACATCCTCGAACTCGCCCAGAAGTACGACGCGACCGTCGCCATCGACGACTCACACGCCACCGGCGTACTGGGACCGACGGGACGCGGCACGCCCGAGCACTTCGGCCTGCACGGTCAGGTGCCCGTCGTCACCAGTACGCTGGGCAAAGCACTGGGCGGCGCGGCCGGAGGCTTCACCGCGGGCCCCCGGGCGCTGACCGACTATCTGACCCAGCGCTCGCGCCCCATGCTCTTTTCCAACGCGCTGCCACCGGCGACGACGGCCCACTCGCTGGCGGCCATCGAGTACCTCGAGCGTCACCCGGAGCGGGTCCAGAAGCTCCATGCCAACACGAAGTACTTCCGTGAGAAGCTGCTGGAGGCCGGGTTCAAGCCGATCGAAGGGGACACCCCGATCGTACCGATCATCATCGGCGAGACCGCCGAAGCGATCCGCATGAGCAAGCTGCTGCTCGACGAAGGCGTCTTTGTCATCGGCTTCGGCTACCCCGTCGTGCCCCACGGCACCGCCCGCATCCGCTGTCAGATCTCCGCCGGGCACGAGATCGAGCACCTCGACGCCGTGCTGGCGGCCATGAAGAAGGTCGGGACCAAACTCGGAATCATCTGAACCGGCTCGCTACCGATGGTACGGATCGCCCCGAGTATTCTGAGCGCCGACTTCACCCGCCTCGCCGAACAGATCGCCGAGAGCGAAAAAGGCGGCGCCGACTGGATCCACGTCGACGTCATGGACGGTCACTTCGTGCCCAACATCACCGTGGGGCCCCTGATCGTCCGGGCCGCGCGTCGCGTCACCAGCCTGCCGCTCGATGTCCACCTGATGATCGAACAGCCCGATCGCTATCTCGAGGCTTTCGTGGACGCCGGCGCCAACCTGCTCACCGTCCACCAGGAGACCTGCCCGCACCTCCACCGCACCGTCGCGCGCATCCGCGAGCTGGGCGCGCGCCCGGGCGTGGCGATCAACCCTGCCACCCCCGTCGAAACCCTCGTCGACATCCTCCCCTTCGTCGATCTGGTCCTGATCATGACCGTCAACCCGGGCTTCGGCGGCCAGCGCTTCATCCCCGAGTGCGTTCCCAAGATCGCCCGCCTGACGCGCCGGCTCGAAGCCGAAGGGCTCCCAGCGCTCGAGGTCGAGGTCGACGGCGGCATCGACCCCACCACCGCGCCGGCGGTCGTGGCCGCGGGCGCCACCGTCCTCGTGGCCGGGTCGGCCGTCTTCTCCCAGGGCTCGATCCCCGACAACGTCCAGGCGATCCGCCGCAGCCTGGCCGTCGAGGTCTGAGCCGGCGCCAAACCCCAAGCCGGAACTCGGCCCGGCGATCCCGCGTTCACCCGGTCGGGTCTAGGGGCAGGCGTGCAGGCGCAGGCCGCCGCTTGCCGCGGGTCGGTCTAACTGTATGAGAAATCACAGCTTCACCTCCGATGACAAGAACTTGACCTCGGAGTTGATAATCATTATCAAATTCAAAGTATGAGACGTCGCGATCGAATCTGCTCCTGTCCCTGCATCTGTCGACACGGCGCCCTGGGGCGCCGGGCCGGAGGGGACCGGTACGATCTCGAAGAGGTTTGAATCGAGCGAAACGAACACCGTCATCACCCCGCCGGCCGCGGCCCCTGAAAGCCGCGGCCGGTTTGTTTTTGTCTGGAGAGAGAGCGATGCGGCTCGCCACACGGACCGTCGGCCCCAGCGACCTGGCCGAATGGAAGGCCGGGGGGTCGGCGCGCGACATCCTGGACCTCATCGGCAACACGCCGCTGGTACCGCTGCGGTTTCCCGGTGTCGCGCCGGGCGTCACGATCCTGGCGAAGGCGGAGTGGATGAACCCGGGCGGCTCGGTGAAGGACCGGGCAGCCCGGGCCATCGTGTTGGACGCCGAGCGCGCGGGGGTCTTGCCGCGGCGGCGGTTGCTGGACGCGAGCTCCGGCAACACGGCGATCGCCTACGCCATGCTCGGGGCCGCCCGGGGGTTCGCGGTCACGATCTGCCTGCCAGGCAACGCCAGCGCGGAACGCAAAGCCCTGCTCTGGGCCTACGGGGTAGAGGTCATCGAGACGGATCCTTCAGAGGGCTCGGACGGCGCGATCCTGCGCGCACGGGAGCTGGCCCGCGACGATCCCGACCGCTACTTCTACGCGGATCAGTACAACAACCCGGCAAATGCCCGGGCCCACTACGAGAGCACGGGGCCGGAGATCTGGTCCCAGACCGGTGGCTCGATCACGCACCTGGTGGCGGGCCTGGGAACGACCGGTACGCTGATGGGCGGCGGAAGGTATCTCAGGGAACGCGACGCCGGCGTCGGGCTGATCGCCGTGGAGCCGGACGAGGGGTTTCATGGGATCGAAGGCCTCAAGCACCTTCCCACCGCGATCGTCCCGGGCCTGTACGACCCCGCGTTGCCGTCGCGCACGATACGGGTGGGGACCGAGGACGCCTACGCGATGACACGGCAGCTCGCCCGCGACCAGGGGCTGCTGGTCGGTCCGTCGTCGGGCGCCGCGGCCTGCGCCGCGCGCCGGGTGGCTGAGGAGCTGGAACGCGGCTGCATCGTGGCGGTATTCCCGGACGGCGGCGATCGGTATTTGAGTTTGGACCTGTGGGCGGGGGCACGATGAAGCCAACGGCGAGCGATCGTATGCTGCGCTTTGCGGCGGGAGTACTGGAACGGGTCCGTGAACACGCGGAATCGGGCTACCCAGAGGAGGTTTGCGGCGGCCTTCTGGGTGATGCCCGGGATGGCGATGTCCGGGTGATCGACGCGGTGCCGGTTAGCAACGTCCGCGCCGATGAACGCCGGCGCCGTTATCTCATCGACCCTGGCGCGGTCTTGGAGCTGGAGAAGCGCGCCGAGGCGGCGGGCGTCCAGGTGGTGGGGTACTACCACTCGCATCCGGACGCCGCGGCCGTGCCGTCAGAATTCGACCGCGAGCACGCCTGGCCGTGGTACATCTATCTGATCGTGAGTGTCGAGTCGGGCCGTGCCGGCGTCACGCGCGCTTGGCGACTGGCCGAGTCTCGGGAGCGCTTCGAGCCGGTCTCGCTTCGGGAGGCGGGCGGCGGCAGCGGCGCGAGTTGACATTGGGATCAGCATCTTGAAGCGAGCATCTGAATGAGGTCTAGATAATTATGAGTGCGATTTCGGTCATCGTCCCGACACCCCTGCGGCAGTACACCGGCGGCCGTCACACGGTGGAGGTAGAGGCGGCGACCGTGGCCGAGGCGCTGGAGCGCCTCACGGATCGGCACGGTGCGCTGAGACGGCATCTTTACGCGGAGGACGGAAAGCTTCGCAGTTTCGTCAACGTCTATCTGAACGAGGACGACATTCGCTACCTTGAGGGTAGAGAGAAGACCGGCCTGAAGAGCGGCGACGAGATCCGAATCGTGCCGTCAATCGCCGGTGGGGCCACGACGACCGTCCACGGAGCCGAAGCGGTGGAGTTGTCACCCGACGAGATGCGCCGTTACGCCCGGCACATCATCATGCCGGAGGTCGGGCTGGAGGGCCAGAAGAAGCTGAAGCAGGCGCGCGTGCTGCTGATCGGGGCCGGCGGCCTGGGCTCGCCGGCGTCACTCTATCTGGCGGCGGCCGGCGTCGGCACGATCGGGATCGTCGACTTCGATGTCGTCGAGTACAGCAACTTGCAGCGGCAGATCGTCCATGGGACGGCGGCCGTCGGCCGCTCGAAGCTCGAGTCGGCACGCGAGCGGCTGCTCGACCTCAACCCCGAGATCGAGATCGAGACGCACGATGCGCGTCTCAACTCGGAGAACGCGTTGGCGATCCTCGATGGCTACGACATCGTCGTCGACGGCACCGACAACTTCCCTACCCGCTATCTGGTCAACGACGCCTGCGTGTTGTTGGGCAAGCCCAACGTCTACGGCTCGATCTTTCGGTTCGAGGGTCAGGCATCGGTGTTCTACGCCCGGGAGGGGCCCTGCTACCGCTGCCTGTTTCGTGAGCCGCCCCCGCCGGGGCTGGTCCCCTCGTGTGCCGAAGGCGGCGTGCTGGGTGTGCTGCCAGGCATCGTCGGCGCCTTGCAGGCCAACGAGACGATCAAGTTGATCCTCGGTGCGGGCGAGCCGTTGATCGGGCGTCTGCTGTTGTTCGACGCGCTGCGGTTGCGCTTCCGCGAGTTACGGCTGCGAAAGGATCCGGAGTGTCCGATCTGCGGTCCGACGCCGACCATCCGCGAGCTGATCGACTACGAAGAATTCTGCGGCGTCCGGCAGGCGGAGGCCGAGGAGCGGCGGCTGCGGAGTGGCGTGCCGGCGATCACGGCGACCGAGCTGAAGGCACGTCTGGATGCCGGACAGCAAGTTCGTATCATCGACGTGCGCGAACCACACGAATGGGATATCTGCAAACTGGACGAGGCCAATCTCATCCCGCTCGGGAGCTTCCCGTCTCGGATGAACAGTCTCGACAGCGCCGAGGAGATCGTGGTGATGTGCCGGAGCGGCGTGCGCAGCGCTCACGCGGTGCGCCTGTTGCAAGAGGCGGGCTTCCGCAAAGTTTACAATCTGGAGGGCGGAATCCTCGCCTGGTCGGACGAGGTCGACCCGTCGTTGCCCAAGTACTGAGGTCCGCCGCGCCCCGCCACCCCGTGGGGTGCCGCGGCACCGCCGAGGTCTTGTGCCCGAGTCACGCTTGAGAGAGCACCCGTATTTCACCGGGGAGCCGATGGTGCTGGCACACCGGGGCGCCTCGGGGTACGCGCCCGAGCACACCCTCGATGCCCTGCGGCTGGCACTCGAACAGGGCGCTGACGCCATCGAAGCCGACGTCCACCTGTCCCGCGACGGCCACCCCGTACTTCACCATTCGGGCGACCTCTCGGAGAATACGAACGGCCAGGGGCCGCTCAACCGTTACACGCTGGACGAGCTGCGTGGATTCGACGCCGGCTACCTCTGGTCGGCGGACGGCGGCTCCAGCTATCCGTATCGTGGCAAGGGACACCGACTGCTGACGCTGGCCGAGGCGCTCGCAGCCTTTCCCCAAACCCGCTTCAACCTCGACATCAAGGAACGCCGCGCCGCCCGGCCCACGCGCCGGCTCATCGACGACTTCGGCGCCGGCGACCGGGTTCTGCTGGCGTCCTGGTACTCGTGGCAGCGGGGGCCGGCGCTTCGCGGCTATGCCGGGCCTCGCAGCATCACGATGGACCAGGCCCTGCCCTTCATCTTCCTGCACTGGACCCGGCTGGACCGACTTTGGCCTCGGCGGCAGGACGCGCTCCAGATCCCCGAGCGTCACTGGGGCCTCCGGGTCGTGACGCCGCGGCTGGTAGAACGTGCGCACCGGTTGGGGATGCGCGTCCACGTCTGGACCGTCGACCAAGAAGCGGACATGGATCGCTTGCTCGGCTGGGGCGTCGACGGCATCATCACCAAGAAGCCGGACGTGGCTATCGGGGTCCGGGCCCGCCACGTCGGTCGGTAACCGGCCCAACGCCGGTACCGAGAACCTCCCACGAACGGCAGATCATGAACCGACGTTCGAGCCGCACGCGCCTGGCCGTGGCCGGCACACTCTCCATCTCCACTCTC
>CAYGAJ010000165.1:0-5727 GCA_964347815.1 uncultured Gemmatimonadota bacterium | reverse complement strand
CGATCTCGGCGCCCTGCCAGATCACCCAAGCAACAGCGGCGTAGATCGCGCCGACGTGGTAGACTCGCCGCTGCCTGAGATCGCGGAGCCACTGGACCAGACTAGACATCGATTCGCGACCTCTCACTTCTCGGCTTTCAGCGGGGGCAGGAAATTCTCCAACGCGGCGATCGGGTCGTAGAACCCCGAGCGCGGCCCGGCGGTGAAGGCGAGCCGTCGTCCGTCGGGAGCGATGCTCAGCCCGTACGGTACCAGCGTTTCCATTCTGAGCCCGAGTGGCTCCGGTTCCCCACCCTCCACCGGGATTTGCCAGAACTCGAATCCGTGCTCCCCGGCGGTCTCCCAGGGGAGCTGATAGATCTCCTGTCCCGGGCTCCAGGGTTGCGAGGTCAGGGAGACGGCGTACACGATGTGACGGGAGTCCGGGGTCCAGGTGAGCTCGACGAGCGGCCTTCTGAAGATCCTGACCTGGGAGAACGCCAGCAGACTCTGTGCCTCACCACCGCCAGCGGGCATGCGCTTCAGGCTGGCGCCGCCGCCCTCCATGTCCCACTCGACGAAGGCGAGCCAGCGGCCGTCCGGGGAGAGCGACAAGTTGGAGATACTGACGGGAGACGTCACCCGGTGCAGTTCTTTTTCGCCACCGCTCTCTAGGTCGCGGACCACAAGGCGCACCTGTTCCCCACGCTTCTCGCTCTTCCAGCGGGTGAAGAACACCTTGGCGGTCGGAGCCCAAATCGATAAGCCGATACAGCAATCTTCGACCTCCAGAATCGCATCGACCTCCTCGCTCTCAATGTCGATCCGGTAGAGGCCCCTGCGACCCTGTGCGATCAGCGAGCGACCGGCGGGCGTCCACTGGGGATAGAGAGGGAAGGGTCGGTAGATGCCAGACGAGATCTCGCGCTCCTCACCCGACTCGAGGGAGTGTAAGACGAACACCATCCGCCATTTGGCATAGACCAGCTGGCGGCCGTCCGGTGACCAGGCGACCGAACTGGCGCTCATGATGCCCTCAGCGTCGGTCTTCTCCGCGGTCCCCAGTCGACCCGTCACCGGGTCACGATCGACCAGAAAGACCTCGTTCGCCGACAGCAGATCGGGCGGTCCGCAGCAGTAGTAGTACGCCCCGGCACGCGTGAACCCGAGGCCGCGGCCGGGCGCGTCCGGATAGACCAGCTGCGGCTCCCCCAGCGGCCCGCCATCCACCACCTGCACGATCCAGGTGGCCGGCGCTCCAGTTCGCTCGCTCGTGAACAGGAGCCGCTGGCCGTCGGGCGTCCAATCGAGCAGCCGATCTTCCCCCGGGTGGGCGACCAGAACGGTCTCTTCGCCTCCGTCGGTGTCCACCAGAAAGATGTCGCGGGCGTTCGCGCCGTCCGTTGATGGATAGTCGTAGGCGAGGTAGCGGCCGTCAGGCGAGCAGCGGACCTCGCCCGGCGAATGATCGGGAAACGACTTGAGGACCTGCAACTCACCATCAGCCAGCGAGATCCAGGCAAGCTGATGAGGGGCGTCGTGCGGCCTCAGGCTCACCAGTACACGCTCCCCATCTGGAGACCAGTCCTTGGCCTGCAGGTACGCCACGTCTTCGTCACGGTAGAGGATGCGCTCCCCTGAGCCGTCGATGCCAACGACCCGCAGTTCGTAGAACTCCTGCTCGTTGTACCAGGCGTAGGCGACTGTTCGGCCATCGAAGGAAATCCTCGGGTAGAGAGCGAACTCGTCGGAATCGAGCCAGGTACCTTTCCGGGTGAGATGCCGGTTCTCGCCCGTCGCGATCTCGTGGACGGCCAGGTTTCCGGTGCTCCAATCCACGAAGGTGATGTAGGGGCCATCGAGGGAGACCTGGCCCGTGATGTCTCCGACCAGCGCCGCCAGATAGTGGCTGACGCTATCCTGGCTGCGCTCCTGCGCTTCGGCGGTCGAAATCAGCAGGCCGGCCAGCAAGGCGGGAGTGATGATCGAACGCATTCTCGATGCGGCTTCGAACCGAGCGAGGCAACGAAAGCCGGGGCTGTGGCAAGATCGGAGAGCAGTAGGTAGTACTAGGCGAGCTGGTCGAAACGGCCGGCCAGTTGCGGATGGGTTTGAATGACACAAAAGCGGCACGGCTGAGGGCTCTCTCGTTGAACCAACTTCACAGCCTCAGCCCATCTCCCGGCTATTGTGCCATTATCGTTCGACGTGGTTGACTCGGTCAACGATTTCTGCGCGAATCGGCTAACGATTATCGATTGTGCCCGGGCGACCCCTCGGCTTGACGCCCAAGATCACCTCAGAGGGAAACGTCAACTGACTGATGAACTCTCTCCTCGTATTCTCGAATCCAAGCGACTCCAGATAAGGCAGGAGATACACTCCGCGACACCCGCCCAACCAGGCAGGATTGATGCGGTAGATGGCTTCCCACATGCGACCGTACCAGCGCTCGCTCAGTGTCATGTTCACCATCACCAGCCGGCCACCGGGGCGCAGGACTCGACTGAACTCACGGAAGACGATCGGGAAATCCTCCTCCGGGAGCAGGTCGAACATGTAGTTGTTGATCACGACATCGAAGGTGCTGTCAGGATATTCGAGATCGTAGGCGTCACCCACCTGCAAGCGAAAGCTCTTCACCCCGGACCTCTCCGCCCGCTCCGCCGCCCGGCTCAACATCTCCGGAGTCAGATCGAGACCCTCGTTGCGGCCGTTCGGGTTCGCCTTCAAGATCTCGACGAACGCCAAGCCAGTGCCGACCGCCACCTCGAGCACGGCTTCGCCATCCCGGATCGCCGCCAACGCGAGACAGCGGGCCCGAGCTTTCGACTCGGTGAGCCGAGCCCAGAGGTCGTAGCGCGGTGCGATCCTGCGGTAGACGTCCCGGGCCTTCTGCTTGTCGATCCCGGCTGGCAGGATCGGCCTCGTTTGCGCAACTTTCATGGAGCCGCTAAGCAGACAGCGTTCACGGCTTCCCTCATCACAACTCGAATTGTTCCCACTCGCGCTTCACCCCCTCCAACATCACGACGAAGCGCGGGTCTCCGCAGAGCTTCGTAAGAAACGGATCGTATTCGCTCAGCCACGGGTAGTTGATGAACCCGCGACTCACCGCGTTCTCCAGCCAATCCATCGCCTCATCTTGCAACCCGGCCAGCGCGAACATGCTCGCGGCGAAGAACGAGTACTGCGGATCTCGGCGCATCGTCTTTGCGACATCCTCGGTCGGGAGCTCTCGCATCTCCTTTACATCACCTTCGGCAGCCCACCTAACGAGTAGGCTCGCCTGAGTGAAGGCATCCCGCGAAGAGGCGGCGTTATCGGCGACGAGTCGACTGGCTTCCTTGAACCGTTGAGCGTAGGCGAGCGTCTGTGCGTAGAAGAAGAGGGCGGCGGGGTTCTGCGGATCCATGCGGAACCACTGCTCGGTAGGACCGAGCGCGCGCTCGAACCGCCCCTCCATCAGATCGAGAAATCCCGGCATGTACTGGGTCATCGGCGTCAGGGGGTCGACTTTCACGGCTCGCTCGATCAGCGGATACGCCTCCGGCGTCTTCCCAACGACCGAGAAGGTGACGCTCAGCCATACAAGCACGTGCGGATCGTCCGGGTTGATGCGTAGCGCCTCCCGGTAGTGGTGGATGGATTTCCGCTGATCGCCGCGGAACGCCTCGTTGACGAAGCCCAGAACCAGATGGGCCTCCGCACAGTCCGCTTTCAGCTCCAGCGCCTTCCTGGCATAATCTTCCGCCTGGTCGATGTACGCCTCATGTTCGGCGCCGATGTTCACGTACTGGGAGTACACATAACCCAGTCCCGCATACAGAACCGCATTCTCGCCGACGATCTCGAGCCCATTCCGCAGATACTGGACCGCCCGGTCCAGCGCCTCCTTTGTGAACAGCCAGCTCTCCTGCCTGGCCCGCAGATAGCACTCGTAAGCCTGCACGTTGTCGATCGGTCGCTCGACGAGGCGGCGCTGCTCATCCGGAGTGAGCCGCAGCCTGAGGGTCCGGACGATCGAGCGCGAGATCCGCTCCTGCATCTCGAACACATCCTCGAGCGTTCCGCTGTACTTCTCCGCCCAGACGTGCGCGTCGTTAACCGCGTCGATGAGCTGAGCGGTGATGCGGAGCTGATTGCCGGCCTTCCGCACGCTCCCTTCGAGCACGTACTGCACCTCGAGCTCCCTGGCGATCGTGCGGATGTCCTTTTGCGTGCCCTTCAGGGCTCGGGCCGACGTCCTCGAGATCACCCGCAGGGGGTCGCAACAGGAGAGGGCGGTGATGATCTCCTCGGTCAGGCCATCGCTCAGGTACGCGTCCTGGGGATCCGGGCTCATGTTGTCGAAGGGAAGCACGACGATCGACTTCCGTGCCGGGGTGACGCGCTCCAGCCCTTCCGCCTCAGCCGGCGGAACCGGGGATTCTTGCCCGCCGGTCCGTCGCAACCCCTCTGGGGTGATATCGAACGCCCACCCCAACACCAGGGCGATGGGGAAACCGAGAAGGGTGACGACGATGATGAGGGTGAGCGCCCACTCGGGGACGTTCAGGGCCGGGAAGGCGATCTCCGCGGCCTGCCAGACCACGAAGGCGACGGCCGCGTACACCACCGCAACGCGAAAGACGCGGCGACGCCTCAGTTCCTGAATCAGCCGCTTGACACGGGACATCTGGATTCCCGCGGGCTGGCAGTGTGTTGGGGCTGCGGGCCTGAGGATTGGGCTCCGCTCCAAGATGGGCCGGTGCCTAGCGCGGAGCAATCTTCGGCGCTGCGCCAGAACGCCGAAGATTGCGCCGTCTTACACCGTGTAGTGACCCGCCTCGATGATGCGCGCGGCGATGGCGTCGTGGAGCTTGGCCCGGTTGACCGGGACGTGCTTGGTGAGCCGGCGCAGCCCGGCCATCATCGTCCGCAACTCATCGCCCTCGGCGCTCTGGGCCAGAACGTTCCGGCCCCACAGCGCGACGCGGTCCATCGCGTCGTGCACGTAGAGCGTCAGCATGTCGGCCATGGGAGCCGCGCTCTCCTCGCCGTCGGCGGCCGCCCTCTTGAGCGCCCGCAGCAGGCCGCTCTCGCACGCGTACGTGTCCATGACCATGTCCGCGGCGTCCGAGAGGATCTCTTGCTGGTCTTTGATCTTGTCGCCGTGTTTCTGGGCGGCGAAGCCAAGGGCGGCCACACACGCCTTCTTCATCGCCGAGACGAGCTTCGCCTCTTCCTCGAGGAACCCCGGCTCGCCCGCTTCCTCGAAGGACGGCGGGCCCAGCAGATCCTCGGCCACCTGTTTGGCCGCGGCAAAGAAGGGCAGTTCCTTCCTGATCGCCTTCTTCAAGATCATCCCCGGGACCAGCATCCGATTGATCTCGTTGGTGCCCTCGAAGATCCGATTGATGCGCTCGTCCCGGTAGATCTGCTCGAGCGGATACTCCTCGCAGAACCCGTAGCCGCCCAACATCTGCAGCCCTTCCTCGGCGGCCAGGGCCAGGGCCTCGGTGGCGAAGACCTTGATCATCGAGCACTCGATGGTGAACTCCTCGACCTTGTCGATCACCTGGCGGTCGAAGTCTTCCGCATCCCGATCCAGGCTTTCGATCGCCCGGTCCATCAGCCCGGCCGTACGATACACCATCGACTCCGCAACGAAGGTGCGGGCGGCGATGTCGGCGATCTTGGCCCGGATCAGGCCGAAGTCGCTGAGCGGACGCCCGAACTGGTGGCGCTCCTTCACGTAGGGAACCG
>CAYGAJ010000164.1:0-5727 GCA_964347815.1 uncultured Gemmatimonadota bacterium | reverse complement strand
GGCTCGCTGCACGAGGAAGACAGTCACCGGCGCTACGTGCCGATTCGGGACGCGGCCGGGTCCCTGGCCGGGGTCGCCGATGCGCGGTCCATCGTGATGGCTGCGGTCAACGCCGCCACCGAGGGCCAGAACGATCGTGCCGAAGAGCTTCTGGCGCTGGTCGAGGGCGACGAGAGCCTGCGGGTTGGCGTCGGGACGGCCGTCGTCCATCTCATGGGCGGTCGGCAGGGTGCGGCCGATCGCGGGATTCGGGAGCTGGCCGACCGCCTCGACCCGGCCCGGGTCGAGGCCGAGGTCAACGCCGCGGGTTACGCGTTACTGCGGACTGAAAGAGCCGAACAGGCCCTCGAGGTGTTCAAGCTGAATACCCGCGTCTTCCCCGAGGCGTTCAACACCTGGGACAGCCTGGGTGAGGCGTACATGGAGCTTGGCCGCGACGAAGAGGCGATCCGCAGCTACGAGCGGTCGCTGGAACTGAACCCAAACAACACGAACGCGGAAGAGATGATCCAGCGGATTCGCGAGGGTGCGACGCAGCCGGATTAGCCGCTCGCGACAGGTCCGCTGAGAAGGCGAGCCAACCCTAGGCGGTAGGCTCGCCTTCTTTTGTCTCAGATCTCAGCCGGGTTCCACGAAGATTAGGACCGCGGCGGCGGCGGCCGCCGCGACGGCGATCACGATCCATGCGGTCTTCGATACTGCCGCGGCGGAGGCCGGCGCGTTGGCCGCTTCGGAGTCAGACGCCGCTGGCGCATCCGTGGTGGGGAAGAGAAGGGCAGCTTCGGGGTGGACGAGCGACGTCGGCTCGGCTTCGCGGTCAGCGGCGGTCTGGATCGCGACCTCTAGGTCGGTGATTTGTAAGGCGCTCGAGATCGGCACCGCGTCCGGTTTGCTCGCCTCGCGTGCCGGAGTCTTCTGCTTTTCGGGCTCGGCCTGCGCTAGGGCCGCGGCGGCGAACGTCGGGAGCGTCAACGCCGCGAGTAGCGGCACGACGATGCGAGTGGCGATCCTGTCACCTTTCGAAGGCATGGCCGGGACTCCTGTGCTGAAGGCGAACACCCCAACAATTCGGGAACCGCGCGTGCAAAAACACTTGACCTGAACACGCGACGCGACCGCTATACCGTGCTTTCCCCGTTTGAGAGTCACATCTGCGTTTGACGGTCGCCCATCGATGGAGCAGCTTGGCGGAGGGTTTTGTGACACGCAAGCCGATCCCGGCCATCACTTGGGATGACTGGGATCGCGTACGTCGGTGTCTGCCCGAATTACTCCTGCCCTCTCCCCAGCAGCACACCGAACGACAGGGCGAACTCCGGACTGCTATGGTTCTTCTCGGCACCGATACGCCATTCGAAGTCGCTGACAAGCCGATAACCGGCAGGGAACCCGAGTGTGAACCTCCTACCCAGCCACAGTCGAGGCCAACGCCGGCACGCGAGCCCAGAGCCGTTTCCGTGTAAGACTCCAAACCGCTGGTCGCTCCTGTCCTAACGTCCGAAGCGAATCCCAAGTAGGGGCCGAGCGCCGCGTAGACGTAAGGTCTGAGCGCGTCGCCGACGGCTAGCTCGATCGGCTTGTACTTCACTCCCAAGAGCAAGGGGATGACGGTTGCCAATTCTACCGAGACGCCCTGCCGCTCACCGAGGTCGAAGCCTCGGCGCTCGCCACCCCGAGGCTCAGGTTTACGGCCCACTCGTCGGCAACCCATCTCGGGAGTAGCGGGGACGCGTGGATTTGTCGGTTCCGTCGTTGGAGCAGACGAGAAGGCGGTTTGTGACAATCGCTCCCGCGCCAAGTGGTTCGCCTCGACTCTTAGCCCCCCTGCGCCGGCTGGAGAGAGCTATCCACCGCGGGCCTCGTCCCCAGACTGGCTCTGACCGGCTCTCGCCGTCATCTTGTCGGTGATTCGGAACCGGGTCCCTCGATCCAAACCCTATGACGAACCGACGCCGAGGCTACCAGACCATCTTCGCGGACCTGAAGCGGCGCAACGTCTTCAAGGTCGCGGCCGTTTACGGCGCCGTCGCGTTCGCGGTGATGCAGGCGGCGGACTTCCTCGTCCCTGCCCTGCAGCTTCCCGAGTCCGTCGCCACCGCCATCGCGCTCATCGCCATCCTGGGGTTCCCGCTTGCCCTGGTGCTGGCTTGGGCGTTCGAGCTGACGCCGGAGGGGCTGCGGCGCGAAAAGGTGGCCGCATCCAGCGAGCTGGAGGCGATCGTCGCCCAGCCGCGGTCGCGTCGCTGGCCGGCGGGAATCCTCGCACTCGCCGGCACCCTGCTCTTTGCCGGCGGCGTCTGGTGGACGGTCGGGCGCGGTGCCGACCGCGAGTCTGCAAGTGGCGGTCGCGAGCCGGTCGCGGCGTCGATCGCCGTCCTTCCCTTTCTCAACCTGAGCGCTGACACCGCCAACGAATACTTCAGCGACGGCGTCACCGAGGAGATCATCACCGCGCTCTCGAAGCTTAGAGAGCTGCGCGTGGTCTCGCGCAGCGCGACCTTCCGCTATAAGGGCAAGGACGTGGACCCGAGGGAGGTGGGCCGCGAGCTGGGTGTGGCCGCGATCCTGGAGGGGAGCGTCCGCAGGGAGGGCGAGCGTCTACGGATCACCGCGCAGCTGATCGACGTAACGGACGGCTTTCACCTCTGGTCGGAAAACTACGACCGCCGCTATGCCGCCATCTTCGAGGTGCAGGATGACGTGGCGCGCCGGATCGCCGGGGCTATGAAGATCAACCTGACCGAGAGCGAAGCCGCCTCGCTGGTGCGGCGACCGACCGATAACCTCGAAGCCTACGAGCTGTACTCGAGGGCACGCCACGAGTTCTACAAGTACAGTCGGGAGGGGAACGCGGCGGCGGAGGCTCTCTACCAGCAGGCGCTCGCCACCGACCCGAACTACGCGTTGGCGCTGGCCGGGCTCTCCCTCTGCCAGACGCAGAACATCAGTTTGGGCTGGAGCGAAGACACGGGGTGGTTGACCCGGGCGGAGGCGAGCGCGCGCCGGGCGCTGGAGATCGACCCACAGCTGGCGGAGGCGCACTTCGCGCTGGGGTTCATCTACGAGCAGCGCATCGAGTACGAGCAGATGGGGGAGGCGATGAGGAGAGTGCTCGCCCTGAACCCCAACCACGCCCACGCGCACGACTCGCAGGCCGACATTCTCATGAGAGGTCGTGGGCAGCTCGATTCGGCAATAGCAGAGTACGACGTTGCGCTGCGGCTCGACCCCTTCCTGCTACCGGCCCGCACCAACCGGGCCTTGGCGCTCGCCTACAGGGGACAGTTCCGTGAGGCCAACCGCCAATTCGAGATCATCGTGAGGGAGAATCCGAGTGCGGAGGTGGTCAGGGTCTTGCACGGTGCCTCGCTGGGGCTGCAGGGACGGTACGCGGAGGCCGCTGCGAGCTACCGCGCGGCGCTGGCTCGGGTCTCGACTCAGGTGGAAGCACGCACGGGCCTCGCCGTTGCGCTGCTCGAGGTGGGCGATCACGCCGCGGCGGTGCGCGAAACCGAGCGGCTGTCAGCCGCGGACGATGAGGGCCCGTATGCCCGGGCCGGTCAGGCCTACGTCCTTGCCCGTATCGACCTAGAGCGCGGCGAGCCGAAGAAGGCGATCGAGCGTCTGCTCGAAGCGAAAGATATCGCGTGGCGTACGCGGCGAACCGGGCTGTCCGTGCTTGAGGCGCTGGCCGACGCCTACCTGGCGGCCGGCCAGCCGGCGGAGGCCGCGCGGCAGCTCGAGGCCGCGCTCAACGAGCAGCCGTACCTCAAGACTCACCTGTACAAGCTGGGCCAGGCGCTGGAGCTGGCCGGTGAAGGGGAGCGCGCCGTCGCGGCGTACCGGCGTTTCCTCGATGCTTGGCGCGACGCCGATGCGGACGCGCCCTACGTCGCCGACGCGCGCGCGCGTCTCGCGGCGCTGGCTTCGCGAGGATCGTGATCGTCAGGATGACAATGCTGAACACCCACCTTTTGGTGGGTGCCGGCACAAGTGCAGAGGGTTCCGACGCGCTGCAGGGGAGGACCGCCTCGATGATGAGACGAGATGAGAAGGTAGGCAGGGGTTCGATCGTGCCGGCAGGGATCGTCCTGGCGGCTCTACTCGCGGCGGCTTTCTCGCCGCGTCCCGGCGATTCCTCGAGCGCCGCCGACGGCGGTCGCCGGAGCGTGCGCGAAGGCGTCCCCGGGTCCGCGTTGCTTGCCCTGCTCCCCGATGGAGAAATGAAGCGACGCTTCATTCTCGACTGTACGGGGTGCCACGTGTGGACCGCGGACTTTGTGCGAGGCCCCGACGGCGCGGTTCGTGATGCCGCCGCCTGGAGCGCGTCGGTCAGGAAGATGATCGCGATGTTCGGGCAAGGGAGCGCGTTCCCGATCATCTCCTCCTGGCCCGACCCCGAGGTCCTCGGCCCCTGGCTGGAGCGGCACCTGTCCGCCGAGCCGACGGCGCCGGTCGTCTCGCCGGAGCTGCTGCCCGCTCGCGAGCCCGAACTGGTCGAGTACGGCATCCCCGAGCCGGCGGACCTCCCGCACGACCTGATGGTGGATCCCACGGGGCGCGTGCTCATCACCGGTATGTTCACGCACCGGATATACCGCCTGGATCCCGCCGACGGCTCGTTCGAGATCATCCCGATTCCGGTGCCCAACGCGAACCCTCGCGCCCTGGACATCGATTCCGAGGGTCGATGGCTGGTGCTGCTGGGGGCGCCGGGCAGAGTCGCCCGCCACGACCCGTCGACCGGGGAGTGGGAGTCGTGGGAGTTCGGCGCGTACCCGCACAGCGTGGCCATTGCTGCGGGAGGTCGGGTGTGGTGGAACGGGCACTTCACCGTCGATCCCGAGCTCATCGGGGCGCTCGATCCCGCGACCGGCGTGGTCACGCGCTACGCGGTGCCACGCGGGCCGGACGCCGATGTGCCGCCCGGCGAGAGCACGATTCCGTATGGCCTGCGTGTGGCGCCGGATGGGACGGTCTGGGCCACGCAGCTGCGCGGGGGGCACCTCGTCCGGCTCGACCCGGAAACCGGCGAGGTCCGTCAATGGAAGATGCCCAGCCCGCACGCCGGCCCCCGCCGGCCCGACGTCGCGCCCGACGGCACGGTGTGGATTCCCGAGTACTCGGCCGGAAAGCTCGCGCGTTTCGATCCGGTCACCGAGTCGTTCCAGGAGTGGGACCTGCCCGTTCCGGAGGCGCTTCCGTACGTCGTACGCGTAGACCAGTCGAATGGACGCGTGTGGATTGGAAGCGGGCACGGCGATTTTATCGCGAGCTTCAGCGTGGGCGAGGAAGCGTTCACCGTTTATCCGCTTCCCACCGAGGGCGCGCTCATTCGCCACCTCGACGTCGATGAGGAACGTGGAGAAGTGTGGGCGGCGTACGGGGCCTCGCCCGGCATCCCCTCCAAGGTGGCCCGGCTGCGTCCGTGAGCGGGCCCGGATCGCAACGCTGCGGCGGCCGGCTGGCGCTCGCCCCTTAAGCGGTGCTCCGACTTTGCCAGCGGCAAGCTAGGGCTCCGCGCACGAGCACAGCTACCGCCATCTCACCGGATCGCAAGCGGCCGGGTCGCTCGACGCGAACGTCAACATCAGCATCCGAGCTTTGGCGCAACGCAGTAGACAACTACTTGAGCGTCGTGGGCCGCACGCGGTGGGTGGCCAGAGTGATAAGGGTTTGTCCTTCTGCTCCACGAATGGGACTGGGCAGGCGCGGAGCGCGAGATCC
>CAYGAJ010000163.1:0-5793 GCA_964347815.1 uncultured Gemmatimonadota bacterium | reverse complement strand
TGGGCGCGAAGACGAGCCCGCGCTCGAGGTCGGCCGAGAGCGGGGCCCAGGCGTTGGCCGCGCCGGTCTTCGCCGCGCCCTCCGGCGTCCAGCTCTCCCAACCCGCGTCGCCGGGGTTTCGGGGCACCGGATCCCAGGCCCAGCGCCGGGCGCCGCTGCGCGCATCGTAGCCGCGGATCGTCCCGCGCTCGACCTCGACGCGCCGGTTGTCGCCCATCGCCGAGCCGACCACTACCACCCCGCTCACCACGACCGGCGGCGACGTCATCTCGTACTCGCCCAGCTCGACCTCACCCACATCCTGCTTCAGGTCCACCTGCCCGGCCTCCCCGAACCCCGGGCACGGCGTCCCGGTCTTCGCATCGATCGCGATGAGTCGGGCGTCCAGCGCGGCGAGGAAGATGGTGGCGGCGCAGATCGCATCCGCGTCCGCCGCCGGATCGCGCCAGGCGGCCACGCCGCGGGAGACCAGGCTCTCCGAGTAGCGCAGGTTGAGATCGATCTTCGGATCGTAGGTCCAGCGCTCGGCGCCCGTCTCCGGGTCGAGGGCGATCACCCGGCTGAACGGGGTGCTCAGATAGAGCGTCCCCTCGAAGAGGATCGGCGTCGTCTCGAAGGCCGACTTGCGCGAGTACTTGCTGCCGTCGGACACGTCGCCGGTCCGATAGGTCCAGGCGACCTCGAGCCGCCTCACGTTCTGGCCGTTGATCTGAGCGAGCGGCGAATAACGCGACCCACCCGCGTCGCCGCCGTAGTGGGCCCAGTCCGCTACGCTGTCACCACGAAGCGTGACCACCCCGTTGGAATCCCCAACGGCCAGGGCCCCCAGCACGATGACCGCTGCGGCACCCAGCAGGACGGAGATGGGGATCAGACGTGCGCTTGGTCTCTCGCTATGACTCATCAAAGCCTCCTGTCTTCGCCCTATACTTATTTATAGAAAGGACCTGCCCCCGGCGAGCCCAAGATGAACGCTGAAGACCGTTCGGCCTCAGACATCCTCCGGGGCGAGCGGGACAGCGCCGGGGCGAAGCGGACAGCGCGACGCGCGGCACCGGCATTCGCCAAAGTCCGGATCCGGGCGTACCGTACGTGGGGCAGCAAGCCAAAGATCGTGGTCGGACGCTTCTGTAGCCCGATCGCTCGACCACCGAGCCGCGATTCCTTAGTTGAAGCGAAGAGGAAGCCACTCTATGTTCAAAGCGGTCAAAGATCCCCACCTGGTTCCAGACGACGGAAAGTTCCGCATCGCCGACGCCCCCACGGGCCCCCCGTCCGACGCCGACCCGAAGAAAGGGCACCGGAAGCGTCTGAAGAAGCTGCGCAAGGAGCTGGACGAGCTGCAGCGCATGCTCTACGCCACCGACAAGTACGCCGTGCTCTGCATCTTTCAGGCGATGGACGCCGCCGGCAAGGACAGCACCATCCGCGCCGTGTTCACCGGCGTCAACCCGGCCGGTGTTCAGGTGTTCTCGTTCAAGCAGCCCTCGGCCGAGGAGCTGGACCACGACTTCCTCTGGCGCACCAGCCTCCGCGTACCGGAGCGCGGCCGGATCGGTGTGTTCAACCGCAGCTACTACGAGGAGGTGCTGGTCGTCCGCGTCCACCCCGAGTGGCTCGAGAAGCAGAAGTTGCCCGGCAAGCTCAATCTGAAGGGCCTATGGAAGGATCGCTACGACTCGATCGTCGAGCACGAGGCGCACCTGGCGCGCAACGGCGTGGTCGTCCTCAAGTTCTGGCTCAACGTCTCCAAGGACGAGCAGCGACGTCGCTTCCTCGCCCGGATCGACGAACCCGACAAGAACTGGAAGTTCTCGGTGGGCGATTGTGAGGAGCGCGGCTTCTGGGACGACTACATGGCCGCCTACCAGGACACGCTGGCCCACACTTCTCGACCCTGGGCACCCTGGTACGCCATCCCCGCCGACGACAAGCCGTACATGCGGATGAAGGTGGCGGAGATCCTCGTGAAGAACCTCCGTCAGCTCGACATCGGCTATCCGGAGGTCGACGCACGCACGCGGAAGCAGCTCGCAGAGATCCGCGAGTATCTCGAGGAGTCCGGCTAGCGCCGCACCGCTATTCGTCCCAGATGTTCGCCGCCGTGTAAGGGCCGCCCTCCATCGCCCAGAACTCGCCGTCGACGTAGCGACGATTCCGGTCGAGCCCGGCGATCTCCCGCATGTCATCGTCGTCGAGCGACAGCTCGGCGGCGGCCAGATTCTGCTTCAGCCGCGCCGGGTTGACCGACTTGGGGATGACCGCGGTGCCCCGCTGGATCGCCCAGCGGATCAGCACCTGGGCGGGCGTGGCGCCGTGCCGCCCGGCGATCGCCGCGATCGTCGGATCCTTCAGCAAGATGGGCTCGTCCTTCGCTTTCAGCTCGTCCGGCCGATCGAGCGATCCCAGAGGCGAGTAGGCGGTGACGGGGACGTCGTGCTCGCGGCAGAAGTCGAGCATGGCGGGCTGTTGCAGGTACGGGTGCAGCTCGACCTGGTTCATCTCCGGCTTCAGCCGCGCATCTTCGACGAGCGCCCTCAGCTTCGCGACGCTGAAGTTTGAGACGCCGATGTGCCGGCACAGCCCTCTGTCGACCGTCGCCACCATCGCATCCCACGTCTCCGAGGTCGGCAGCTCATCGAGCGCGATCATGTCGTCCGCCGATTCCGCAAACACGACCCCCTTCCTCAACGCCACGGGCCAGTGAATCAGGTAGAGGTCGAGATAGTCGAGCCGCAAATCCGCGAGCGTCTTCTCCAGGGCGGGTTGTACATCGGCGCGGGCATGGGAATCACACCACAGCTTCGAGGTGATCCATATCTGACCTCGCGTCACGGCGCCCTCCGCGAAGCATTCGGACAACGCCTCGCCGATCTCGGGCTCGTTACCGTAGATCGGAGCGCAGTCGATGTGGCGGTAGCCGAGGCGCACCGCCTCCTTTACCGCTCGGAAGACGGCGCCCGGCTCGGACTTCCAGGTGCCCAGCCCCAGGATGGGCATCCGGTCGCCGTTATCGAATAACACGGTGTCCATCGCTCTTCCTGCTCCGGTGAATCGGCTCGCTGGGCGACACAAAGGAAAGGTGGAGTTGCAACTGGCCGCTACGACTTCCCAACCACACCGGCAGCGCGACGGGATACCCATAGCTGCTGCCGGTAGCCGAACCAGCCCGTCTCTTTCGAGACGCGACCCCACACTATTGCGCAGCCGCTTGATCTTGGCGATCGGGACGCCCCGCGACTCGAATCAACCCAGAGCCTCTCGGAACCCGGTCCGCCACGAAGCGTAGCGAGGCGACCAGTCGAGGCTGGCCTTCGCCTTCGCGTTGGATGCGCCACGTAGCTCGGTCATCATGTAAATCCCGTAGCGGCCAGCGATCAGCCGAGCCAGGAACTTCGGAACTCGCCGCGGACTCGGAGCCCCCAGGACCTCTGCATAGACCGGTAGCCACTCCCGCACCGGCGCCGGCTCATCGTCCACCACGTTGTAGACGCCGGCCGCACCCCGCTCCAGCGCGGCGATGGTGGCCGCCGCCGCATCCTCCACATGAATGAACGAGAAGACTCCCGCTCCGTCCGCGACGATGGGGAATTGACGTTTGCGCACCCGCTGGGCGGTCGAACCCTCGCGGGCGTAGGCGGTGCCGGGTCCATAGAAGAAGCCGTAGCGCAGCACGATCCCCGAGGCGGTCTGCTGAACCTGACCCTCGAGGTCGAGGATGGCGTTCATGCTCGACGCGTAAGCGGCGGGGGGATCATCCCAGAGAGGATCCTCCTCCATCTTCACCGGGCCGCCGACCGACCGGTAGGCGAAAGCGATGCTCTGGGCCAAGAACCTGCGAGCCCCCGCCTGCCGCGCTCCAGCGATCAGGCTCCGGGTCGCCTCGGTGCGGAGGCGGTTGGTCCGCTCGAATTGCCGCCCCACCTTCCGTGGATGGATCTCGTGGGGGATCGCCGTGAGTTGATGGATGACGGCGTCGGGCCTGGCCTTCACCACCAACGGGGTCAGTCGCTCCGCGTGAAGCGCATCGACGACCACCGCTTCGGCACCGTGCTGCCGCAGCTGATTGGCTCGCTCCGCACTTCGCGTTGTACCGATCACTTCGTGACCGGCGACGAGCAGCTGCGTCACGAGCGGACGTCCGATCGCGCCTGTCGCTCCCGCCACGAATACTCTCATGCCAGCTCTCCGTTTCGCTTCGGTTACAGGGTGCGGACGTCTGAAGGTTCAGACAACTCTTACGACAGAGGCAGCGGTAAAGGAAGGTCCTGGTCGCCCGTTTGGGCGCGGCCGCTTGCAACAGCAGAAGAGACCGGGAGGCGGGTGCTCCCGGTCTCTCTCTACATCGGTCTCCTTCGGCTTGGCTGGGTACAACTCACGGATCACCCAACGCCGGCCTTCCGGTGCCCTTTATGTCGTCAGCGTGCCGCTGCCCTGTGAGCTGCGCACAGCGGGCTAGAAGATGACCCCGTCGATATCATAGACGTTTGTATTTCCCCGCTCCACGAAAATCGCCCGAAGCTGAAGAGTGTGGAAGTCTCCGGTGCCGTGAGCGTTGGCCGTCGATATAGTCTGCCCGCCGGGCGCTCCTTCAGCCTTGAAGGGACCCGCGAAACTGCCACATCCGAGATCGGCATGGCACACAGTAAGGACGCCGTGTCCATGGGATCTGCTAACGCCCGTTGCCAGGTTCATCCAGCCGGTCAGTGTAACATCGGCGTCACCTACAAGATCGCCTGTTATGGGGCCAACCACGGTGCATTTTTTGAAGTGCGCCATGCCGGTTCCGGCATCGACAGTCATGCACTCAGGATTGATGATGTTGGGGAGCCCGGGAACTGGGCCCGAGAGATCGTTAACACCCGTGATCGCTATCGCTTTCTTTGGTGTCGCATACAGCGAAGGTGGCGTGTCCTGCGAGAGTTCGGTGGGTGCCGGCTCGTCGCAGGCGGAAACGACGAAGGCCACGCCGACCAGAGGGGCTACAATCAGACGGTACCGCATGATTATCTCTCCAGAGGAAGGACGCGTATACCTGCTGTGATCTTGGGCGTCGGGTCGGGGCTTGCGCTCGAGCGAGACCGGGCGGAGCCCGCGCCCGTTGCGGAAACCTCTCTGCTGCTGAAAAGGATGTAAGGCTAGCCGTGCTGGTCGAGCTTGCCGGCCAGTCAGGCAGGTCGGCGGACACTTCACTTACGGCCACGACCGAGGACTCCAGGCTAGCGGCGAGCCCTCCTCAGCCCATCTCCCGTTGCTGCGCTCCCATTATGTGAATGACTTCTCCGGAGGGCAACCGAAAAGAATACCAGTTACAGCTGCCGCTGCGTGGCAATGGAGAGTCGTATCGGCGAGGCTCAGGGCGCAAGCCGGACTACACCGTTAACCGCACATTCCGGAGGTGCGGCTTTGTGGATGTCTGTCAATTCACGGTCACCTTGGCTTGATCGGACACTTCCCCGTACACCGCGGTGATCCACGCTGTCCCTATGGCCCTTGCTGCCACTTCGGCTGTACGCACCGATCCGCTGTCGGTAACGGACACCGTGGCCACCGTGGTATCACTCGACCAAAACTCTGCAGGGGCAGAGCCCAGTACATCGCCGTCAGTGAGAGTGGCGAGCGCTCTGAGGGTGGCCGTCTGGCCCACGGATAGCGTGAGGCTGTCAGGAATGATCCTAACGCTTTCCACTCTTCGCCCTGGCCCCGGGTCGTCGAAATCGATACCGGAGAAGTCAAAAGAGCCATGCTCGCAGCCGGGCAGCGCCACGATCAGACCCAAACAGGCCGTCGCAA
>CAYGAJ010000162.1:0-5934 GCA_964347815.1 uncultured Gemmatimonadota bacterium | reverse complement strand
AGCGCCGCCTTGGCCACGCCCATCACGTTGTACTGCGGCGCCACCTTCACAGAGCCGTAATACGTCATCGTCAGCACCGCGCCACCGTTGGTCATCAGAGGCTCGGCCGCCCGCGTCAGCGCCACCAGCGAATAGGCGCTGATGTCCAGCGCCATCTTGAACCCGTCGCGGCTCGTGTCCACGAAGCGACCCTGCAGGTCGCGGCGGTCGGCGAAGGCGATGGAATGCACCAGGGCGTCGATGGTGCCGTAGGTGTCTTTGACCCTGGCAAACGTGTCCCGAATCGCCGTGTCGTCGCTGACGTCGCACTCCTCGATGAACCGGGCTCCCAAGCTCTCCGCCAGCGGACGCACCCGCTTCTCCAGGGGCGCGCCGCCGTAGCTGAACGCCAGCTCACACCCCTCTTGGCGCAACGCCTGAGCGATCCCCCAGGCGATCGACCGCTCGTTGGCCACGCCGAAGATGAGCGCCGTCTTGCCATCGAACAGGCCCATGCGGGTTCCTCCTCAACCCGGTCCACGTCCAGAAATGCTGGCAGATCGACGCACCAATGTAACGCGCCTCCCGCGCCGGGTCATCTCCCGGCCAGACCGGCGGGCGCCGAGCTTGACGGCTCCGAGCAAGCCAGCTTATGGGTCACGTCCCCAAGACGATGACCGAAGCACGAGGTGAGAGGTGAGCGGGACGAGCCGCGACCTGTTACGCCGCTGTGAGTGGGCGACCACGGAGCTGTCCATCGCCTACCACGACAAAGAGTGGGGCGTCCCCGTCCACGACGACCGGACGCTGTTCGAGTTCCTCATACTCGAGGGCGCCCAGGCCGGACTCAGCTGGGAGACAATCCTGAAGAAGCGAAACAGCTATCAGGCGGCCTTCGACGGCTTCGACCCGGCCAAGGTCGCGCGCTACGGAAAGCGAAAAGTCGAGGCGCTGCTGCGCGACCCGGGGATCGTACGCAACCGGCGCAAGGTCGAGTCCACGGTACTGAACGCCAAAGCGTTTATCGACGTGCAGGAAGAGTTCGGCAGCTTCGACGCCTATATCTGGCGCTTCGTCGATGGCGCGCCGAAGGTGAACGCCTGGCGATCACTCAGGCAGCTGCCGGCGCAGACGCTAGAGTCGAAGGCGATGAGCAAAGACCTGCTACACCGCGGCTTCAAGTTCGTCGGCCCCACCATCTGTTACGCTTTCATGCAGGCGGTCGGCATGGTCAACGACCACGTCGTCGACTGTTTCCGCTACGAGCAGGTCGGCTGAGTAGAGGCGCGGTACGCCATGCCCGACGAGGTGCGCGGACGCCCGCGGCTGCCAGGCACCGGCGGTTGAGGACGCGTTCTCCCACTTCCAACATGGCTGACGCGCGCGCCGGCCCGCTCCGGGCGCCTTGGCAACCACGCGGCGACCGCACCGTCCAGCAAGGAGAGGAGACACGGCGCCAGGCCGGTAGCCTGGAAGACCTTTATGCTTCCGATAGGGGAGACCGGCCCGGCCGCCGACCGTGTGGATTGAGCCTATAGATATAGACATGCTGAGCCCCAACGCGGCGGTCACCCCCACGCGCCGCCGCAACGCTCAGCCGCGGCCCCGCTCGCTCAGCTGGTAACAGACGACTGCCGACTGCGCCCCCGCGCCCTGGATCGTGCCGCAGATCCGCTCGCCACGGACATCAACCAGCTTCACCGGTTGCGGCAAGAAGAGCGGACCGAGAAAGCGTCCGTCGGCGTCGAAGATCTCGTAGCGGGTCGCGTCGCCGTACACCTTCACCCAGAGGCGGCCGCGATCGTCCAGCACCAGATCCTCGATGGCCGGGATCACCGGAGCGAACGGGACCAGCTCCAGTGACGCGCGCGGTAGAGCCCGCGGGCCTTCCGCCAGCGCGTCCAGAATGCTGTCGCGGATGGCCGGCGTGACCGCCACGTTCTCGTACTGCCGTGCCACGCGCCGCAGCAACGACCCGTCGGGGCGTCGAAGCTCGATCAGGTAACGAGCGCCGAGGGCCAGCGCCACCGCACCCGGCGCCGCCGAGACCCGCGGGGTGGGCGCCAGGCGCGCTTTGATGAAGGTGCCCTGGCCTTCCTCGCGCTCGATGTGCGCCCACGTGGAGGGCGGGAAGCTCGCCACGGTATCGGCGATCTTGCCGCTCATGTTGAAGTGGTAGATCACCGCCAGCCCGGTGTCGCGCGCTGCCTCCAGGAACGGAACCGGCTCCGCCGCCACGTACAGCTCGTCATCGCCGCCGGCCGCGAACAGCGGCGCGGTGCCCGCCAGCCCGGCCAGGTCGACCTGGAACCGGGAGAGGAAGATGCCCGACGAGTCGAAGGCGGTGATTCGGTTGAGTCCCGAGTCGACCACATAGATCCGCTCGGCCGCCACCTCGATGAAGAACGGCGTCACGAACTGGCCGGGCTCCTGGCCCGGCCCCCCGAAGAAGCCGATGTACTCGCCATCCGGCCCGAACCGCAGCAGTCGCCGGTTGCCGGCGTCGAGCACCACCACGTTGCCGTTTGGGAGGATGCCCGCGTCCAGGGCGAAATCCGCCGCCTTGCGCTCGAAGAGCTGATCGCCCGCGACCAGCAGATACTGAGTCACCCGCCACGGCAACGTATCACCCAGCATCCCACGGTCGGGGCTCATGACCGACGGCACACCCCCGACCGTGTCCATGACCACACCACCGGTGCCCGCGTCACCGCCACAGCCGTACGCAGCCATCACCGCGAACACACCAACCCACACGTCGCTCTTCCTCACGATCCCTCCACGTCAGAGGATTCTGCCGCCCAGCGCCGAATGTACGAGCCCCGCCGCCAACTCGGCCGTGGTGTTTCCCTGGTCGATCACCGGGTTCACCTCCACGATCTCGCACGACACCATCGCGCCCGTATCCGCCACCATCTCCATGATCAGGTGCGCTTCGCGTACGGTCAGGCCACCGTCCGCCGGTGTTCCAACCCCCGGTGCCAGGCGCGGGTCGATGCAGTCGATGTCGAAGGAGACGTGAAAGCCGTCGGTGTCTTTCGTGACGATATCCAACGCCTCCTTCATCACGCCGTGAACGCCACGCTCATCGATTTCGCGCATCGTATAGACGCGCAGCCCCAGCTCGCGGATGTTGCTCCGCTCTCGAGCGTCCAGCGCCCGCGCTCCCACCAGCGCCGCCCGGGCCGGATCCACCATCGGCGCCGCACCGCCCAACTGGGTGAAACAAGGATCGCCTAAGCCCAGCACCGCCGCCAGCGGCATCCCGTGCACGTTCCCGCTGGGCGTCGTCTGCGGGGTGTTGCAATCGGCGTGAGCGTCCACCCATAGCAGACCCCAGCTCTTCGAGCGCGACGCAGCCCCACCCTTTCCGGCGCGGCTCGCGCCCCGCGCCTTTTTCGGTGCGCGCGCCGCCCGCTGCAGGCCCGCCAGCGTGCCCATGGCGATCGTATGGTCGCCACCCAGGACGACCGGCGTCGAGCCGCTGCGGATCGCCCCCTCCACGCTCGTGGCCAATAGCTCGCAGGCGGCGCAGATCGCTTTGGCGAACCGCATCTGGCTCGAGCCTCCACCCGCCACCGAGGCGTGTGGCACCGCCAGGTTGCCCAGATCCTCGATCCGGCAGCCCAGCGACTTCAGACGCTCCTCGACCCCGGCGATGCGGATCGCCGATGGTCCCATGTCGACGCCCCGCAGATTCGAGCCTAGATCCATCGGAACGCCGATGATCGCGACCTTGCGCCCGCGCTTTTGCGGCCGAGCCTTGATCATCTTCCTCCCACTCTTTTCACACGCTATTGTCTGCCCGTCGGTCACCGCCGTCAATGTACAACCGTCGCCGACCGCTTGGCCCCACCCGGAGCTTGGCGGCGGCGGCCTGAATCCGTAGCGGAGTCGAGCGATGCCCACAAGCTCCCTCTCACGCGAAACCGTCCTCGAACTGCTGGCCGACCTCGTCCGCACGCCCTCGGTCAACCCTACGCTCGCCCCCGAGGAGTCGCAGGGCGAAGCCGCTCTAGCGGAGCGCGCCCGGGCCTGGTTCGCCGACCGCGGTGTTCACGCCGTGCTCGAGGAGGTCACTCCCGGGCGGCCCAACGTCGTCGCCCAGATCGGGAGCGACGACGGGCCGACGCTCGTGCTCTGCGGACATATCGATACGGTGAGCGCGGCGGGCATGGAGATCGCCCCCTTCGAACCCCGCCTCGAGAACGGCCGCCTGTACGGTCGCGGCAGTTACGACATGAAGGGGGGCGTCGCCGCGGCGATGGCCGCCGCCGCTTCCCTCGTCGACGCCGATCTGCCGGGGCGTCTGCTGGTCGCGCTCGTCGTCGACGAAGAGCATTCCAGCATCGGCACCGATCACTTCGTCGCCCACCACCCCGGCGCCCAGGGGTGCATCATCACCGAGCCCACCGAAGGGAAGCTGATCCTCACCCACAAAGGCTTCGTTTGGAGCGAGCTCGTCGCTCGCGGCGTCGCCGCCCACGGCAGCCGCTGGGATCTGGGTGTGAGCGCGATCGGCAAGATGGGGCGGATCATCTCCGAGCTGGAGCGCTTCGACCGCGAGGAGCTGCGGACGCGCGAGCACCCGGAGCTGGGGCCGGCGTCTCTTCATTGCGCGCTGGTCGAGGGCGGCACCGGGATCTCCACCTACGCGCCCGAGTGCCGCCTGCACGTGGAGCGGCGGACGTTGCCGGGCGAGTCGCCGCAGCAGGTCACCGACGAGCTGGAGCGAGCGATCCAGAATGCCGGAGAGGATGCCACCGTCAGCACCTACTTCCACCGGACGCCGCTCGTCTGCGACCCCGAGGCCGCGGTCGCGCACTGTCTGCGCGCGGCAGCGGCCGACGTCTGCGGGGCGCCGCCGGTCGAGACCGGAGTCGCCTACTGGACCGACGCCGCGATCTTCGACGCCGCGGGCATCCCCTGCCTCAACTACGGACCGGCCGGCGCCGGCGCGCACGGCGCCGTGGAGTGGGTAGATCTCGATTCGGTGGTGATGTGCGCCCGGGTTTTGGCAGAGGTCGCCCGCCGGTTCTTCAGCTGAAACCAGGCGGCCGCGCGCCCCAGAGGAGGGGCGCGGCCGCCCGCAGCTACTCGATCGCCGTCAGATCCGACGCCCGAAAACCGAACTCCTCGTCGGCGATGTTCTCCTGGTAATCGATCGACGCCTCGGTGGGATAGCCGAACAGAGGGTCGTAGCGCACCTCGATCGAGTGCGCGTCGCGTGCGATGGCGTCACGGATGACCTGGAACAGGTCCTCGACCGTCGGATAGCCGGCATGTGCCTCAACAGCGACCATCTGCTGCGTGTCGCGGAAGACCACCTGGACGATCTCTTCATCGCTTACCGAGATCGTTACCGGCCGCACCACCGAATCGATGCAGTAGCAGATCGCCTGGTAATCGAAGCTGTACGCGGAAGGCCCCCGCCGCTCCCACTTTCGGACGTTCAGGTCGAGCTCGTCGCCGACCGGCCCGGTGCTATCGGAACAACCGGCGACGACGAGCGTTGCGACCGCGAGCCAGAAGGCTTTCATCGAACCGCGACGACGATAAGCGTCGCCATGTAGGTGTTCGCCCGTCTCGGCAGGCTCGCCGGATCGAGCCAGACGAGCTGCAACACGTAATCCCCCACTGCCTCCGAGTTCGGACCTTCTGCCGTGTTCGTGTGCAGCGCGACAGCGCGTCGGCCCTCGCCGCCAGCTGACACCCGAATGTCTACCTGCGCGTCACCCGGCACGATGCAGGTCAGCTCGGGAGGGCAGCGGTTATCCGTGGATACGGTGACAAACTGAACGACGATGTCCGTCCCCTGGATCGAGGCGACGTCGCCGGGAAAGACTTTGAAGATCGACCCCAGCGGTACTCTGAGGAACTCAGGATCCGTGGCGGAATTCCCGTCACAACCCAGAAGCAGCGCGCACAGCGCCAGCTGAGACCAGCGCATCATAT
>CAYGAJ010000161.1:0-5947 GCA_964347815.1 uncultured Gemmatimonadota bacterium | reverse complement strand
GAGCCAATCACCAAGCGTGCTCCCCTCATCTTCCTCTCCTCCTGTTCTTGGTCATCGGCGGGGGTCGCCGAAACGGCCGCGGGGCCACGGTGCAGGACCGCGGCCCAGCTCCGTGTCATCGGTTTCGTTCAGCCGGCCAAACCGGCCCGGACTTTCCGCGCGGCCTCGACCATGTTGCGCAGGGCTGGCACGCACTCGTCGTACGTGCGGGTCTTGAGGCCACAATCGGGATTCACCCAAACCTGGCTTTGCGCGAGAACGCCGAGCGAGGCCTGCAGTTGTGCGGCCATCTCTTCGACCGGCGGTACGCGCGGTGAATGGATATCGTAAACACCCGGACCGATTTCGTTCCGATAATCGAATTCCTTGAAGACCTCCAGGAATTCGGCGTCCGACCGTGCGTTCTCGATGAGCAGCACGTCGGCATCCATCGCGGCGATGGCGTCGATGATATCGTTGAACTCACTATAGCACATGTGAGTTTGGATCTGGGTCGCATCCCCCACACCGCCGGTGGCCAGGCGGAACGCGCCCACCGCCCAATCGAGGTACGGCTTCCAGTCGCCGCGACGCAGTGGCATGCCCTCGCGCAGCGCCGGTTCGTCCACCTGAATAACCTTGGCGCCCGCCGATTCGAGGTCCATCACCTCGTCGCGGACAGCCAGGGCGAGCTGCCGGCATGTTTCGCTGCGCGGCTGATCGTCACGCACGAAAGACCACTGCAACAGCGTGACAGGCCCCGTCAGCATCCCTTTGACGGGCCGCTTACTCAAAGACTGTGCGAACTCGAACCAGCGGACCGTCATCGGCCGCGGCCGGTGGATGTCGCCGTACAGCACGGGGGGTCGCACGTAGCGCGAGCCGTAAGACTGCACCCAGCCGTTTTGGGTGAAGGCGTAGCCATCGAGTTGCTGGGCGAAGTACTCCACCATGTCGGTTCGCTCGAACTCGCCATGGACCAGCACATCGAGGCCGATCTCTTCCTGCAATTCGATGACCTTGCGGGTCTCGTCCTCGAGGAACTTCTCGTACTCCTTCTCCGAGATCTCGCCTTTACGGAAGCGGCTGCGGACCTTCCGCACCTCGGCGGTCTGCGGGTACGAGCCGATGGAGGTCGTGGGGAGCGCCCCAGGCAGACCGAGCCGACGCCGCTGCGCCGCTTGCCGCTTGTCGAACGCGCTCTTGCGCCGCGCCGCCGCGTCATCGAGTTTCGCGAGCCGCGCGCGCACCTGGGGGTTGTGGGTGCGCGTCGAGTCGCGGCGCGAGGCGAGCGCCCGAGCGTTTTCGGCGAGGGCCGGCTTGATCGCTTCGCGCCCCTCGTTCAGGCCTCGCGTCAGCGTCACGATCTCGTCGAGCTTCTGAACCGCGAACGAGAGCCAAGACCGCAGCTCGTCATCGAGGTGTTGCTCGCGGCGCACGTCGAGCGGCACGTGCAGCAACGAGCAAGAGGGCGCGACCATTAACCGCTCCGTGCCGACGCGCTCGGCCAGCTCCTCCAGCGTGCTCAGAGCCGATCCCAGGTCCGTGATCCAGACGTTGCGGCCGTTCACCACGCCGGCGACCAGCCACTTGTCGTCGGACACGCCGTGCTTGCGGATGAGCTCCAGGTTCTGGCGTCCGCGCACCAGATCGAGACCCAGGGCATCTACCGGGAGGTCACGCAGCAGCGGATAAGCCTCGCCGACGTGCCCGAAGTACGTCTGCAGGACGAGACGGGCGCCTCCCTTGCGCTCGGCCAGGCGGCCGTAGGCGCGCTCGATCGCCCCGAGCTGCTCGCGTGTGCAATCCCTCACCAGCACCGGCTCGTCCAGCTGGATCCATTCCGCTCCCGCGCCGGCCAGCTTGTCGATCACCGCCGAATACAGCTCCAGCAACGGGTCGAGCAGCTTGGACAGGGGGTCGAAATCGGCCCCCCGGGCCTTACCCAGCAGCAGGAAGCTCACAGGCCCCAGCAACACCGGTTTGGCCGTGATATCGGCTTTCTGCGCCTCGGCCAAGTCATCGAACGGCTTGTGGCTCGCGAGCGAAAAAGTCTGGTCGGTGGCGAACTCGGGAACGATGTAGTGGTAGTTCGTATCGAACCACTTGGTCATCTCCATCGCGCCGACGTCGAGACCCTCCCGCTGGACGCCGCGCGCCATGGCGAAGTAGGTGTCCCGGTCAACCTGGCCGCCCTTCCAGCCGTAGCGGGCGGGCACGGCGCCCACCAGAGCCGCGGTATCGAGCACGTGGTCGTAGAAAGAGAAGTCGTTGCAGGGGATCAGGTCGATTCCCGCTTCACGCTGGATCTCCCAAGCGTTGCGGCGTAGTTGTGACGCCCGGCTCAGCAGATCCGTGGCTTCGAGCTGACCCTTCCAATGGGCCTCGGTCGCCCGCTTGAGCTCGCGGTCGGGTCCGATCCGCGGATAACCCAGATTTGTTGCTAACGCCATCGGTTCTCCGTAAGTCCGGTTGATTAGTGATCTTAGACACTCGGGCCGGGGCGGAGTCCGCCGGCGGCCCGCGCTGCGCCGTACGGTTTATCGCCCCGTGGACCGCCGAACGCAAGGGGGAGCGGGCTTGCCGGACGGGCACGCCACGACTAAGCTGCGGCCGGTGTGGAGTTCAGCCGCTGGAGCAAGGCGATAGAGGAAAGGTAACCGGCTTGAAAGATCGCTCTTACCCACTGGTCGAAGTCCATTTCGCCCTCTGGGCCGTGCTGGCGGTGCCGATCGGTTTCGCCGGGCTCTTCTTCCTGCTCCCCGGTCTGATGCTGGTCGAGGGAATCGTCCTGCAGGCGATTGCGGGGATGTTGCTGGCCTATGTCTGGCACCTCACCCAGTACCGGCGTGGCGCTTGGCTCTTCGGCCTGTTCCTGCACTCCGCACTACTGGTTGGCGCGTTCTACTACATCCCCCTGTGGCCCGACCTCCTGGCGATTCCCCTCGCGATCGCCAACCTCTATTCGTTGCTGGTGCTGGCGGTCTACCGCGGCCTCTGGTCGGCGACCCGTCGCGGGGCGCTTAGCCCCGCATAGGGGGGTGCCCGGCGAATCGGTGTGACCGGCGCCGGCGTAGCTGTGACGAGCCCGAACAAAGCGACCTGAAACAAAAGAGGCGACCGCACGGTCGCCGTTTTCGATGGTGCCGCGCCTTGGGATCAGTAGGGCCCTTTGCGCGGCGTGCCGACGATGAGGACATCCTTTAGCGGCACCAGCGGGAAGGTCGATGCGTAGAGGGCATAACTGAACCCGAAAAGCCCAAGGAAGCCCGCCGTTACCAGCAGCTCGATCCAGCCCAGAGGAACGCCGCTGCCCTGCCAGATGGAGGGGGCTACCATATTGAAGCGCTCGAGCCAGAGACCGAGCAGGATGAGTCCCGCCACGACGGCCAGGTAGGGCGGAACCATCTTCACCTTCTGCCAAAGGAGCAACAGGAAGGGCACCAAGAAGACGCTGGCAAAGAAGATGGCGGACAGCGTGGTCCAGGGTGCCTGGGTCCGGGTCTCGATGAACAGCGTTTCCCTGGGCAAGTTGCCGAACCAGATCGGCAGGTACTGCGAGAACCAGAGGTACGCCCAGAAGATACAGAAGGCGAAGATGAGCTTGCCGAGGTCGTGCCACTGGTTGGACGCAAAGAAGTCGAGCTTCAGGTGACGGCGGAACACGGTCGACATCAGCGCCATTCCGGCGAGCGCCGACAGCCAGGCGCCCACGAAGAAGTAGGCTGGGAAGAGCACCGATAGCCAGCCGGGCAAAAGCGACATGATCAGGTCGACGGCCATGCCACTCAGCACGATCACATAAGCGAGCGCGAGTGGAGGTGAGAGCCGCGCCAGGATGTGACGCGAACGGGCCGCCTCGTTCTCCACACCGCCGAAGTCGCGCCCGATCCAGTCGGCCAGGCGTCGTCGCCAGCCGCTGAGCCGGGGGGCGACGGCGGGCATGTCCGGGCGCAGCGAGTAATAGATGAAGGCGAAGCAAAGACCGTAGAGCAGCGCCAGGAAGATCGCGCCCCGGCCGAAGAGCCCGCCCACGCTGAACCAGGTCGCCGGCAGCGCGTGACCGTCCATGTTCACGGGGTTGCCGATCCAGGGGAAGATCCGACCGTGCCCCAGGTAGAGGATCAGGAAGAGCAGATAGGAGATGGGGAGGAACGCGCCGAAGGCCTGGGCGATCCGGTGCATCTCCTTGCCCCAATGTCCCTTGGCGATCTGCATCACCGCGCCGAACAGCACGCCGGCCGCCGCGAGCCCAGAAAAGAACAGGAAGTTGACCAGATAGGCTTGCCAGGCGCGCCCCGGTGCGACGGCGAGCCCGATGACGAAGCCGTTCAACCCCAGGCCGACCAGGCCACCGAGCGCCATCGAGAGGCGGCCGGAGATGCGGCCGGGCACCCGGCTCAATATGTCGGCGTCGCTGGGGGTCTCTCTCTGCTTCGGTTCAGCCATGGCGGTCGGTGGTCTATTGGCCTTGCTCTGGGGCCGCCCGCTGCAGTTCGCGGATGTAGTTCACGATATGCCAGCGCTCGGGCTGCGGCAGTCGTCGGTAGTTGGGCATGAGGCCGCGACCCGCGGAGATAATGCCAAACAGGTAGCCGTCGGTGTAGCCGCGGGCCCGGTCGGTCACCAGCATGTTGATCAGACCCCGCGGGTACGGACCCTCGATGCTGCCGCCGCCGCGTCCTTCGGGGCCGTGACAGACGCTGCAAAGAATGTCGTACTGCCCTTTGCCCAGCTCCAGCGATTCCGGTGTCGCCGGAATCGGATTTGGGACTGCGTCGTAGTCGTCGGGCAACGCCATGAGTGGCACGCCGGCGCCGGCGGGCACCGTACCCTCGGGCGGCATGCGCGGGGCTTCCTCGTAGGGCTCCACCGACACCTGGTCTCGCATGTTGCTGAACCAGGAAACCTTGCCGATGGCGTCCTCGATCTCGGTTCCGCGGCAGCCGGCGATGCCGAGCGCCGCGATCGCCGTGAACGACGCAAGCCGGAGCGGTCTATTTCTCAATCTGCACCTCCCCCGGCCCGTAGCTGCGGAGAACGTCCTCCACCTTGGCCGAGCGGCTGGTATCGCAGACGACGCGCAGCGAGAAGACGTCGTCGGTGCAGTCGGGGTTGTGCGATGGCGGGAGCTTTCGGGCCGGCATGCGGTTGTGGATCAACATGCCGATCAAAGCCGAGATCCCCGCGAACAGAATCGTCATCTCGAATGCGATGACGACGTAGGCGGGCACCGAGGCCAGCGCTTTTCCGCCCACGACCAGCGGGTAGTAGTACGACGACCAGATCGTGATCAGGAAGCCCGAGATGCAGCCGGTCAAGCCGCCGATCAGCGCATAGCGCCGCACGGGACTCGCAGGTTTCCCCAGGGCCTCTTCCAGCTCGTGCTCCATGATCGGCCCGGAGACCTGTAGGTCGTCGCAGCCCTCTTGGCGGACCGAACGCACGGCACCCACCAGGCTGTGAATGTCGTCGAAGGTCGCGGTAACCGCGTATCGAGCGGCCATGCTACGCGTCTTCCTTCTTGTCACCAGGGCTCCAAATGCCCTCGGCGATCGATTCCTTTACTTCGACGATCGAGATAACCGGCAGCGCCTTGGCGAACAGCATGAACCAGAGGAGGAACCAGGCGAAGCTTCCTGCCGTGATCGACAACTCAACCCACGACGGCTTGTACAACCCCCAGGCGCCGGGTTCGTATTCGTGCGCCAGGGAACTGACGATGATGACGAAACGTTCGTACCACATCCCGATGTTCACGAAGATCGAGATCACGAACATCGCCGCGATGCTCCGCCGGATCTTCCTGAAGAAGCAGAGCAACGGGATTAGCACGTTGCATGTCATCATGATGGCGGTCGGGCCCGCGTAGGAGCCGAGGGCACGCCAGCGGAAGCTCTCCCACTCGATCGGGTCGCCGGAGTACCAGGCCATGAAGTACTCGGCGACGTAGGCGTAGCCCACGATC
>CAYGAJ010000160.1:0-5948 GCA_964347815.1 uncultured Gemmatimonadota bacterium | reverse complement strand
TGGATCATCTGCTCGATCGCCTGGCAGTCGAACTTGAAGGTCAAGCGCGGATAGCGAAGCTCCCGCTTGCGGTTGCGGAAGTAACTCGTGCGGACCGTGGCCTCGATCAGGTTGTGGAACCGCCGCAGCGTCAGGTCATCGGCGATGCTCTCCACCGCCTGTAGCGCGTCGAAGAATTGCGCGCTCGCGGTCCCGATCGCGATCGCCCGCTCGCCGCTGAACGTGGGATCGAACTTCGCGTAGAACGCCTTCACCAAGAGCGCCGCCACTTCGGGGTGGGCGAGCAAGGCATCGGGCACGGCCCGGCGGCTCGGTACCGCCCCGATCTGGAAAGCGTAGGCCGCGTAAGCTCTCAGCACGCAGACCTCGGGCCAGTTCAACTCGGCCGTGATCACCAGCTGGTTCAGGCGATCGCTGTCTCCACGGTTGCGTTGGACAGCAACCAGCGTTTCGCTGAGTAGACGCCCGACCCGCTCGATATCCACCGGCCTGCGGTCCGGCCCCTGGATGACGAACGTATGGATCGTCGCCGCGCCCGTGCCCGGCACCTCCACATCCAGCGTGCCCGCTTCGATCACACGCAGGCCGAGGTTCTCCAGCATCGGCATGGTGTCGGCGAGGATCATCGTTCCGTGCTTGACGAAAAGGCGCAGCTCGGTGGCGGTCAGGTCGCCGTCGCGGTGGGGCTCGAGGGCCACCTGCATGAGCCCGGTTCGCTGCAAGGCCTCCAGCCGCTCGATGTCCTCGACCGCGGTGTCGATATCGGTCGTGGCGACGTATTCCGGCGAGAAGGCGTCGCGGTACGTCTCCTCCAGCCGGTGGGCAGCTTCGATGTCGTGGCGATCCTCCAGCGCGCCCCGCAGCCGCTGCTTCCACGTGTGGGCGATGGACGCGGCCTGCTCCCGCAGCGACTCGACATCGACTTCGCGCAGGCGCTCAGGGTTGGCCGAGATATAGAAGTGCATGCGGGCCGTCTCGCCTTCGCCCAGCGCCAGGTGGTCGTTGAGCACGCTTCCGCTCAATGCCTCGGCCATCTCGTCACGAAGCCGGCCCCGGATCTCATCCGAATAGTTGCGCTTCGGCAGGATCACCATCACCGTCACGCCGCGCCCGAGGACGTCCGGCGACAGGACCACCCGCACTTCGCCCGTGTCTTCCGTCTCCATCACCGCCCGGATCTGCCTGCGCAGGTCCTCGACGCTGACCAGAAACAGCTCCTCCTTGGGCATGTCGTTGAACAGCTGCACGATCGCCCGATAGTCGTGCGACCCCTTTGGCACGTTCTCCGCCTCGAGCACCTGGGCGAGCTTGCGTCGCAGGATCGGAACGTTGCCCGAGTACTCCGAGTACGCTTTCCAGGTGAACAGCCCCAGAAATCTGTGCTCGCCGATCACCGCGCCCTGTTCGTTCAGCCGCTTGATTCCGACGTAGTCCATGCGAGCGCGGCGATGCACGCGCGAATCCGAGTTCGCCTTCGAAACGATCAGTATCGGTCCAAGCAGCGCACGGGCGCGCACGTCCGGTGAGAGATCTTCGAGCCTCTTGGGCTGCCAGGCGGAAGACTCTTCCTCGCGCCGCAGGATCCCCAGTCCCGATCCGCGCCGCAGGGCGACCAGCCTTTGGCCATCTTCGTCGTCGATGAAGTCGTAGCAGCGATAGCCGAGGTAGACAAAACCCTCGTTCTTCAGCCACTGCAGAAAGGCGATAATCTCCTCGGCATCCGAGATCCGATCGGGGAAACTCGCGCCGAGGGCCTGCAACTCCCGGCAAACCTCGTCCGTCCTCGCCAGCATCGCCTGAAAATCATTCGTTGCCAGACGGACATCTTCCAAACAGTCCCGTATCTTCTCTTCGAGCGCTTTGACACCGGCCGGGTCGAGGTGACCTTCGAACTCGCAGTAGGGGACGGAGAAGCGCGGGCCTTCCGACTTCCAGTCGCGGATCGCCTCGATTTCGCCTTCCGCATCTCGGCGCACCACGACGATCGGGTGCAGCTCGAAGCGGATCTCGAAGCCTTCTGAGGTCAGTTGCTGGCGCAGCGTGTCGACGACGAACGCCCGGTCGCTGATCACGACTTCGACGGCCCAGGCGTGCCCCGATTCGTTTCGTGAAAGCACGCGCACCGCGAACTCGTCCGGAGGCGTATTCTCCAGCAGATCGAAATGCGAGCGAACCAGCTCGGCCAGCTCCGACGGGCCCCGGCCGCGCAGGAACTCGGACGGCGCGCGGCCCAACATCGCATGAGCAAATGACTTGAGCGCCGGCACTTTTTCCGGGTCGGCGCTCGATTCTATCGCTTCGTAGATACCCTCGAGCGAGGGCGTCTCCCAACCCATCCTGACCCTCGTATCCATACCAGAAACGAGCTCGCTCCGTTATCCTCTCGTCGACGGGCGGAAGCCCCGCTACCCCCCTCTCCGGTTCAGCCCTGCTTGGACGCCGGGCCTTCCCAGCCCACCCAATCTGGCCCGATTCCACGACCTATCGCAATATTGTAGCCACAGAGTTCGCCGGACAGAGCGGGCTCCCGGACGGGCAGTCGCTGCCCGAGCCAACCTCCCCTGCCGCAGCATGCCGAGGCCGAGCCCTCGTGCCCACAGGCACGACGCGGCCGAGACACCGTCACGTCGCGAAGCGACATACGTCGAGAGCTTCAAGGAACACATGACCAGCGACGGCACAGCGGAGGGGCGATCCACGACGCAAGAGACCGGCAGCGGCCCGTCGGTGCGGCAGGCTCCCGGCGAGTTCCGGCCGGCCTGGTGGGCCCGCGGGCGCCACATCCAGACCGTCTGGGGCCGGCTGTTTCGTCGCAAGCAGGACGTTCCGACGCGAAGGGCCCGCTGGACCACACCCGACGGCGACTTCCTCGATCTCGACTTCATGGACGGACCGGTGAAATCACCGCAGCTGCTGGTCGTACACGGTCTCGAAGGTTCATCGCAGCGGCAATACGTCCGCGGCCTGCTGGCGCACGCCAGCCGGCGTGGCTGGAGAGGCGTCGCGCTCAACTTCCGCTTCTGCAGCGGCGTGCCGAACCGCACACCGCGCCTTTACCATTCGGGCGACTCGCAGGAGTTGAACTGGGTCGTCGGCGAGCTGTGCAAGCGCGACCCTGGTGCACCGATCTTGCCCGTGGGAATCTCGCTTGGCGGCAACGTACTGCTGAAATGGCTGGGTGAACGGGGCGCGGACGCCCCGGACGAGGTCGTGGCTGCGGTGGCGATCTCGGCGCCCTTCGACCTGGCCGCCTCCGCCGCCAAGATGTCACAGGGACTGGGGCGGGTCTACAGCCATTACTTCCTGCGCTCACTGAAGGCGAAGGCGCTACAAAAGGCTCGCGATTATCCGGAGATGGTCGATGCCGTCGCTGTCCGCCGGGCGCGCAACTGGCGCCAATACGACGACGCGGTCACCGCTCCGCTTCACGGGTTCCGGGACGCCGACGACTATTGGGAGAAATCCAGCTCGATTCGGTTGCTCGAGAGCATAAGACGCCCGACGCTGCTGATCAGCGCGCGAGACGATCCCTTCAATCCAGCGTCATCGCTGCCGCTGAAGCAGGTGGAAAGCTCGGCGTGGTTGAGTGCCGAGTTTAGTCAGCGGGGCGGTCACGCCGGCTTCGTGAGCGGCCGGGTACCGTGGCGGCCGGTCTACTGGGCCGAGCGTCGAGCGATCGACTTCCTGGCCGAGTTCGTCCCGACGTTTCTGCCGGTTCGCGGTTGAGGCGCCGGCGCCAAGCGCCGGTTCACGGCTTCAGGTCTCCTGCCCTTCGATGTAGACCCGTGTATCGCTGCCGTCGAACTCGAATACGATGTTGACCCAGGCGGCGATGTCCCTTCCACCCCGGTAGGCCGGAACGAAGGTCAGCTTGCCGATGAGCTCCCGGGCGATCTTTCTCACCTCGGGATCACTGGGATTCCGGTCCCGTACCGCGGTGATCCAGCCGTCGGCGCCCACCTGCACGCGGAAGCGCGCCACACCTGCCACGTCCGGGTAATCGCGAGCGATCTCGGCGGACACGGCCAACGCGTTGCGGAGCCGCGGCTCCCCGGCGACGCGGGTCACGACATCGAAGGTGATCGGGATCTCTACCCAAGCGGCGACGGGGTGGCCCTCGTACTGAGCGGGCTCGAACCGCATCATCTCACCGATCCAGAGCGCTGCGTCATCGAGGTCGGCGACGCCGGACTCGCGGATGACCTTGACCTCCTGCACGCGACCCTGCTCATCCACGCGCATTTGCAAGACCACCTGAGCTTCCAGGCCCGCGCCGACGGCATGCATCGCCGCGGTGACCTCTTCGCGATTGGCCAGGACGGGCGGAACGTCATAGGCGGGTGCGCGGTGCGTGCCGCACCCAAAGGTCGTCATGAGGGCGGCGACGACTAAGCCGGAGTGCGACTTGCCGAGCCGGGTCTTCATGATCCTGCCTCCTCTGAACGCCGGGCGCCCCACAGCCCGCTCTATGTTCTACGGGCTGTCGCCGCGAAAGTTTCCCGACTCTCCCACCTCACCTTCCGGCGGCTCGATAGCCGCCCGTGACTCCTCCCCGGCGAACTCGAAAACCGCCACCACCCAGAACGGAGCCGCCTCGTGTCCATGGAAGGCGGGTCGGAATCGCAGCCGCTGCGCCAGCGCGACGGCCGCCTCCCGCGTCTCCCGGGTTCGGGCCTCAATCGCTCTCACCTCACTCACCTGTCCGATCGTGCCGACACGCAGGCGCAGGCGGACCACGCCTCGCAGCTCGGCGTATTCGGCGGCCATGTACTTTGCGACCGAGTCGGCGTTCAGAAGCACCGGTGGCTGCGTGACGGGCGGCGGCACGTCGAAGCTCACAGGGACCCGCACGATCGAGGGCACCGAGCGTCCCTGGTACTGGGCCGGTGTAAAGCGCATCTGCTTCCCGGCCCAGACCGCCCACGAGTCGAGCCGCCGATCTCCAGAGCCCACGGCGATTCTCACCTCATCGACTCGGCCCAGCTCATCGACACGTACCAGCAGCAGAACCTCCGCCTCGAGGTCCTCGGCGACGCGCTGCAATGCTTCGACGACTTCGTCGCGGTTCAGCAGGACAGGTGGGACATCGAATCGAGGCGGAGCGCGGTGGCACGCCGACGCCACGAGCAACAACACCACCCAGGGCAACGGGCATCCGCCCGCACGCCTGCGCATTTGTCGCCTCCCCCGGCCAACAGCCGAGCTGCCTGGAGCGCCCCGGACACGACCATTCGTCGCGGGACGCCCCATCGCAAGCCCGGGCCCGGTTGGCTACTGGCCTCCGCGCCCCCGAACGCCGGTCGGAACGTTGAACAGCAGGTTGCCGCCCTCGGTGGGCGCGATGATCACGTTGCCCTCTTTCTGGCCCACCTGCTGAAGCGTCTGCATGTAATAATACGACAGGTAGGCCGACGTCAGGCTCTCCCCGATGATGGTCTGGGCGTCGCGGATGCCCAGCGCTTCCTGGCGCTTCTGCTCCGCCTGCTCCATCACGATCTCGGTCTGGAACTTCTGCGCCTGCACCTCTTGCTCGCGCTGCAGCTTGAGCTCGATCGCCTCACGGACGGCCGGCGGCGGCTGAATCTCTCGCACGAAGAATCGAACGATCTCGATCCCTTTGGGCCCAAGCTCCTCACCCATGATCTCTTGCACCCGCGAGGCGATCTGCAGCCTCTCCGTGGACAGAATCTGGGTGCCGCTGAGTTCGGCGATCGCATCGCGCAGCGCCGTCCGGTAGCTGGTATAGACGTACTCCTGCACGTCCCGCATGTCGCCGACGATCAGGAACAGGTCGACGACCTTCTCGGGAACCACCCGGTAGCGATAGGCGGCATCGACGGTAATCGACAGCTGGTCGGAGGTCAGCGCCTGAGCCTTCTCGCTACCGCCGCCCGTCGGGTACTGGATCTCGCGCGTCGGGTACTGGAAGTACTGCCGCCAGAAGAGCG
>CAYGAJ010000159.1:0-5982 GCA_964347815.1 uncultured Gemmatimonadota bacterium | reverse complement strand
CCCTGGCCCGGAACGCCTCGCGGCCCGAGGGCGCGCAGGCGCTGGCGGGCGCGCTAGCCCGCGACCACGACGGCTCCGTTCTGGACAACGTGGCCGGCTTCCTCAAGAGCCCGGACACCAAGGCGGGCGACGGGATCCTGCGCCACACGCTGGGCGCGAAGCGCGACGCGATCCAGCAGCAGCTGGGGCGCGAGACCGGCCTCGATGCCGGCGCCGTCACCAAGCTGTTGCCGATCCTGGCGCCGCTGGTCATGGGCGCGTTGGGCCGTGAGTCGCGTCAGAAGAGCCTGGACGTTGGCGCCCTGACCAACATGCTGGCCGGCGAGCGCAAGATGGCGGACAGTTCCGCGTCGTTGGGCGGCCTGGCGTCGCTGCTGGACGCGGACAGCGACGGGCAGATCGCCGACGACGTGGCGAAGTTGGGGAAGGGGTTGCTCGGCAAGTTTCTGAAAGGCCGTTAATCCGGGCGGCCGCTGGCCGTGGCAACCGTCCAAGTTAGACTCTGGAGGAGCAGAAGATGGGTCTCATCGATTTCGTGAAAGGGGCCGGCGAGAAGATCGGGCTGGTCGAGGGGAAGGATCCGACGGAGACGGAAGAGTTCCAGGAGCGGCGTAAGGGCAACCTGCTCATGCAGCACGTCATGAAGCTGGGGCTCGAGGTTGAGGGCCTGAAGGTCGTCTACGACGACGGCGTGGCGACGATTCGCGGCAAGACGCCGTCGCAGGCCGAGCGCGAAAAGGTCGTGCTGGCGGTGGGCAATGTCGAGGGCGTGGAGAAGGTGGACGACCAGCTGCAGGTTGTGAAGCCGGAGCCCGAGGGCGTCTACCACACCGTGGTGCGGGGCGACACGCTGTCCAAGCTCGCCAAGAAGCACTACGGCGACGCGATGAAGTACCCGCTCATCTTCGAGGCGAACAAGCCGATGCTCAGCGACCCGGACAAGATCTACCCGGGCCAGGTGCTGCGCATTCCGCCGCTCAAGTAGCGGCGTCCGGCCGGCGGGGTCGTAGCGCGACTCCGACCCTGATGCTCTTAAACGCGAGTGGGGGATGGGCCGCCGGCCCGTCCCCCACTGCGCCGATTCGGCCCGCCGCCGATTACGAGGTAGCCTGCTGCAGGGCTCGGGCCCGCTCGCGCACCGCATCGAGCGCGGCGCCGTTGACCTCCGCTTCGAGGACCTCGGCGCCGATGAGCCCCTGGTGAAGGCCGTCGAGCGCTTCCAGCGCTTCCTGGGCCGCGGGAGCCAGCTTTGCGGCTCGCTCGTTCGCTGACCCCTCCCCCGAGCGGATGCCGGCCACCAGCCTTTCCATGATCTCCGCCAGCTCGGTCGCCGCCTCCACCGCTTGTTGGGCGAACTCAGGGTTCGAGCCCCGCAAGGCCGCCGCCGCATTCGCGACCCCGTCCCGAAGCTGGCGGGTGCGGACCAGCTCGTAGTCGAGGGGAACGGTGTAGACTTCGCGCACCTTGGGCTTGCGGGGTGGGATGAACATCTCGAACAGCGAGTAGCCTCGGGACTTGAGGCCGATCGTGTGCAGGGCGAATACCAGGAACCAAGGCACCATCGGGAAGTGCGCCCACTGCACTCCCGGAGAGGTGTAGAGGTCGGCGCCGACCAGCGCGGCACCGAACGCCAGAAAGATCAGCAGGTGCCGCTGATAGATTCGTCGCCGCTTTTCGGCCACCCCACCCACACCCGGCCGTGTGGCCACACGTTCCGACGGCAGCGCCGGCTGCTGCAATTCCTCAGTCAAGTTCAGCCTCCCAGCATCCCGCGAACCAGATAAGCGATACCGAAACCGGCGTAGTTGCCCAGGGCGTATCCCAGCAGTCCCACGGCGATCCCCGGGAGCGCCAGCGCCGGCCAGTCCCGGGCCACAGCCACCGCCATCGCCGTTGAGGGGCCGCCGATCGCAGCTTGCGAGACGACGGCCATCATGGGCAGCGAACCCCTGAGTAGACGCCCAATCGAGTAGAGGAAGATACCATGGATGCCGACGACCACGAGGGTGTAAAGGAAAACCGCGCCGCCCACCTGGGCGATGGCGGCCACCAGCGAGCGGATGCCGATAACGGCGAAGAACAGGTGCAGCCCCAGGTTACCCAGCTGCTGCGCCCCGTGGATGCGGCGGATCCGCGGGACCTGGCCGAGGACGAGCGCCACGCTGGTCAGCCAGAGGATCTCGGGAACCAGGCCGATCTCGCGTGCCGCCAGCCGGGCCAGCGCCAGCACGGCCATGCCGATCGCCGCCAGGGCGACTAGGTCGAACAGCGAGATCGGGGTCCGTCCCCAGAAGGGGTGAGGGTGGGCGGCCGTTCCCACCTCGGGCCGGCCCGCGGTCTCGGTCACCGTCTCCTCCGGCGCCGCCGCGACGCCGGCGCCGGGGTTGGCGTCGGCGCGCATCAGAAACACCGGCGCCGTCAGCGTGACGCCCAGCCAGATCGCTGTGGTCAGGGCGTCGGCGGCGGCGGCCGCGGCGAAGGTCGAGGCGGGAAGCTCCAGACCCCGTCCCACGGCGGCGAAGTTCAGGCTGCCGCCGGTGTAGGTGCCGGTGAAGGCGCCGGAGAGCTTCCAGGTGACCTCACCCAGGCTGCCGGCGAACAGCAGGCCGCCAGCCACCGCGCCGATCGCCGTCCCGACGCTCGCCACCAGGAACAGGCCGACCATGCGCGGGCCCACCTCCTTGAGGTCGGCGAGCCGCACGCCGAGGAGGAGATAGACGATGGCCAGCGACGTCACGGGCCCCTCGATGCTGGCGTACACCGGCGAGTCGTCCGGGACCAGGCCGCTGTTGGAGAGGGCGGCGCCCAGGATGATGACCATGAGCGAGGCGCCGACCTTGGAGAGGAAAGCGACGTGCCGGTCCAGCCAGAAGGCGAGGGCGGTCACCGCGGCGATCAGCGCCGCGAGGGTGAGGGGCTCGGTGATCATGCGCCGGGCAACGTCAAGGTGTCGGTTCCATCCAGTCGGCTTCCAGCAGACGGCGTCTGTTTCTGTTCGTGCGCCCTGCAGTCGCGCGGGCGGTCCGGCGAGGCGCGGGCGCGAGGTCCCTGCGCTTGCAGCGGTCTACGGCGCGGCCGCCGCCTTGAAGATCTGTTGACGAAACGGCGTATTGTGGGGGCACCGGTCGCGGTGGGCAAGCGGATGGGACGTGAGGTGGTGAGCCGACCGGGCCGGTACCGGGCGTGTCCGGTGGCCGGCGGCAATTCGATTCGAACTACAGGGCCGTACCAGCGCGCCGGCACGCCCGGGTTCGGTAAGCGGTAGGCGGTGAACGGTAGGCGGTTGGTGTGGGCGGTTACGCCGGCCCGGTTTCAGCTGACGGCGAAACCGTCCTCGGTCTACCGCCTACCGTCTACCGTCCACCGACTCTTAGTTCCGTCGGAGGATGACGAACTTGCGGGTGCGGCTGACCAGGCGTTCCGCCAGGCGGTCCCAGAGTTTGAGGGTGATCTCGTAGTCGCCCGGCGGCGCCTCGGGCAGGTCGAGGCGGTGATACTCGGTCAACCGGTCGAGCCCCTTCAGGTCGACCTCGCGGCTGAAGCGTAGCTCGACGGCGTCGTCGCCGACCGCGGTGAACCCCCAGAGGTCGGCGAGCCGGGCGATGATCGAGAGCGGGTTGCCGCCGCCCAGCAAGGTGTCGCCGAAGATCGTGCCCTCACGGTTCAACGCCTTGATCGTCACCCGCAACGAGGCGTCGTAGCTGCCGAAGCCCTCGTCGTCGGGCTCCAGCCCGTAGATCTCGTAGTACATGAAGAGGCGCTGGTCGCGCGCGTACTCGCGGGCGGGGTTGGGCCAGATGTCGAACTCGGAGCGCCGCTTCGGCTCCTTCGCCAGAGGTAGGATGTTGTCCGCCAGCAGGATGTCGCTCAGGCTGAGCGAGTCCTCCGGGAAGAACGTGGACCGGAGGGTGTCGCGCGCGACGGCGGCGCGCCAGGAGACCTCGTCCCGCGTCTCGACGGCGAAGGTGATCCTCCCTTCCGCCGGCAGCAGCACGCGCCAGCTGCGGTAGCCGTTCGTGTGCGGCGCGTCGGTGTACTTGAGGATCTGCGTTTTGACCTGACGCTTGATCTCCTGTCCTTTCACGTTGCGCAAGAAGATGCCCGACTTGAACTCGCCGGTCTCCAGATCCATGCCTCGGGAGAGCATCTCGAGCGGCAGCTCGCAGTGCACCTCCACCGCCGCCTGCTGCGGCGTGTATCCGCGAAAGCGAGCCAGCTGCATCGGCATCGGCATGAGAATGGGGATCGACGGGATGTTGGCGTAACTGGTCGGACGCGCATGGCTTAGTTCTCTAGCGAACCACTTGAACTCGCCCGCGAACCATGAGTGGATGTAAGACTGGTTCTGATCGAAGATGAAAGAGAAGCCTTCATCGTAGTACCAGACTCTGCGAAGCTTCGCGGCGATTGCGGGAACCACCGCGACCTCATCGGGCGGCCCGTAGCGCAGGTAAATCAGCCCGCGGTCCGTTTGCCAGCCTCGCAACCCGGTCTCCGGCGCCGAGAACCTCAGATCGACATAGGCGGCCCGCGCGAAATGCTCGAGTCGGCGCTCGTTCACCTCGGTCAGGTAGAGGGGATCGGACAGCCGCCAGTAGAGCGTATCGAACTCGGCGCGCTCGGAGTCGTTCCAGCGCTCGTACGTCTCGGCCGTGCGGGGCCGTAGCAAGGGCTGCACGTCGAAGAAGGGGGCGCGCTTTTCATCGGGTAGCGCGGCGAAAGCTTGCTCGAAGGCCGCGCCCGCTTCCTCCTCGCGTCCGGCCGCGTGCAGACCCAGCCCCAGATACAACCCGACCTCCGGCCGGTCCGGATGGAGCTGCTGCATCCGCCGGACGAGGGATTGGTACTCGTCGTACTGCCGGTCGTCGAGCATGAAGAGCAGTAGCCGGCGGGCCGCCTCGAAGTGCCGCGGGTTGAAGAGCAGGGCGGTGCGATAGTGGTCGACCGCCAGCTCCCAATATTCACGGCCGGAGTCTTCAATGGGGCTCGCCCGCTCGAGGAAGCCCTCGATGTACCGGCTCATGTACGGCTCGGCTTCGATCGGCACGTCGACGGCGACGGGCTCCTGCAGCGGCCCCAAAATGCGGCGATCTCGAAACTGCTCGTACCTGAGATCGTTGGTCGACCCAAGGTTGAAGAAGATATCCGCCAGAAGCAGCGAATCGGCCACGCCCTCCTCCTCCACCTTTCGCAGCGCCCGCTTCAGAAGGCGCTCACCGTCCGACCTCAGCCGCTGCTTGAGGCTCAGCATCCCCAGCTCGGCCAGGTAGACGACATTATCGGGGTCCAGCGAGAGCGCCTTCCGCAGCGCCTTTTCGGCCTGCATACGCTCCCGCGGCTCGGTTTCGATGCGGGTCGCGTGCCGGGCGAGCAGACGGCCGAGCTGGTAGTGGGCCTCCGCCAGCTTGGGGGCGGCGTCGACGGCCTTTTGCAGCTCGACCAGCGCCGCCGCCGTGTCGCCGGCGGCGGCGTGCGCGAGGCCGCCCCGGATATGCTGCCGTGCGGTCCGCTCCTGAGCATGTGCGAGCAGCGGACTGCAAAGGACGGACAATACGGCGAGGGCGCAGAAATATCGCATGGCGGCCTGACCCGTTGTTCTATGAAAACTCTAGGGCCTTGCCGTCGAGATGTCCAGCAGATCCTGTCATGTAAAACTCGCCACGCGAGTCCTAGCTAGCTGGCGCGGCGGCCCGCCACACTCTAGAATCGACAAGCTTTGGGCGACTCGGGTCGGAGTGCCCAAAGCCGAGGGCGGCACCGACGCACGTATCGTACCTTGTCGCGAGGCGGTCAGACGAGACGGGGGATCGCCGAGCCGACGCCGGTGAAGGGATGTCTCTGGTCGATCTAACGCAAAGACGACGGCGCGTTCTCTACGCCCTGGCGGGCGTGCTGGCCGCCGCCCTGCTCTTTCTCCTCGGTGGGCGCTTGATGCTGGAAGCGATCGAACGACAACTCATCTATTTCCCGACGCGGGTGCCG
>CAYGAJ010000158.1:0-5990 GCA_964347815.1 uncultured Gemmatimonadota bacterium | reverse complement strand
ATCGTGCGGATCGGGTTCAGCGTCTATCAGGTGCTCTCCGTGCTCGCCGCGATGATGCTAGTGGTCGTGCTCGACGTGCTGATGCTGCGCGGCGCCGAGACGCGGGGTGCCATCCGCTGGGGCCAGATGCCCGTGCGCTCGCAGTACGTGCTGATCATCCTCGCCGTCTCGTTCACCTGGCTGATGGGTCTGATGGGCTTCGCCCGCAGCGGCATTCGTCAGCACTGGCACATCTGGGAGGTCATGCGCGACACCAGCCAGTGGGCGGCGACGCCGGCGCTCGGTTACGCCGGCATCGTGATCAGCGTCTGCGTGTTGATCTTCCTCGCTATCGTCTCGTTCGTCTTTTGGATCGGCGGTCTGGTCGAGAAGCCGGTCTTCGCCGCGGCTCCGAAGACGGCGCCCGACGGACTCGGCGACCTGGCTCCACAGCCGGCCGGCGACTGAGGGGGCTGTCATGTTCGCCACCAACCTGAAGATCGTCGTGATCGTTGTGCTGACGCTGGCCGCCTACGCGCTCGTCGCGAACATGATCCCGCAGATCGAGTCGGAGGTGGCGGAAGAGTTGGTCCTGTCGGGTGAGGTGACGGCCGAGCAGCTAGTATCGGCCGGTGAGAGCCTCTACAACGGCGCGGGTGGATGCACGGCTTGCCACGGACTCGGCACCCGGGCGCCCAACCTGGTGAAGTCGGAGGGCAACCTGGGCCCGATCGGCTCGCGCTGCGACGGCCGGGTCGCGGAGCAGGACTGCAAAGAATACCTGTACCAGTCGCTGACTGATCCGGGGGCGTACCTCGTGGAGGGCTACGCCCCGATCATGCCGGACGTCCGCCGTACCCTGTCGGAGGATCAGATCTGGGCGCTCGTCGCCTTCCTGCAAGCGCAGGGCGGTGAGGTGACGGTCACGGCCGCCGACTTGCCGCGGGGCGGCGGAGGCGGGGCGGAGGCGGCAGCATCGGCCGCTCCGGCCGGCACGGGGTTGGCCGCGGCCGACGACCCCACGGCTCTGCTGAACGAACTGGGCTGTCTCGTCTGTCATCAGCTGGGTGACCAGGGTAACGCCGTGGGCCCGGCGCTCACCGACGTGGGGGCGCGGCGCGATGCCGGCTACATCCGCGAGTCGATCCTCGACCCGGGCGCCGATGTGTCGCCGGGCTACGAGGCGTTGGCCGCCATGATGCCGACGAACTTCGGCGAGCGGATGACGGCGGCGCAGCTCGAGTCGCTCGTGAAGTTCTTGGCGGAGCAACGCTGAGGCGGAGGGGAATGGGCAAGCTGAGAGAATACTTGCGTCATCCGTTCTGGCAGGCGGTGCTGCTGCTGGTGGTGGCGTACATCGTGTTCGAGTACGGCATCGCGCTGATTCCGCCGCTGGTCGGCATCCGCAGCGCGCCGGTCCCCAACAGCGTGCTGCTTCAGTTTATGGTCACGGCGCTGGTGGGGATACTGATCTATGTCAGCGATAACGAAGAACGCTGGAAGACGTTCAAGCAGCCGATCAGAGCGATGATGGTCGACGCCGACAAGCGCTGGCTGCGCACGGGTCTCTTGATCGCGGCGCCGCTGCTCGTCGGCTGGTTGACCTACAGCCAGGTTCGGCCTGGTGTGGCCGCGCCAGTGCAGCTGCGCTCGATCCACCCGGCGCCGCCGACCTCGATCAGCTTCCGCGGCCGCACGCTCACGCTGACCGGTCTCGAGAACCCGCTGCGCGCCGACGGTTCGGTCGAAGGCAGCTACGAGGTGGGCCGCCGGGTCTATTATCAGAACTGCTTGCCGTGCCACGGCGATCTGCTGGACGGCAACGGCCACTACGCCCACGGCTTCAACCCGCGTCCACTGGCGTTCACCGACAACGGCACCATCCCGCAGCTCACCGAGAGCTTCGTCTTCTGGAGGATCGCCAAGGGCGGCCCGGGGCTGCCCACGGAGGGCACGCCGTGGAACTCGGCGATGCCTGCGTGGGAGGACATCCTCACCGAGGATGAGATCTGGGCCGTCATCATCTACCTGTACGAGCAGACCGGCTGGAGCCCACGCACCTGGGAGGAGTCGGGGGAGGGCGGCGGTCATGATTAGGCTCTGGACCGCCGTGACGGTGGCCGCGGCGCTGCCGTTGCTGTGGACGCAGCGGCTCGACGCGCAAGATCTGGAGCGTGGCCAGTGGCTGTACGACCGGTGGTGCGCCGAGTGCCACGGCTTCGAGGGGAAAGGCGACGGCGCCGCGGCGGCGTACATGCTTCCGCGGCCGCGCGACTTCACGCTGGGGCTCTACCAGATCCGTACGACGCCGAGCGGCGAGCTGCCCACCGACGCCGATGTGGTTCGGGTGATCAAGGTCGGGATGCCTGGCACGGCGATGCCGGGCTGGTCCTCGCGCTTCAGCGATGCCGAGATCCGCGACCTGGTCGCCTACATTAAGGGGTTCTCCCGTTTTTTCGAGCAACTCGGTGCGCCCGACCCGATCGCGTTCGCGGGTCCGCCGCGGCTGACCGAGGAGGGTCTGGCGGAGGGCCGCAAGTTCTACGAAGAGATCGAATGCTGGAAGTGTCACGGCGACCTGGGTCGGGGCAACGGACCGTCCTCTCCAACGCTGCAGGACGACCTCGACGATCCGATCCGCGCCGCCGACCTGAGCGAGAATTGGAACTACAACGGCGGCGGCAGCGTCGAGGAGATCTACCGCCGACTGCGTACCGGCTTGGACGGCACGCCCATGCCGTCGTTCTCGGACCTGCTCGACTCGGGGTTCATGACCGAGCAGCAGCTCTGGCACGTGGCGCAGTACGTCCGTAGCCTCTCACCGGAGAAGCCGCCGGTGGTGCGGGAAGTGATCGCGGCCGCGCTGGTCGAGGGCGATGTCCCGTCGGCGCCCGGTGACTCGCTCTGGGACGGGGTCGAGCGGTTCTACATCCCCATGGTCGGCCAGATCATCGAGGATCCCCGCTGGTTCGCGCCCACCGTGGATGGGATCTGGGTACAAGCGGTTCACAACGGCGACGATCTGGCGTTGCGGCTGGTATGGCACGACCCGTCGCGCAGCCCCGATCCCGCCTGGCTCGAGTGGCAGCAACGCGTCGCCCTCTCGATGTTCCCGCTCCAGGACTCGACCGGGGTCACGCTGCACCCCGATGCGTTGACGGTTCAGTTCCCGTCCACGATCCCGAGCGGCCGTGAGCGCCCTTACTTCCTGATGGGGGACAGCCGGCGGCCGGTCTACCTGTGGCGCTGGGCCAGCGACGGGAGCAGCGAAGAGGCGCGGGCCACCGGTCTCGGCAGCGCCCAGGCGCTCCCCGCGGCGGGCCAAACGCTGGCGGCCGCGGCCGAGTGGGACCGGGGCGAGTGGCGGCTGGTGTTCCGGCGAAGCCTTGCGACCGCGGACTCGGCGGGCTTTCTTCAGTTCCGTCCGGGAGAGGCAATTCCAATCGCGTTCTTCGCCTGGGACGGCTCCAACGGCGAGACGGGCAGCCAGATGGCGGTCAGCTCCTGGTATGGCATCTACATGCGGGAGCCGACGCCGACCACGGTGTTCCTGTCACCGGTCTTGGCGATGCTGTTGACGGCCGCCCTGGGCGTTCTGGCCGTCTGGCGGGCCCAGCGGCGCGAACAGACGAACGCAGCCTCACAACAGTGACGGAGGTAACATGTTCAGAAGTCCATCCTTTCATCTATCCGATGCGCTGGCGCTGATCGTCAGCGCGGCGTTCGCCGTGGGATGCGGCGGTGGCGAGACCGGCGGCCAGGCTGGCGGTGGCGAGGCGGCTGGTGAAGCGGCGGCTGCTGCGCAAGCTCCCATGGTCGATCCGGCCACGGCGGGCACGATCATGGGACAGGTGATGTTCCAGGGCACGCCGCCGGCGGCCAGCCCCGTCGACATGAGCGAGGAATCAACCTGCGCACAGAAGTACACCTCACCCAAGATGACCGAGCAGGTGGTGGTCAATCAGAACGGCACGCTCAGGAACGTCTTCGTCTACGTGAAAGAGGGCTTGGGCGACATGACGTTCCCCGCGCCCCAGCAGCCGGTCGTTCTCGACCAGGCGGGCTGCTGGTACAAGCCGCGCGTCTTCGGACTCCAGGTCGGCCAGGACCTGCTGATCAAGAACAGCGATGGCGTTCTCCACAACATCAACGCCAAGGCGCAGGTCAACCGCGGCTTCAACATCAGCCAGCCGGTGGTCATGGAGACGACGCGGCAGTTTCGGGCCGCCGAGGTGATGATCCGCTTCGAGTGCGACGTGCACGGCTGGATGCAGGCGTTCGGTGGCGTGCTGAACCATCCGTATCACTCGGTGACCGGCGATGCCGGCAACTTCTCGCTGAAGACGCTGCCGCCCGGCACCTACACGATCGAGGCGTGGCACGAGAAGTACGGCACACAGACGCAGCAGGTCACCGTTGGGCAGGGCGAGCAGGTTCAAGTGAACTTCACGTTCAGCGAGCCGGCGGCCTAGCCGGCGCCCGGCGACTCTAAAGGGAGCGCGAGCATGGATTGGCTGCCGCCGGCGGCATCGACTTACGCCGCCGACATCGACACGATCTTCTGGGTCATCCTCGTGGTTACCGGCCTCATCTTCGTCGGCGTCGAGGGTGCGCTGATCTACTTCCTCTTCAAGTACCGGGGCCGGGAAGGACGCCGGGCCGAGTACATCGAGGGGAGCACGCGAGCCGAGATCATCTGGACGGTCACGCCGGCGGTGTTCATCCTCGGGCTCGCGTTCGCCAGCCAGGCGTTCTGGCCGCGGATCAAGGACCCGGACCGCTTTCCGACCGACGCGCTCGAGGTGATGGTGGAGGCCAAGCAGTTCGAGTGGAACGTCACCTATCCCGGAGCGGACGGCGTCCTCGGCTCTGATGACGACTTCACGCTGCGGAACCAGCTTCACGTTCCGGTGAACCAGCCCGTGGTCGTCAGGCTGTCGGCGATCGACGTCATCCACTCGTTCTTCGTGCCGGTGTTCCGGATCAAGCAAGACGCGGTCCCAGGGATGAACAATCGCCTCTGGTTCGAGGCGACCCAGACGGGCGAGTTCGAGCTGGCCTGTGCCGAGCTCTGTGGTCTGGGGCATTACCGGATGAAGGCCCGCGTAATCGTCCACGCAGAGGACGAGTACGGCCGCTGGTTGGCGGAGCAGAGCTGATCGAGCGGCGCAGGCGAGCTTTGACGGCGGCTAAAGGAGAACTATGGCAAGGGTAGAAGCAGCGGCAGGCCCGATGGCTCACGCCCACCACGAGGAGATGAGCTTCATCCGGAAGTACATCTTCTCCACCGACCATAAGATCATCGGCATCCAGTTCCTGTTCACCTGCCTGTTCTTCCTGGCGGTGGGCGGCCTGCTGGCGATGATGATCCGCTGGCAGCTGGGTTTCCCCGGGAGCCCGATGCCGGGCGGCGGTGTGTTGCCGGAGACGATGGCACCGAGCGGCATCCTGTTGCCCGAGTTCTATAACTCGCTGGTTACGATGCACGGCACCTTCATGATCTTTTTTGCGATCATGCCGTTGCTCGTGGGCGTCTATGCCAACTTCCTCATCCCGCTGAAGATCGGCGCGCCGGACATGGCGTTCCCGCGGCTCAACATGATGTCGTACTGGACGTTCTTCCCGGCGGGCTTGCTGATGGTGGCCAGCTTCTTCGTGGAGGGCGGCGCCGCCGGCGCGGGTTGGACGGTCTACGCGCCGCTGAGTTCGGTACCGGACTACAGCGGGGTCTCGCTGGGCCAGCAACTCTGGATCGTGAGCATCATCTTCTTCGCCGGCTCATCGCTGCTGGGCTCGGTGAACTACATCACGACCGTGGTCAACATGCGGGCGCCTGGCATGACGCTGTTCCGCATGCCGCTCTCCATCTGGTCGCTGTTTATCACGGCGATCCTGGCGCTGCTGGCGGTTCCGATCCTGGCGGGCGCGGCGATCATGTTGCTGTTCGACCAGACGCTCGGCACGTCGTTCTTCTTGGCCGACGCCGGCGGTCAGCCGCTGCTCTGGCAGCA
>CAYGAJ010000157.1:0-6079 GCA_964347815.1 uncultured Gemmatimonadota bacterium | reverse complement strand
TGTCGAGTGAGGTGGGTGTTGTGCTCATGCTTTCTACTTCGCTTTTGGTGTGGTTCTAAACGTTCTCTTGCTGGGGAGTCTCGTGGATAGACGACCGGCCGCACGGCCTGCCCAGGGCCGGGCCCGACGCACCGCTATGTTGCTAGGCTCTTCTATCGTCCGATTCTGCGGCTACCTGATGCTGTTGTCTCTGATGTGTAGTGAGAACTCGCGGCGCGCAGCGCGGGCGTAAGGCTGGTGTCAATCGAGTCTAACACCGCCCCCGCAGCCGGTCAAGCCCCGGAGCCCCAGGCCGCCGTTTTCTCCATCTACCGCGTAGATACGGTGCCCGGCGGCCGGGTGACCACCGGCAGGCTGCGGCCCGGGCTCGAGCCCGATTCGCAGGCCGTGAGGGAGCTGACCGAACGGCCCGGGACCCGCATCAGCGCCCGCCAGGGACCTCAGGGTTGGGAGCTGCTGCTGTTCGAGGCGGAGCCCCGACGTGAGCGCTGGTGGCTGCACGCGCTCTTGTTCCTGATCACCCTCTTCAGCACGACCGTGGCCGGCAGCCTGCTCGCCGGCCATTGGCCCATCCACTTTCAGGCGGCTCCCACACTCGATGGCGGCTGGGTGCCGCTTCCGGTGGCGCTCGACCCGGCGGATCTTCTGGTGGGTTTGCCCTTCGGCCTTTCACTGGTGATCGTCCTCGCCGTGCACGAAGCCGGTCACTATGTCGCGGCACGCCGTCGCCACATCAGCGTAACGCCGCCCTATTTCATCCCGTTTCCGCCCTACGTTTCGATCATCGGCACCCTCGGCGCCTTCATCCGTTTGCGCTCGCCCGTTCTCAGTCGCCGCGACCTGCTCGATGTGGCCGTCGCCGGCCCGTTGGCGAGCTTCGTCGTCTCGCTGCCGATGCTCTGGTGGGGGCTCAGCCACAGCGCGGTGATCGTCGAGTCCGCGGCGGCGCCGACGCCCTACGCCATCGCCTTCGCCGGGAGCGAGCAATTCTGGCTGGGCGGGTCGGCTGCCCTGTCGGTCATCTCACATTTCGTCTTAGGGCTGCCGGCGCCCGGTCATGCCGTGATCCTTCATCCGATCGCCTTTGCCGGCTGGCTCGGCCTGTTCGTGACGGCGCTGAATCTGCTACCCATCGCCCAGCTCGACGGCGGGCACATCCTCTACGCGACGCTCGGGTCGCGTCAGACCCCGCTGGCGTGGCTCTTCTTCCTGGCGCTGCTGCCCCTGGGTTTCCTATGGGCGGGGTGGTGGATCTGGGCGGGCCTGGTCTTCGTGATCGGCAGAGGTCGCGTGAAACATCCGCCGCTGTTCGATGACAAAGGGGGGCTGCGAATCGGACGCCGTGCGCTCGCTCTGGCCGCCGCGCTGATCTTCGCGCTCTGCTTCGTGCCGGCGCCCTTCCGACTCTAGTCGTGCTTGCGGTACCGACGTCGGCCGATCCGACACCTTGACGCGCCGGGGCCCGCGCGAAAGATTGTCTACCCTTTCCGTCAAATCTTGCTAACTCTGCCGCGCTTGCAGCTGGAGGAAGTGAGCCCGAAATGGCCCGGCACAACCGCGAGGGAAAAGGTATCGATCAGCACGGTGATCGATACGTCATCAGCTATCAACCGGATTGGCTTCGCCAGGTAAAAATCTCGCGCACGCTATCCCGAAGCGACCGTCAATCGACCAAGACGCTGTTTCGCAATCCCGCCACCTGTGCCGAACGGCCGCCCGGCGACCGGGTCCGGACACGGGTGACGTCGAAGGATGGGAAGATCGACTTCGAGGTGACAATCGCGGACCGGGGCCGGCAGATCGATCAAATCGTGGTGACGTCGCGGGCCACAGACGGACAAGGGGACATCACGTTCATCATCGACGGTTCGCTGCCCGAGCCCGGTGCCCTCGGGAAGGCTCGTAAGCGGCGGCGGCGCGGGCGCTAGCGCCGCGACCGGTCGCCACCGCCCGCCCGCAGCTCGGCCCTCAGCCCCCGGAGGAGCTCCCGCGTTTCCGTCAGTTCCGTCGCCAAAGCGCGGTCGTGCATCAGACGTCCGAGTGTGCCGCGTCCGCTTGCCAGGCGCTCGTTGATCCGCGCGACGGTTGTCGCCATCCGGTCGATGTGAGTGGCAAGGGCGCTGTCCCGGGTAAACGCGGCGACAGAGCCACCACCGGCTCTAATGTCCACGGCGAGCTGCTCGAGGCGTGGGGAGATCCGCTCGAGAGCTGCCTGCACTTCGGGATCGGCGAAAACGCCCGAGAAGCCGGCGGCCACGCTGCTCATCTGCTCGAAGGTCTGGCTCATTCTGTCGAACCGCTCGACCAGCTCGCGCGTCTCGGACGGGCGGCGAATAAAGCGCGTCACGGTGCCCGGTCCGTCCAACGCCGTGTCGAGGACTCGACGCCAGCGCTCGGCCACGGGGCGGATCGAGTCGGAGAGCTCCCGTAACCGGCCCATGATCTGTTCCGGGTCGATCTCGGCGGCGGTCGGAAGATCACTGAGGTCTGGGAGCGACGCGCCGGCCTCGCGGGCCGGGACGATGTTGACGACCGCCTCTCCGATCAGGCCGGAGGTGATGACTTGGGCGGCGGCGCCCTCGGTGATTATCGGCTGGACATGGGCGTTGATGCTAAGCTCCACGTGAAGCAGCTCACCGCGGCCTCGAGACGGCGGCTCGAAGCGGATGCCGGTCACCTGACCCACGGGTTGCCCGGCGAGCCAGACCGGAGCCTTGGGCCGCAGGGATTGGGTGGTGAAGGTGTGGAAATACAGCGTGTATCGATCGTCGATCGCCCGCCGGGTTTCGTCGATGAAGAAGACGGCCAGCGAACCGAGCGTGAGCACCAGGCTGACCACGAGCCCGATCCGTATCTGCGACCAGAGTATGCGCTGTGGAACGCTCATCGCGGGTCCCTGGCAATCCGCTCCTGCGAGGTAGTAGTATGGTCCGGCCGTCCGGCAACCGATGGACGCGCGAACCACGAACGGCGGCGGGCCGCCTGAGTGTCGCGGCCGGTCCGCGGCCGCCGCCGTTTCCGCTGAAGATAACCTGACGCCCGACGGTCGTCAGCCGGCCGGGTGACGTTGAGGTCCTGAAGGACCTCACCAGGCAACGGCCGGCCAATTTGGCTTGTCCCGGATGTCTGCAACGATCAAGTTGGCCCAGATAGAGCTGAGCGCGGGAGGGGTCATCTATCGCGACGCCGAGGGCGTCGGCCTCCAGCTGCTCTTGATTAGAGACAGCTACGGCAACTGGGGCTTTCCCAAGGGGCACATCGAGGCCGGCGAGGATGCGGCCGCGGCGGCGCTGCGCGAGTGCAGGGAAGAGACGGGGCTCAATCGGCTGAGGTTGGCCGCGCCGCTGGGCACCACGGATTGGTACTTCCAGCAGGGCGGTGCGCTCGTCCACAAATTCTGCGACTACTTCCTTGTCGAGGTCTCCGGAGAGGACGTGGCGCGGCCCCAGAGGCGCGAGGGGATCCAGGCGTGCGAGTGGTTGAGTCCCGCGCAAATCATGCAGCGCGTCACCTACGACAACGCCCGGCAGATCGCGATCCAGGCGGTCGAGTTCGCCAGCCGCGGCCGCACGGGATCGGAGCCGGCGGCCGGCGCGGATCCGGCGGGTCGGCCGAGAGGAAAGTAGGAGCGCCGTGAAGCCGCCGGCCGAAGCCCGGTTTACCGTGCTCTTGACCGGGGGGACGGGCTTCGTGGGCGGGCACGTGGCGCGCCGACTGGTGGAGAGCGGCCACCGAGTCAGGGCCGTCGTTCGGGATCTCGATGCAGCGAGAAAGCTCGAGCAGCTCGGCGTTGAGCTCGTACGCGGGGATATCACCCGTGAGGGCGATCTCAGTGGCCTCGGTGAGGACTGCTCGGCGGTCGTCCATCTGGTCGGAATCATTCGCGAACGACCTCCGAGGCTCACCTTCGAGGAGGTGCACACCCGCGGCACCCTGCGCGTGGTCGATGAGGCCCGCCGAGCCGGCGTGAAGATCTTCCTTCACATGAGCGCGCTCGGCTCCAAGCCGGAAGGGACCGCTTATCAACGCACCAAGTACGAGGCCGAGGAGGTCGTGAGCCGGTCGGGGGTGCCGTTCACCATCTTCCGGCCCTCAGTGATCGTGGGACCGGGCGGTGGCTTCATCGATGTGCTGCTCAAGCTCCTGAGGCTCTCCCCTGTGACGCCGATCATCGGTGACGGGCGATACCGGCTTCAGCCCGTCGACGTCGAGGACGTCGCCGAAGCATTCGTGCAAGCGCTGGGCCGCGCTGATCTCCGGGGGCGAAGCTTCGAGATCGGAGGGCCACACAAGCTGACTTACAACCGGTTGATCGAGATCGTTTGCGAGGAATTCGGTCTGCGCCGCGCCAAGTTGCACATCCCGCCCAGCCTCGTGAAGCCGGCGGTCGATCTCGCCTCCAATTGGCGGCTGCCGACCCCGATCAGCTCTGAGGAACTGGCGATGCTGCTCGACGAGAGCATCGTACAGGGAGAGCGCAACGCCCTGAGGGATGTGTTCGGGATCGAGCCGACCTCGTTTCGTACGACGCTCCAGCGATTCCGCCGTAAGCGCGGCTCGTTTCGCCGGAGAGGTCTGCTGTTCTAGGCCGGGTGCCCAGCGCGGGCGCGCGGTCGGGGCGAACCCTCGCGAGAGTGGGATCGCCGCGGTATAGTAATGGGGCAAACCAAAGCGATCACGATGGGTGCCGATGACATTCGAATCGGTGAGCCGTGCGCGGCTCGCATTGTCGGGGTAGGGGATCGTGTCGAAGGTGAATGGCGGTCAAACGAACGCGGCGCGGCGCGATTCGGTCATCAACGTGCCGAACTGCATCTCAGCCCTTCGGCTTCCCCTCGCCGCCGCGTTCTTTGTCGTCGATACGCTGGCCTGGCGTGGCGTTGTGCTCTTCATCGGTGCGGTCTCCGACGCTCTCGACGGATGGCTGGCCCGGCGTATGGGTCTCGAGACCAAGACGGGCGCTTACATCGACCCGTTGTTCGACAAGCTGTTCGTCACGGTGGCTCTGGCGGCTTTCCTCACAGGACCGTATGTAGGGTGGCGCGAGTTCGTCGTTCTGGTGTCGCGCGACATCCACGTTGGTATCGGTTTCTTCACCGCCCGACTCATGGGAGTCAAAGTCGTCGTTCACCCGCGCGCCAGCGGCAAGTTGGTCACGTTCCTTCAGCTGGTCACCCTGTTCGTGCTGCTGCTGGTGCCGGAGCAGGCGATCCTTTTGACCGTGGCCGTCGGCTTGGCATCGACCGTCGCCATCGTCGATTACACGAGCGCCGGGATTGTCGGTCTGCGAGACAGCTCGCGAGCCGTGGGAGTTGGCGGTCAAGCCCCTTCGTAGCCCAGGAACGAAGCAAGAGGAGAGAGAATGGAGAGACGAGGGATCGAGATTAGAACGAAGGTTGGCTCGAGCCTACCGCGCCACCTGTCGAGTCGGCCCCGAGCCCGCTGGGTGACCCTGCCCGTCGTGATGCTGGTCATCTCAGCCGCGCTCGGCTGCCAGCCTCCGCCCGCGGAGCAGACCGTCGACGTGACGGTGATCGACAGCGTCCTCGCCGAGCTGGGCGGAACGCTGACCGCCAACCTCGAGCGCGGCCAGCGCTGGCGAATGATCAGCTCGCTCGGCCCCGGACTGCCTCCCAACGACTACAAGCCCGAAAACCTGCCCGAGCCGGGATCTCGGGGCGCCGGCCTCCTTCAGGTTTACTGTATCCAGTGTCACTGGCTGCCGACGCCGCGAATGCACAGCGCCGCCGAATGGCCCATACTCGTGAAGCGTAACCTGCTTCGCATGCAGCAGCTGAACGGCCGGCTGGGCGGTCCGCTGACCACGGGCATCGTGGGCGAGGTGGTGATGGCGGGATACCAGAACCCGGAGATCCCATCGGCGCAGGACACCGACACGCTGATCGCCTATTTGCAGAAGTATGCGCTGCCCGTGGCGCAACCCGGCGAGCTGAGCGCGGGGCCGGGCCGCAGCGCCTTTCTAGCCCGGTGCTCCGTCTGCCACGAGGCGCCGTCACCGCGAGCCCACACGGCGCGCGCCTGGGATCGGATCCTGGGTCAGATGCAGGGGATCATGGCG
>CAYGAJ010000156.1:0-6145 GCA_964347815.1 uncultured Gemmatimonadota bacterium | reverse complement strand
TGTAGGCGATCCACTTCGAGTCGGGCGACCACTCGGGATAGAAGAGCCGCTGCGGATGCGCGAAACCTTCGTTGTCGATCAGCTTCACTCGGCCCGACGCGATCTCGACGACCCGAAGGTTGCGGTCGGCGTCGGTGAAGGCGAGGTGCTTCGAGTCCGGCGACCAGGTCGGCGTGTAATAGAAAGTCGCATCGCGCAGCTCAATCGTCTTGCGGTTGTTGCCATACTGGTCGCTGATCAGCAGCCGGTACTCACCGCCTTCGTCGGAGAACCAAGCGATGCTCTGGCCGTCGGGCGACCAGGCTGGCGCTCGCTCGGCCGCCGCTGACGTCCGGGTCAGGTTGCGGACATCGCCCTTCTCGGCGGGGACCGTGAAGATCTCGCCGCGTGCCTCGAACACCGCCCGCACGCCGCTGGGCGAGAGCGCGGCCATGCGGATCTGGTCGCCCACGCTCTCCCAGTGCGGCCGCGTCCATGGAAAGTCGCCCGCCGCCGTGATCGTCAGCTTCCTGGGCTCGCCGACATCCGGGTCGAGTGTATACAGGTAGCCGCCGACCTCGAAGACCAACATCCCCGCACCCGCCTCCAGGTTCTTCGCGTCGAACTCTTTGAAGCGGGTGACCTGCCGCAGCTCGCGCGTGGCCAGGTCGTACGACCAGACGTTCATCGCGAAGTCGCGATCGGAGAGGAAGAAGATCTTGTTTCCTAACCAGACCGGATCCTTGTCGTTGGAGCCCTCCCAGGGCAGCTTCTCGACCTCGAGGCTGCTCAGGTCGATGATGCGGATCGGGTTGTTCTGGCCGCCCCGGTAGTTCCGCCACTCGGTCTCCCACGGCTGGATCATCTGATAGACGAAACGCCGGCCGTCCGGCGAGAACTTGCCCTGGTACACGCGCGGGAGCGCCATCGGCTCCGGGTTTCCACCCTCGACCGCGACGGTCCAGAATCGGGAATACGGTATCGGCGCGCTGGTGCGGCCCGACGCGAAGACGACCCGCCGGCCGTCGTTCGTCCAGCCGCGGACGAAATCGGGACCGGGGTGCCAGGTCAGCCGGCGCGGCTCACCGCCTTCGACGGACACCGTGTAGACGTCTATGTTGCCGTCGTACTCACCCGAGAAGGCCACCGTCATGCCGTCGGGCGAGAAGTGGGGCTCGGTCTCGGCGCCCTGGAAGGTCGTCAGCCGGCGGGCCGTGCCACCGTCGCGCCCGACGATCCAGATGTCGTTGGCGTAGACGAAGGCGACCTGCTGGGCGCTGATGGCGGGGCTACGGAGAAGCCGGGTCTCTTTGTCGTTGCCCGGAGAAGCGATGGCGAGCAGGACCAGCCCGCCGGTCACGATAGCTGACATGCTCATGGAACCCTCCCAAGAAGGCCGCGCCGCCGCTTCCGACGGCGAGCTGAATCGTCTGTATACCATGAAATCGGGGTAGAATAGGGCGCGCGGCCTCTATATAAAAGGGAGGCCGGCGCGCCCTGATGAGAGCCTTCTGGATCTCAGCCGGTCTTCTTCAGCCGGTAAACTCTTCCATTGCCGGACAGTATGTACAGCTCGCCGGCCGCGTCCACGCCGAAGGAGAGGACGTTGCCGACGCTGCCCACGGCCCACGTCCTTTGATCGGTCGCCGAGCCGTTGGCGAAGCGGAAGCTGCGCAGGAAGCCGGAGCACCAGTCGGAGTAGAAGTAGTGGCCGCGGACCTCGGGGATCGCCGCGCCGCGGTAGACGAAGCCGCCGGTGACCGAGCAGCCGTCGCCATGATCGTACTCGACGACGGGCATGACGAGGCCGGTCTGATTGCAACCGGTCCGGGGAGAAAAGCAGTGGGCCGCTTCCATGATCGGCCAGCCATAATTCAAGCCGCCGGCGGTGGCCGATACGGCGTTCACCTCTTCCCAATCGTTCTGGCCAACATCGGCGACGTAGAGGACGTTATCGGCGCCGTCGAAGGCGAAGCGCCACGGGTTGCGAAGACCGTACGCCCAGATCTCGTCCCGTGCGTTCGGGTCGTTGACGAAGGGGTTGTCCGTCGGGATCGCGAACGGATCGCCGGCATCCACGTCGACGCGAAGTAGCGCGCCCAGCCGCGTGCCCAAGTTCTGGCCGTTCCCGTACGTGTCGCCCCCACCACCGCCGTCGCCCAGCCCGATGTAGAGCTTGCCGTCGGGCCCGAAGAGGATGAGACCTCCGTTGTGGTTGCCGGCCGGCTGCGGCTCCGCCAGGATCAGCTTGGCCGAGTTGGGATCGGCGACGTCCGGGTCCGCCGTCACCGAGTAGCGCTCGATGGCCGTGTCGCCGTTGTTGTCGGTGTAACTGACGTAGAAGAAGCCGTTCGATGCGTAGTTCGGATGGAAGGCGATGCTCAACAGGCCCCGCTCGCCCCCGCTCGCGACTTTACTCGAAATGTCCAGAAAGGGCGTGCCTAGCAGCTGCTGGTCCTTGACGATCCGGATCCGGCCGGCCTGCTCGACCACGAACAGACGTGGGTCGCCGGCGGGCGTCGTGAGATAGACCGGGCTGCTCAGACCGCCGGCCACCACCTCGACGGCCAGCTGCACGCTTCCCGGATCTCCCGGATCGTTTGGGACGCCCGGGTCGTTGGGCTCCGACGTCGTCCCACAGCCGACGCCACAGGCGAGGCCGAACGTGACCAGCGCGAATAACAGGCTCATGCTTCGCTCCATCCTCTGCTCCCCCTCAGATTCCATCCAGCCGCGAGCGGCGGCGATAGTGGCGGAAGCCGCCACTCCTGGCAAGCCCTGGCGAGCCGTGCGCGCCGCAATCGGGCATTAACCTCCGAAAGATTCCTCCCTTTAACACCACAGAGACCGCGGTTGTTCGGCCCCAGGGGCGAACTGGACGGCCTACCGGAGGGCGCGCTAATTTGTCAGAGCCCCATCCAGCCGGACCAACCGACACAGCGAATGCCATGCTGCCATCACGGTCCTTCCAGCTCATTTCTATCACTTCGTTGATCCTGCTCGCGATCGCCAGTCCGGCCAACGCGCAGCGGCTCTCGATCGGCGGCCGGTTGGGCCTGGACTTCGCGCGCCTCGACCTCCCATCAGGGGCCGGACTCGACACCCGAACCGGCTTCAGCGTAGGCGGCTTTGTCGGCTACCACCTCTCGAAGCGGTTTGCCGTCCAACCCGAGCTCTCGTTTGTCACGAAGGGGGCGGAGAGCGCCGCGATCTTCATCAGCTACCACGAGGGGACGCCACCCGAATTGAACCCGCTCGTGACGAATGTCCAGATCGATTACAAGCTGAGCTACCTGGAACTCCAGGTGCCGCTGACGCTGATGATTCCCGCCGGTTCCGCTGCCCTCGCACCCCGGCTGTACCTCGGACCCAGCCTCGCCGTTGAGGTCGGTTGCGAGACCGGGGCCAAGTGTCGGGAGCAGCCGCTCCCACGGCCGGTTGTTTCGCGGACACCGAGCCGCTCGACTTCGGAGCAATCTTTGGCGCGGGTCTCGACACCCGTCTCGGCAGCGGAGCGCTCACCCTGGATGTCAGGTACAACCTGGGCCTTCAGGACATCAACGCGGGGATCGGCGGCACGGTGAAGAACCGGGTCCTCCAGCTGCTGGTCGGGTACGCCCACTTCTTCGGTGGCTAGATCGCTCGAGCCCCAACTCGCGGAAGCCCAAGCCCTCGTGGCCCCCGCGGGTCTCGCCTATATTGAAGCCATGATCCGCGATTGGGCCCGCGTCGAAGAGCTGGAACGGCGCTACCAGCGCGAGGCGCTGCGCGACGTCGATTACCCGGAAGCGCTGCGCCGCTTCGCCGCGCTCTGGGCCGAGGCGCTACTGGTGAATCCAGATATCGGTGCCGACTGGGAGGACGACCTCAAGTCCGACCTGGCGGTGGCGCGCGCCATTAATGGCCTCCCACCCCGAGCCTGACTTCACGGGACTCATAGCGGCCCTCGCCTCGCGCCTTCGCGAGGGCGGCATTCCGTTCATGCTGATCGGCGGCCAGGCGGTGCTTCTGCACGGCCAGCCGCGTCTGACCGAAGACATCGATGTGACGCTTGGGGTCACGCCGGACGAACTCCCCACGCTCGAGCAGCTCTGCCGTGAGCTGGGACTGAAGCCGCTACCGGAGAACCTCCCGGACTTCGTGCGGCGGACGTTTGTGCTCCCGGCCCTTCACGCCGACACCCGCATCCGAGTCGATTTCATCTTCTCCACTACTCCCTACGAGCGGCAGGCGATCAAGCGCGCGGTCGAAGTGGAGTTGAAAGGGGTGGCGGTACCCTTCGCGACGGCCGAGGATCTCATACTTCACAAGCTCTTCGCGGGGCGCCCGCGCGACATCGAGGACGCGCAAGGCGTGGTCCGCCGCAAGGAGAAGGAGATCGATTGGGCACATCTCAGCCGATGGGCTCGCGAGTTCGCCTCGGTCCCCGGGCGTGACAATCTTCCGGAACAACTCGAGCGACTGAGAGGAGTCGGACGTCGCAGGGGGAAGTAATCCGCTAACTCTGAGCCCTCGCACCGACCCGGTGCGCGCCGATGCGTCCCCCCCGATTGATCGCAGAAGATAGCGCGTTCGCACTGGCCCACCTGCGTTGCTCGCCCCATTATAGAGCGGCCCCACCCTTTCTCAGGGTTTCAATTAAGCCAAGGAGGCGAGCTGTGCCCGCGACGACGTGCCGACGGCTAACCGCTCATCACCTTTCACAACCGATCAGGAGACTCTTGCTCGTCGCTGTCACGTTGTGCGGCATCAGTGGTACGGGGCAGGCACAGGAGACCGGCGCGACGGGTTCGAGCTTGACCGCCGATCTGTTGAAGCCGTTCAAGTTCCGCTTCATCGGGCCGGCGAACCCGTCGGGCCGCATCACCGCCATCGCCGTCCCCGAGGCGCCGGGCCACAAGACGATGTACGTGGGGCTGGCCTCGGGCGGTCTCTGGAAGACGACGAACGCCGGCACCACCTGGAAGCCGATCTTCGACGACCAGGGCACTTCGACCATCGGCGACGTGGCCGTGGCACCCTACAACGCGAAGGAAGTCTGGGTGGGCACCGGCGAGCGGAACTCGCTCCGCTCGAACGCGTGGGGGGACGGCATCTACAAGTCGACGGATGGCGGCGGCAGCTGGAAGCACGTCGGCCTGAAGGAGACCCGCGAGATCGGCCGCATCGCCATCCACCCGACCGACAGCGGCACGGTCTACATCGCGGCGCTCGGCCACCTCTGGGGGCCCAACCCGGAGCGTGGGATCTACAAGACGACGGACGGCGGCGAGAACTGGGAGCGCATCCTGTTCGTCGACGACACGACCGGCTTTGTCGACCTGAAGATGGACCCGTCGAACCCGCAGGTGCTCTACGCCGCCGCCTGGCACCGGCTGCGCTGGGGCGGCGGCCACATGGAGGGCGCCGGCGCGGGGAGCGGCATCTACAAGACGACGAACGGCGGTCGAAACTGGACGCGGCTCACCGATCCCGCCCTCAACAACGGGCTTCCCACTCGCAACCTCGGCCGCATCGGGCTCGCCATCTACCCGAAGAACCCGCGCATCGTGTACGCCGTCATCCAGGCGGCGCACGGCGCCACCGAGCCGGGCGTGAGCCCGCACGGCGGCCTCTTCCGCAGCGAGGACGGCGGCTCGAGCTGGAGGCGGATGAACGATCTGTCGGCGATCCCCGACTACTACTACAACGAGGTCTGGCTCGATCCCAACGATGACAAGCAGCTCTGGCTCGCCTCCACGCTGCTCGGCCACTCGAAGGACGGCGGCGCGACGATCGAGCAGCGGCGGCTGGAGCGCGTCCACGTGGATCATCACGCCATGTGGGTCAACCCCGACGACTCCGAGCACATCGTTCTCGGCAACGACGGCGGTGTTTACATCTCGTTCGACGGCGGCGATACCTGGGCGCACCAGATCATCCCGGCCAGCCAGTTCTACGAGGTCGATGTCGACACCACCAAGATCCCTTATCACGTCTGCGGCGGTACCCAGGACAACGGCACCTGGTGTGGCCCCAGCCGCACGCGCGAGGAGGTGGGGATCACCGACTACGATTGGTACCGCGTGTTCGGCGGCGACGGCTACGATCACGCCGTGTCACCCGACAGCCCGCAGATCCGCTACGGCGAGTCGCAGTTCGGCAACATCAGCCGCTTCGATGTGAA
>CAYGAJ010000155.1:0-6205 GCA_964347815.1 uncultured Gemmatimonadota bacterium | reverse complement strand
GCGGTCAGGAGAACGTCTATCTGAAGAGCCGGGTGTTTCAGGACATCCTGCGGACAGTCTCCGATCGCTATGTGGAGGAGATCGACCCGGCCGAGCTGTACGATCTGGCGATCGACGGCCTGCTCGAGAAGCTGGGAGATCCACATTCCACGCTGCTGCGGCCGGAAGACTATTCCGACCTTCGCCTGACGACCACAGGTAACTACGGCGGCCTCGGCATCCGCATCGATCAGAAGGACAACTGGATCACGGTGGTCCAGACGCTGCCCAGCACCCCGGCGGAGCGTGTGGGTCTCCGTCCGGGCGACCGGCTGATCGAAGTGGACGGCAAGTCGATGCGCGGCTGGAAACCGGACGACGCGGTGCGAGTGCTTCGTGGCCCGAAGGGCTCTCCCGTCGATCTGAAGATTTCGCGCATCGGGGTGCCCGAACCGATCCCGGTCCGCATCGTCCGTGACGACATTCACGTCGTCTACACGACGGCGTTCATGTACGACACGGGGATCGGCTACATCCGACTGCAACAGTTCAGCGCCAAGTCGGCTGACGACATCCGCAGCTCGGTCGCTGATTTGAACCGCCAGGGGATGAAGAGCCTGATCCTTGACCTGCGTGGCAACCCCGGTGGCCTGCTGGAAGAGGGCGTGGCGGTGTCGGACCTTTTCCTGAACAGCGGCAGCGAGGTGGTCGAGACGCGTTCGCGCATCGCGGACCAGAACGACACGTACTTCGCCGAGCGCCAGCCGGTCGACCCGGATCTGCCGGTGATCGTGCTGGTCGACCGGTTCTCGGCTAGCGCCTCGGAGATCGTAGCCGGCGCGCTGCAGGATCACGACCGGGCTCTGGTGGTCGGGCTGCCGACCTTTGGAAAGGGCTCGGTCCAGACGCTCTATCCGCTGCCGGGCGGTAACTACCTGAAGCTGACCACGGCCAAGTGGTACACGCCGAACGGCCGCTCGATTCACCGCGAAGCCGAGCCGGGGCACGTTTTGGCCTTGGCGATGCCGGAGAGCGAGGAGGAGGCGCTGCTGACCGACACGGCCGAGGTCTTCTTCACCGACGGCGGCCGCAAAGTCTACGGCGGCGGCGGCATCACGCCGGACCTGGTGGTGCGTTCCGATACCCTGACGTCCATCGAGCGCGAGTTCGGCAAGGCGCTCGGCGACCAGCTGGCGGCCTACAGCGATGCGGTCTTCCGCTACGCCGTCTCGTACGTCGACAAGCACCCGGACTTCCGGCCCGACTTCGCCGTCACCCCGGAGATGACGGACGCCCTCTATACGTGGCTGCAGGATCGGGACGTGGCCATCGATCGGTCGCTGTGGAAAGGTGCGCGCCGGCTGATCGAGCGCGAGCTTGGGGTTCAGCTCGCGACCGTGGCCTTCGACGAGGCGGTGGCGCTGCGCCGTCGGCTGGTGCTCGATCGGCAGCTCGATACCGCGGCCGAGCTACTGCGGGAGGCGATCAATCAGAAGCAGCTGTTCGCCCTGGCCGAGATCCGAGGTGGTGACGAGCTGACGCCGGTTCGGCCACAATAGGTAGCCGGGATGGCGCTCGCCGGCTGGCTGGCCGTCTTCGCGGTTGGGCTGCTGGCCGGCGCCGTCTCCGGTCTGGTAGGAATCGGGGGAGGGGCCGTCATGGTCCCCTTCCTCTATTTTTTTCTGGCGCGTACCGAGCTGGCCGGCGTGCTCATCCCCAGCTCGGATCAGGCCGTCGTCGCCCACGCAACCAGCTTGCTGGTGATCGTACCCGTGAGCCTGCGCGGCGCCTTGCTCTACCACCGCGAGGGTCTGGTCGACTGGAGGGCCGTCTGGCGCATGGGCCTCGCCAGCATCCTTGGCGCCGTCTTGGGCGCCCGGGTCGCGTTGGCCGTTCCCGGCGAGCTGTTGAAGCTGGTGTTCGGTGTCTTCCTGATCACCGTGGGGACACGACTCGCCTTTGGGCGGAAGACCGAGGCGCCGGATCGTTCGGCGGAGGAGCCGAACGTGCGGATGGGCCGGGCTCTGGCGGGTGGCGGCGCCGTCGGGTTCTTCTCGGCGCTGTTGGGTGTGGGCGGCGGTTTGGTGGCGATCCCTGTGCTGATCTACTGGCTCAACCTCCCGATCCGAAAGGTGTCGGCTACCTCGCTGGCGATCATCACCTTCACGGCGGCCACCGGTGTGGTGGCGTACGCGCTGAGCGGCCTGGCGGGCGACGCCAGTGAGCTGGGGGCCTTCAACTACTTCCATTTTCCCGCCGCCCTAGGTATGGCGGTGGGCGCGCTCTCGGCGGTGCCACTGGGCACGCGGGCCCAGCTTCGCATGCCGACCCACGCGCTCCGGAAGCTGTTCGCGGTCGTCTTTTTCATCCTCGGGGCGCGGATCGCCATCGGGAACCTGCTGACCCTGCTCGGCCGCTGATGCCCGAAGAGGAGTGCATCATCGTATTCGCCAAGGCGGCCCAGCCCGGCGCCGTCAAGACGCGCCTCATCCCTCATCTCACTCCCAAGCAGGCCGCCGACTTCCACCTCGCGGCCCTGGCCGATACGTTGGCCGCCGCGCGGCGGGCGACACACGGGCCGGTCGAGCTGCACGTGGCCGGTGGGGCCGACGAGGAGTATCGCCGCCTTCACCCGGGACTCACGGTGCGGTCGCAAGAGGGAGATGACCTGGGGGCACGCTTGAGCCACGCCTTTTCGACGGCGTTCGAACGGGGCGCCACGCGTGCGCTGATCGTCGGCAGCGACCACCCGACCTTGGCGCCTCAGCTGCTGAGCGAACTGCTGAGCGCCGCCGACACGGCCGATGTGGCGTGGGGTCCGAGCCGTGACGGCGGGTACTACGCGATCGCGATTCGACGGGACCACTGGCCGGCGGCGGAGGCCGTGCTGCGGAACATCCCCTGGTCGACGGATCAGGTTCTGGCGGCCAGCCTGGAACGCGCTCGCGCGGCCGGCCTCAGCATCGCCCTTGCCGCGGAGTGGTACGATGTCGATTCGCCCGAGGACCTGGAGCGGCTACGGCGCGATGCAGCGCCCGACTCGGAATGCGCGCGGTTTTTCCGCCGTCTGGCGGGGGGGCGGGCGGCGCGAGATAATCGTTGACGACGGCATATAAGAATGTCCAATAATCAATTTCCATCTCCCAATTTCCAAGGGGAGGCGAAGGCACTTCGAAATTGAACGTTGAGAGTTGGACACTGGACATTCGTTTCGACATTCCCATCGGTATGAGGTCAACGACGTGAGCGAACAAGGCGCCGTCGTGGAGGTGCGGCGCGGCGGATCGCTAGAGTCGCGGCACCGCGTCTCGGCGGCGCTGGTCGATGCGCAGGGGCGGCTCGTCGGCCATGTGGGTGACCCCGAGCTGGTCACCTTCCTGCGCTCGGCCGCCAAGCCGCTTCAGGCGCTGCCGCTCGTCGCCGACGGGGTGACGGAGGCGTTTGACTTCAGCGACGAGGAGCTGGCGATCTGCTGTGCATCACACTCGGCGGAGCCGAAGCACGTCGAGACCGTGCTGCGCCTGCTGGAACGGATCGGCTGCGGCGAGGACGACCTCGAGTGCGGCCCGCACCTGCCGTTTCACCCGGAGAGCGCCGAGGCGCTGCTGCGCGAGGGGCGGCCGCCGACGCGGGTCCACAACAACTGCTCGGGAAAGCACACCGGCATGCTGGCTTGGGCGCGCCACTCGGGCGTCGAGACGGCGGGTTACCGCGGTGCCGACCATCCGGTCCAGCTTCGGATCCGCCGCGAAATCTCGCGTTGGACCGAGACGCCGAGCGAGCGGCTGCAGATCGCCGTGGACGGCTGCGGCGTCGTCACCTACGCGCAGCCGCTCTGCGGGATGGCTGGCGCCTTCGCCCGCCTGATCGACGCCGCCGAGGACGATCCGGCGTCTCCCGCCGGCCGGGTGGCCCGAGCGATGACCGGAAAGCCTTACTACGTCGGGGGAGCGGGCCGTCTCTCGACTCACCTCATGCAGGCCACAGGCGGCCGCATCCTCGCCAAGTACGGAGCCGAGGCGGTCATGTGTCTGGCCGATCGCGAGCGCCGCTGGGGCGCAGCGGTAAAGGTCGAAGACGGCGCGAAGCGGGCGGTGGGCCCGGCGGTGATCGACGTCCTCGTCCAGGCGGGCCTGCTCAACGATGATGAGGTTCAGGCGCTGGACGAGGATCACGTTCCGCCGGTGACCAACACACGCGGTGAGATCGTGGGCGAGCTGCGGGCGACGTTCCGACTGAGAGGAGGCGCGTAGCCGTGTCGGCTCCCGACCACGTCTGGGCGCTCGTCGATCTTTCCGCCGCGATGGCGGCCCGGGACACGCAGGGCATGGACGACGCGTTTCGGCGTCTGCGCGCTGCCGGGCGTTATGCCGAGGTCGAGGAGGCGCTGCTGCAATCCTACCTGTTTCTCGGATTTCCGGCGGCGATCGAAGCGTTCCGGCGCTGGCGGTCCCACGGCGTCGAGGCGCCCCCTGCGGGTGACGACGACCGCGGAATTTGGCGAGCGCGTGGTGAGACCATGTGCGCCCGGGTCTACGGCGAAAGCTACGAGCAGCTGCGCCAGAACATCGCCCGCTTCCACCCCGAGCTGGATCGCTGGATGGTGGAGGAAGGCTATGGAAAGGTGTTGGGGCGCCCCAGTCTCGACCTGGCGGTTCGCGAGATGTGCATCGTCGCCATGCTGGTGGTCCAGGGTGAAAGCGGCCGGCGGCAGCTTCGCTCGCACCTGCGCGGGGCCTTGAACGCAGGCGTCAGCGCGCCAGATGTGGAGCGGACGATCGAGCGGGCGGCCGCGTTCGCCGGCCCCGGCGCGCAAGGCCTGGCGCGCAAGCTCTGGTCGGCGGTGGGGGCGAGCGGGCGGAGCGGGGAAGGCGGCTGAGCCGATGCTGATCGATCAGGCGATCATCCAGGTGAAGGGTGGCGACGGCGGATCGGGCTGTCTCTCGTTCCGGCGCGAGAAGTACGTGCCGCGCGGCGGCCCGGACGGCGGCGACGGCGGCCACGGCGGTGACGTTGTGTTGATAGCGGACGAGCAACTTACCACCCTGCTCGACTACCACTACAAACAGGGGTACCGGGCGGAGCGGGGCCAGCATGGGCAGGGAAAGAACCGGACGGGCGCCTCGGGATCGGAGCTGATCCTGCGCGTGCCGCCGGGCACGGTCGTGAAGGACGCCGACAGCGGCGCCGTCCTCGGCGAGCTGCTGCGTCCGGGGGATCGGTGTGTGGTGGCCCGGGGAGGGCGGGGCGGTCGCGGGAACGCGGCCTTCGCCACGGCGACGCACCAGACCCCGCGCGAGCATGAGCCGGGAAGCCCCGGCGAGTCGCGGCGCATCGAGCTGGAGCTGAAGTTGATCGCCGACGTCGGCTTGGTCGGTCAGCCCAACGCGGGAAAGAGCACGCTGCTGGCCGCGCTCTCCGCCGCCCGCCCCAAGATCGCCGACTACCCGTTCACGACGCTCGAGCCGCACCTGGGCGTGCTGCAGCTATCGAGCGGGCGCACCCTGGTCCTCGCCGACATCCCCGGGATCATCGAGGGGGCGCACGAAGGAAAGGGCCTCGGACTGCGCTTTCTTCGTCACATCGAGCGCACGCGCACCCTGGCCTACCTGATCCCTATCACGGGGGAGGATGCGCAGGCCGAGTACGATCTGCTGCGTCGCGAGCTGAAGCAGTACAGCCGCGAGCTGGCCGGCAAGCCTCACTGCATCGTGTTGTCGAAGTCCGATCTTGTGGCCGAGGACGCCGACGCGCCCGAGCTGGAGGCGCCTGACGCGTTCGCGGTCTACCGGGTGTCGGGCGTGGCCCGCACGGGACTGCAGGAGCTGTCCGAGGGGTTGTGGCGCGCCGTGCGCCAGGCGATCGCGGAGGATGAGTCCGAGAGCGGTTTGGAGGAAGACGGCCGTAGCTCGGCGAGCAGCGGCCGCTGACCGGGCAGCCACAATCAAGAGCTTTGACACGGCACTGTGAGTGAGTCGTGCCTCGATCTTAATGGTAGTTGCGCGTCAGTGGCGGGCGCGAAGCCGAAGGCATTTGTGCGCGTTGACCCGTGCCGGTGCGTGCTGTTACAATTGAGTAATTCTGCGACTCTCAGTCGTCCAGTCCAGTTACGCGGGCGATCTTCATGTGGGGGTAAGCATGCCACGGTCCGCCAAAAGCCGGGAAGAAGAGCTTCGTCAGATACTCATTGACGCCATCGAAGTCCAGCTCGCCGCGTTCAAGGCCG
>CAYGAJ010000154.1:0-6229 GCA_964347815.1 uncultured Gemmatimonadota bacterium | reverse complement strand
GATGGCGGCCGCCGCCTCCAAGTACGACATCGCGCGCTACGGGATGGAGCGGATGTCGTACAGCCCGCGACAGGCGGACTGCATGATCGTGGCCGGGCGCGTCTCGTACAAGATGGCCCCGGTCATCCGCCGGATCTGGGACCAGATGCCCCAGCCCAAGTGGTGCATCAGCATGGGGGCGTGCGCCTCGACCGGCGGCATTTTTGACAACTATACGATGGTCCAGGGTATCGACACGATCGTGCCGGTCGACGTTTACGTGCCTGGCTGTCCTCCGCGCCCGGAAGGTCTTATCTACGCGCTCTTGATGATTCGGGAGAAGATCAAAGGCGAGTCGATCGCCGACATACGAGCGCGCGAGGAAGCGCCCGACCGTGCCGGGAAGCCCCATCTTTCGTCTGAGCAAGTGGAGCTGGTCGCTTCACCGTTCGGCAACTCGACCTGGCAAAACCGGGTGAGCGGCCTGGAAAGCTCTTCGCCCATTCTTCGCCCCGGCGATCGCAAAGAGTGAACACGGCGGGCTCGGCCCGGCGTAGGGCAAACGGCCGTGCGTGCGCGTCCGGCCGGTGCTCGATCAGGAGACCTGTGAACGCAGCGTCCGATAAGAATGCCTAAGAGCGACACGTCACCCGACCAGCGGGCCGGGGCGGCGGCCGAGCGCCGCGACCTGCGAGAGCTACGCTCTCGCTTCGGTGCGGCGGTGCGCGACGTCGAGCACGACACCTCCGCGGTGCCTGTGGCGTACGTCGATCCTGAACGCAGCTTCGAGATCCTGCGCTACCTGAAAGAGTCGCAGGGCTACGATTTGCTGAAGGATGTGACCGCCCTCGATTGGGGCGGTGGGCGTCCGATCGAGGTGGTCTACGAGCTGTGGTCGATCAAAGACTCGCGGCCGTTGCGGGTCAAAGCCCCGGTTCCGCTCGACCGCCCGCGGCTCAGGAGCGTGTACGAGCTGTGGCGTGCATCGGACTGGCTCGAACGTGAAGCCTACGACATGTTCGGCATCAGGTTCGACGGCCATCCGGATCTGCGGCGCATCCTGATGCCGGAGAACTACGCGGAAGGGTACCCGCTTCGTAAGGACTTTCCGCTGCGCGGGCGCTTCACCCGGGCCGAGCAGACCCGCCGGGCTCTGGCTCTCGATCTGCAGGATATGTACAGCTTGGAGGAGCTGGAACTGGCGGCGGACGACGGCGGTGACGGCGGGGGTGGCACGCCGACGGGCCTCGCGGTGCGTCAGGTGGCGCAGACGCCGGGTGTGACCGCCCGCGCCATGCCCGGCGAGCACACGACGGTGCCCGGTCTGGAAACCGAGCACATGCTGCTCAACCTGGGGCCACAGCACCCGGCCACTCACGGCGTACTCCGGCTGGTGTGCGAGCTGGACGGCGAGACGATCATCCGCTGCATCCCCCACATCGGCTACCTGCATAGCGGCTTTGAGAAGCTGGGCGAATACCGCGAGTGGAATCAGAACATCCCGCTCACGGACCGGATGGACTACCTGGCGCCGATGATGTACAACATCGGCTACGCGCTGAGTGTTGAGAGGTTGATGGGCGTCGAGATCACGCCGCGCTGTAAAGTGATCCGGGTCATCTGCAGCGAGCTCAACCGCATCCTCTCTCACCTGCTTTGGGTGGGAACGACGGCGATCGACATCGGCGCCTTCACGCCATTCCTCTACACCTTCCAGGAGCGGGAACGTATCTACAACCTCCACGAGGCCTACACTGGCGCGCGCCTCACGACCAGCGTGACCCGGATCGGCGGAATGATGGCGGATGTGCCGCCGGGTTGGCTGGACGGCGTCCGCTACTTCGTCGAGACGTTCCCGAAGACGCTGGACGAGGTGGAACGGCTGCTGACCACGAACTCGATCTGGGTCGGACGCACTCAGGGTGTGGGTGCCATCGGGGCCGATGACGCGATCAACCTCGGCTTCTGCGGGCCGAATCTACGGGCCTCCGGCGTGGCCTACGATGTCCGCAAGGACAACCCGTACCTCGAATACGAGACCTACGATTTCGACGTCCCGGTCGGAGAGTACGGCGACACCTACGACCGTTACCTCTGTCGGATGGAGGAGATGCACCAATCGGTGCGGATCCTCGAGCAGGCGCTGGCTCGGGTGCCCGACGGGCCGATCAACGTCCAGGACGAGCGCGTCATTCTGCCGCCGAAGTCGGACGTAATGAATTCGATCGACGGCATGATCGCGCACTTCAAGCTGGTCATGGAAGGATTGAAAGTGCCGGCCGGTGAGGTCTGGTCTTCGATCGAGAGCTCGAAGGGCGAGCTTGGCTTTTTCCTCGTCGCGGACGGCGGCTCTAAACCGGTCCGCTGTCGCTATCGCACCCCCTCATTCATGAACATGTCCGTGTTGCCGAGCCTCGTTGAAGGAGAGTTGATCGCCGACATCATCGCGGTCAACGCCAGCATCGATATCGTGCTCGGGGAGATCGATAGATGAGCGACGGGCTGCACCCCGCGGTCGCCGGCGCGCAACCGTGCCAGCGGGCTGAAAAGAAACCGGACGCACCGCTCTTCGCTGGCAGCCATCAGCAGCGATTCGATCACATCCTCAGCCGCTATCCGAACAAGCGGGCCGCTCTGCTGCCGGTCCTGGCGATGGCCCAGGAGCTGCGCGGCTGGCTTTCACCGGAAACGTTGAAGCGCGTGGCCGAGTTGCTGGAGCTGACGCCGGCCTACGTACGCTCGATCGCGTCGTTCTATACGATGTTCCAGCTGCGGCCCGTCGGGCGACACTTGATCCAGGTCTGTGTGGGCATCGGCTGCGATCTCTGCGGGGCCGAGGGCGTCGTGGAGAGGTTCCTCGAGGCCACGGGCACACGCATCGGCGAAGTGTCGGAGGACGAGAGGTACACGGTCGTGGAGGTCGAGTGCTTGGGCGCCTGCGGCTTTCCGACCGTGGTTCAGATCAACGATCAGGTTTACGAGAACGTGAAGGAAGAGAGCGTCGAGAGCCTGTTGAAGGAGCTCGACTGAAACCATGGCCTACCCGCACGCCCACCCCCGAGAAGCGCGCGTCCTGTCGAAGCACTTCGGCGACGCGGGCGCCATACCCATCGACGGCTGGGTCGAGCGTGGCGGCTACAAGGCGCTGGAGAAGGCGCTGGGGATGTCCCGGGAGGACGTGACTCAGGTCGTCAAAGACTCGGGCCTCCGGGGTCGAGGCGGCGCTGGCTTTCCGACGGGCCTGAAGTGGAGCTTCATGCCCAAGGACGGCGGACGGCCCAACTACTTGGCCTGCAACGCCGATGAGAGCGAGCCCGGCACGTTCAAAGACCGGGAGATCATGCGCTGGACGCCACATCAGATGATCGAGGGCTGCATCATCTCCAGTTACGCCATCGGCGCCCAGCACTGCTACATCTACATCCGCGGCGAGTTCGTGAACGTCATCCCGGTCGTGAATCGAGCCGTCGTCGAGGCGTACGAGCGCGGGTATCTCGGGCGAAACATCCTGGGGTCGGGGTACGACCTCGATCTCACAATCCATCTCGGTGCCGGCGCCTACATCGCCGGGGAAGAGACGGGGCTGCTCAACTCCCTGGAGGGACGACGCGCCGAGCCCCGGATCAAGCCTCCGTTTCCCGCGCAGCGTGGCGCCTTCGGCATGCCGACGACGGTAAACAACGTGGAGACGCTGGCGGCCGTGCCGCACATCGTGATGAACGGCGCCGAGTGGTATCGCCAATGGGGCACCGAGAGGAGTCCCGGCACCAAGCTGTTCTCTTGCTGCGGCCACCTGCAACGGCCCGGCAACTACGAGGTCTCGCTCTCCTTCAACCTCAAGGAGCTGGTCTACGATCTCTGCGGCGGCCCGCCGGAGGGGCGCGTGCTACTCGCGTTGATCCCCGGTGGCAGCTCGGTACCGATCATGACGGCGGATGAGATCGACTGCGAGGTGAGCTACGAGGGGATCGAGGCGGCGGGCTCGCTGCTCGGGTCGGGTGGCTTGATCGCGATGGACGATTCGACCTGCATGGTGCGCGCGGTGCGGCGGATGGTGGAGTTCTACGCGCACGAGTCGTGTGGACAGTGCACGCAATGCCGCGAAGGGACGTCGTGGTTGGCCAAGATCTTAAGACGGATCGAACGCGGCGAAGGCCGGGAGGAGGACCTGCCGCTGCTGCTCGACGTGAGCGCGAACATGGCCGGTAAGACGATCTGCCCCCTGTCCGATAGCGCGGCGGTCCCGGTGGTAAGCTCGATACAGAAGTTCGAACACGAATATGTGGCGCACATCCGCGACAAGCGGTGTTCGGCCGCGCGTTGATGATCGCAACCCAAAGCCGTGACGAGATCGCCTAGACGCGATTATGGGTAACGATAAGGGCCAAACTCTCAAGGTCACGATCGACGGGATCGAGCTTTCGGTCTCGCCCGGGACCACGATCCTGCAAGCGGCGGAGCGTATCGGCGTCGTCATTCCCCGATACTGTTACCACCCGGGTCTGAGTGCGCCCGCGGTCTGCCGGATGTGCCTGGTCGAGGTCGAGGGCGCACCGAAGCCTCTGCCGTCGTGCGTTCAGCAGGTCCAAGACGGCATGGTCGTCCGCACGTCGAGCGCCGACGCCCGTAAGGCCCGCCGCGCCGTGATCGAGTTCCTGCTGGTGAATCACCCGCTCGACTGCCCGATCTGCGACGCCGCCGGCCAGTGCGAGCTTCAAGATTACGCGTTCGAGACCGGCCAGCTTCGTACGCGTAACGTCGAGCCCAAGGTCGTCCTCGGTCGCGACAACGTGACGCCGGAGATCGTCTACTTCGCCGACCGCTGCATCCTCTGCACGCGTTGCGTGCGCTTCATGGACGAGGTCGCCGGTGATCCCGTGCTGCAGGTCATCCAGCGCGGCCATAAAGGCTACATCGATACGATGACGGACGAGTTGTTCGAGCATCCGTTTTCGATGAACATCGTTGATGTTTGCCCGGTCGGCGCGCTGGTGAATGAAGATTTCCTGTTCAAGGCGCGGTCCTGGGATCTCGATCAGACCGCCAGCATCTGCCCGGGTTGCTCACAAGGTTGCAACATCTCGATCGGCACTAAAGAGAACCAGATCGTGCGGGCCAAACCCCGGCAGAACCTCGACGTCAACTCTTACTGGATGTGCGACCACGGCCGCAAAGCGCTGGTGGGCTGGGGAACGGGTGCGCGCCTGGAGGTTCCGATGGTGCGCGAGGGGGGCCGTCTGATGCCGGTCGAGTGGCCCCGCGCCCTGGACGCTCTGGTTGAAGGGCTCGAGGCGAAACCCGGAGCGGCGCGGGCGATCGTCAGCGCGGGCGCATCAAACGAGACCCTCTTCGTGCTTCGCAGACTGATGGACGTGGTGGGTTTCGAGGGTGGCTTCTTCCGGGTTCCCACGGGCCCGGAGCAGGTGTTGAAGGGATTCCCGAACTTGGCCCTCCGCACACAGCGCGTCCCTAACGCTCGAGGCGCGGAGCTTTTGGGCTTCGAGCACCGTGATGACATCTACGGGGCGCTGCGCTCGGACGGCGGTACGCTCTTCGTGCTCGACGAATCGCTGACGGATGCACCGGACGGCGTGGGGCGTGGCGCGTCGCTTTTCGTGCACATCGGGACCCGGCTGGACGACCGCGCGCGGGAGCTGGCGGAGATCGTTCTGCCGGCGACGACGTTCGCCGAGATGGACGGGACGTTCACCAACTTCGAGGGACGGGTGCAGCGCTTTACGCAGGCGGTGAGACCGCCGGGTATGGCACGACCGGCGTGGCTCACAGGATCGGCCGCCTTGAGCCGGCTGGGAGCGGGTAAGGCGTTCCGGAGCGCTGCCGAGGCGTTTGCGGCGCTGGCCGGCGATTTCGAGGCTTTCCGGGGCCTGAGCTACGAGGCTCTCGGTTTGAACGGAGCGCCGCTAGCCGGCGCGCCGACCGGGGCCGGGACAGGGAGCTAGAGGGCGGGTTCGCGCGATATGGGTGCACTGTCGACCACGGCGTATCTGATCTTCGCGGCGGCGAAAGTTCTATTGGTTTTCGCGCTGGTGCTGACGGCCGTTGCTTTGATGACGCTAGCCGAGCGGAAAGTCGCTGCCTGGATACAGGATCGCAGCGGACCGAATCGCGTCGGGCCGTGGGGTCTCTTTCAGCCAATCGCTGACGGGATCAAGAACTTCTTCAAGGAAGAGAACCTCCCGGTGGCCGCGAGCCGGTTGCTGTTTCATCTAGCCCCGATGATCTCGCTCTT
>CAYGAJ010000153.1:0-6234 GCA_964347815.1 uncultured Gemmatimonadota bacterium | reverse complement strand
GGCCCGATGTCCGACCATGATGTGGATTCCTTCCGCCTTTAGGATCTCGCGTAACCGCTCGGAAAGTTCGGGGTCCTCGCGCGGCAGGATGGCATCGGCCATCTCCACGACGATCACCTCGGTTCCCAGACGTCGGAATATCTGGGCGAACTCGAGACCGATGGGGCCGGCCCCCAGGACCAACAGCCGCTGCGGCTGGCGGTCGAGCTCGAGGATCGTCTCGTGTGTCAGGTAGCCGGTCTGCTCGAGGCCGTCGATCGGCGGGATCGCCGGACGCGATCCGGTGGCGATGACGACGCGCTTCGTCGGCAGAACGTCGCCGTTGACCTGGACACGGTCGGGCGCCAGCAGGCGGGCCGTCCCCTGAATCGTCTCCACGCCTTTGCGCTCGATGGTCGCGGGATCGTCATGTGGCTGGATGCGGGCGATGACCTCGCGCATGCTTTGCATCACGTGAGCAAAGTCGACGGAAAGCTCGGTGGCCGGCAGACCCAGAGTCGCGGCGGATCGTGCATCGTGAGCGGTCTGGGCGGTGCGGATCAGGGCCTTGCTTGGCACGCACCCGGTCCACAGGCACTCGCCGCCGAAGCGGTCCTTCTCGATGAGCGCCACGCGGACGCCGAGCAGCCCGGCCCCCGAAGCAGTCACGAGGCCGGCGGCTCCGGCTCCGATCACGACAAGATCGTACGGCTTGTCCGGGCGGGGTCGGTCTGGCATCGTCGTCTCGCTCGTGGATGTGATCACGCGGGTCGCTGCTCGCGTGTGCCTAACGCGCTTCGGGTGGGTCGGGTTTCGAGAAGGACGATCAGCCGCACACGGCTACTGGCAGAAGATTCTCTCCGAGGTCGTGGCGAACCCCAGTGAGGACGTGGCGTTGCCGACGTACATCTCACAACGTTCATTCGAGCGCTGGATCTCGTTCCAGCCGGACCAGCCCTGCGGCGTGGATTGAGTGATGTAGATGGTGCTCCTGGGGCTGGGCTCGATGTCGACCAGGCTGATGTCGTTGGCGTAGGTCTGGTAAAGGCGGTAGTACAACTCCTGCGCCGTGGCCGTGTTTCGCAGGTCGTGGATCATCGTGGCCCGCAGGGCCTTCTCGTACGATGTGTTGTACTTGCCCACGGCGATGACCACCAGGACGGCGATCAGCGCCAGGACCGTCATGATCTCGACAAAGGTGAATCCCCTGCGGCGTAGAGATTTTAGACGTTCGGGACCGCTTCCCATCATTCCTCACGACTCCAGCCGGGGCGTCTCGTGGGTGGGTATCTCCCCGGCTCCCGCCGTCCTTGCCGACCGGCCCCTGAACCGGTAGAATCGGGCTTTAACTCACCCGACAGGGTCGCGTTAAATCTAGTAGCAGGCGAGGGTAGGCTCAACCACCTTCCGGGGGAGTGAATGCACCTTCTGGACAAGTGCCGCAGCTTCACGCGCGCCCGTGAGGTCATGGCGGCCGGGTATTACCCCTATTTCGTGCCGATCGAGCGCAGTAACGACACCGAGGCCTACGTCAACGGTGAGCGCAAGATCATGGTCGGCTCGAACAACTATATGGGGCTCACCCACCACCCCTGCGTGATCGAGGCGGCACAGGCCGCGCTCAAGAAATATGGCAGCGGCTGCACGGGAAGTCGGTTCTTGAATGGCAACACGGACCTGCATGAGCGGTTGGAGTCGCGGCTGGCGGAGTTCATCGGCACCGAAGCGGCGCTGGTGTTCAGTACGGGCTATCAGACGAACCTCGGCGTTATCGGGACGCTGGTGGGTCGCAACGACAAGGTTTACCTGGACAAACTGGACCACGCCAGCATCGTCGACGGCAGCCGGCTGTCGTACGGGGAGGTGGCGCGGTTCAAGCATGGTGATCTGGAGGGTCTGAGGCGCCAGCTCGAGTCAGAGCGTGCCTCCGGGCTGGAAGAAGTGGGACGCATGGTCGTGGTGGACGGCGTGTTCAGCATGGAGGGCGATATCGCCGATGCGCCGGGGCTGCTGAAGCTTTGTGAGGAGTTCGACGCGGTGCTGGTGCTCGATGACGCCCACGCCATCGGATATCTCGGGCCGACGGGCGCGGGGACCGCCGAGTACCACGGGCTGGGAGATCGTGTCCCGCTGACGATCGGGACGTTCAGCAAGTCGTTCGCCTCGATCGGGGGCTTCGTCGCGGGTCCCGAGCCGGTGATCCACTATCTGCGGCATCACGCGCGCAGCCTCATGTTCAGCGCCAGCATGCCACCGGCTTCGGTCGCGGCCGTGCTGGCAGCGCTGGATATCATCCAGAAAGAGCCGGAGCGGCGCGAGCGCCTCTGGCAGATCACCTACCGGATGATGGAAGGCTTTCGCAGTCTCGGGTTCGAGATCGGTCCGACCCAGACCCCGATCATCCCGATCATGGTGGGTCCGATGGAGAAGACGTTCGCCTTCTGGAAAGCGGTCTTTGATGCCGGCGTGTTCACCAACCCGGTGATGCCGCCGGCGGTACCCGAGAACAGCTGCCGCCTGCGCACCAGCTACATCGCCACGCACACCGACGATCAGCTCGAATACGTGTTGGACACCTTCGGGAAGGTGGGCAAGGCGCTGGGCGTGATCTAGGCGGCCGCCGTTTCCACCACGCTCCGACCCCACGCGAGCCCGTGAGCTTAGAAGTCCGACCCGTCACGACACGGGGTGAGCGGAAAGCGTTCATCCGGTTCCCCTGGCAGGTCTACCCGGGGCGCTATCCCGCCTGGGTGCCACCGCTGCTGGCGGAAGAGCGCAAGCGCATCGACCCCCAAAACCCTTTCTTCGAGCACGGCGCCGTCGAGCTGTTCCTGGCCTATCGCAACGGTCAGCCGGTGGGCCGGATCGCGGCCATCGAGAACGGGCAACACAACCGCTTTCATAATGACAGGGTCGGCTTCTTCGGGCTCTTCGAGTCGCTCGACGACTCCGAGGTGGCGGGGACGTTGCTCGATGCCGCGGCGGAGTGGGTTCGGGCCCGCGACCTCGACCGTCTTCGCGGTCCTGCCAACTTCTCGACCAACGAGGACTGCGGGCTGCTCGTCGAGAACTTCGACGACCCACCCTACGTGATGATGCCCTACAACCCGCCTTATTACGAAAAGCTGCTGACCACGTGGGGCCTCACCAAGGTGAAGGACCTGCTCGCCTATCAGGTGCGCAAAGCGGCGTTCGAGCACCGCCGCTTCGAACGGTTGCAGCGGCTGATCCAGCGGTCCGGTGCCGAGATTCGCGTCCGCTCCATCGACATGAAGAGGTTCGATGACGAGGTTGCCCTCGTCCTCGATATCTACAACTCGGCCTGGGAGAGGAACTGGGGCTTCGTACCGATGACCGACGCCGAGGTCGCCCACATGGCCAAGCAGCTCAAGCCCGTGGTCGATCCCGACCTGGCGCTCATCGGCGAGATCGACGGCGAGCCCGCGGGCTTCGCGCTCGCCCTGCCCGACGTGAACCAGGCGATTCGCCACGCCAACGGCCGGCTCTTTCCTTTCGGCCTTCTCAAACTCCTCTGGCACATGCGGCGCATCAACGGCATCCGCGTGATCACGCTCGGACTCCGGCCGCAGTATCGTCGCACCGGTCTCGCATCGTTCTTTTACGTCGAGATCTTCAAGCGTGGCGTGAGCAAGGGTCACACGGTGGCGGAAAGCTCCTGGATCCTCGAGGACAACACGAATATGTGGAGCGCGCTGGAAAAGATGGGGTTCTCGCGCTACAAGACCTATCGGCTCTTCGAGCGCTCGCTCAGCGCCTGATGCTCGTAAGCTCCCCGGCAGGCCGGACACCCTCGACGCGGTCCTCTCGTCATGCCCCCTGAGATGGGTCGGCTGCTGGTCACCGGCGCCACCGGGTTCGTCGGCAGTCACGTCGTCGACGTCGCGCTCGAAGCAGGCTATACGGTTCGCTGCACCGTCCGCGCCCACAGCAACAGGCGCTGGCTGGAGGGTAAGCCGATCGAGCTGGTCGAGGCCGACCTGACCGGGCCAAACCTCGCCGCGGCCGTTCAGGGGGTCGACGCCGTGATCCACTGCGCGGGTCTCACGCGTGGGGCGCGAGAGACGCTGTTCGCCGCCAACCACGCCGGGACGGCGGCGTTGCTTGACGCATGTCTTCAGTTTGCGGATCCGCCGCGCTTCGTCCTCTGCAGCAGCCAGGCCGCCGCGGGGCCCGGGAGCCTCGAACGCCCGCGGACCGAGGAGGACCCACCCCAGCCCAACAGCGACTACGGGCGCAGCAAGCTGGCGGCCGAGCACGAGGTACGGAAGCAGGCGGATCGGCTGCAGACGGTGGTGCTGCGACCCGGGGCGATATACGGACCCCGCGACGAAGACACCCTGACCTTCTTTCAAATGGCGGCGCGCGGCGTAGTCGTCGTTCCGGGGCTGCGCCGGCGGCTGCTGCAGATCGTACACGCGCGCGACGTGGCTCGGGCGCTGGTCGACGCCGCACAGACGTCTCGGGGCGTGGGACACACTTACTTCATCGCCCACCCCGAGGTGTTGAGCTGGGGAGACCTTGCGGGCGGCATCGCCCAAGCGGTGGGGCGCCGCGTGATTCCGTTGCGTGTTCCGTCTCCGCTTTTGACCGCCGCCGCGGTCGCCGCCCAGCTGGCTGGTGCCGGACGCCGGGCCGGTGAGATCGATCGCCGACGGGCGCGTGACATGTTGGAACGGGCCTGGACCTGCCGCGTCGAGCGGGCGATGGCCGAGCTGCCCTGGTCGCCGCAATACGACAGCCAGCGCGGCATCCAGGAGACGGCGGCCTGGTACCGAGAGCAGGGTTGGTTGTGAGCTGGGCGCGCCGAGGTCTCGCGGGCGCCCAACCGTCCGACACCGTCTTCCTGCTCTACGTCGCCTTCAGCGGTGCCCTCATCCTCGCCTTCGGCTGGCGGCTCTCCGTGCCTTTGTGGCTCGGGCTCACCCTCGCCCACGTCGCCATCATCGCCGTCGCGCTCCTCTGGTCGGGCCGTCCGCTCTCCGGACCCTCCGTGGCCGGCTTCTTCCGCGACGCTTATCCCGCTCTGTTCGTGACCTTCCTCTACTGGGAGCTGCGTTATCTCGCCCTGCTGTTCAGCAACGGGTACCACGACGTGTTCGTGCTGCGGCTCGAGGAGGCGCTGTTCGGTGAACAGCTGGCGGTGACCTTCAGCCAGCGGCTGCCCAGCCTCTGGCTGAGCGAGCTGCTCCACTTTTTCTACGGCCTCTACTGGGTGCTCCTGCCCCTGGCGGCCGCCGCCCTCTACCTGCGCGGGCGGTTGCGTGGGTTCCGAGAGCTGGTTTACGTGGAGCTGGTGGTCTTCTTCGCCTGCTATCTGGTGTTCATCGTTTTCCCGGTGGCGGGACCGTTCTACCAATTCCCGGAGATCGGGGGCGAGCTGGCGGCCGGGCCGTTCTATCGCCTGGTCCATTGGGTGCTGACGGACGGCGGCAGCAAGGGCGCGGCGTTTCCCAGCTCGCATGTGGCGGTGGCGATCACCATCGTGCTGGTGACGTGGCGTCACGATCGAGTGGTGGCGCTGGTGGCCTTGCCTTTGGTGGTCGGCCTTACAATTGGTACGGTCTACGGGCGCTTCCATTATGGGATCGACGCTTTGGCCGGCGTCGTTGCCGCCCTGCTGCTGGTGCCGGCGGCCCGGGCGCTACGGCCCGGTCTGATGGGGATCTGGAGCCGCCGTTCGCCGGGCAACGACACGGCGGCACCGCCCGTCTAAATTGACGGGAGACGGAGGGAAACACGGTTTGGTCGACTTGACCGAGGCCATGCTAATCCGCCGAGCCCGCTCGGGTGAACTCGAGGCCATGCGGCAGCTGTACGAGCGGCATGCGTCGCGGGTGTATACCGTCGTGCGCCGTCTGGCCGGCGACGACGATCTGGCGGCGGATCTGGCCCAGGATGCGTGGACCAGCGCGTTCCAGAAGATCCGCGATTTCCGGGGTGAGTCGGCGTTTGGGACCTGGGTGCACCGGATCGCGGTGAACACGGCTCTGACCCGGCTCAGACAGGCATCGCGACGGCGGAACCTGGAGCAGGGTTTCGACGGTAAATCGACCTTGGGGAACCCGGATCGCTGGCCGGCAACGCGGGCGGCGGATCGGGTCACAGTGCAGCGGGCGTTAGACAAATTACCCGACGGATATCGATCGGTGCTCTGGTTGCACGACGTGGAGGGGTACACCCACGAGGAGATCGGAGCACAACTGGGGATCGCGGTGGGGACCTCGAAGTCGCAGC
>CAYGAJ010000152.1:0-6260 GCA_964347815.1 uncultured Gemmatimonadota bacterium | reverse complement strand
GGCGAATCCGATACGAAGTTTGCTAGCGCGACGGTGTTTTTCTGAGCTGGGAGCTAATCGCGCTCCGGAGCTTCCTATTGGACCCCCTCCTGTGGGAGTTCATTCGAGCTTGGCCGCGCATCGAATCCGAAATTTTTTTGTGCACGTCCGCCCGACCACACACACAACCGCAACCCGGATCAAGATAGGAACAAATTAAAAAAAAGGAAAGACTTTTGTCACCCCTTTTCTCCTCATCGCCGCCGTCGTCATCGGCGGGGAACCCGGGGCGAGTCGATCGGGATGCGTTGATTACGCTCGACCTCGACCTTAGGTTGCGGTCCACCCATGATGTTCGTGCAGGGTCGCCCCCCCTTTTTGGTGAGCGCGAGTGAGAGATGAGCAGCAGGGGTGACCTCGACCTTCGTCTGACGATCACGCCTTCCGGCGCGACATCTGTTTACCCGGATGTCCGTGTCCGTACTGGGCTTATCGACTCGGCCGGCCCCGTCATCTCCGAGGCCTGTCCCGCAGATTTCTACGCGGTGATCGCCGACTCCCAGGTCGCTCGGCTCTACGGCGACCGCTTGCGCGCCACCCTCACCGCGGCCGGTCTCACCTCAACCCTCTTCCCGTTCGCGGCCGGCGAGTGGAACAAGACGCGCGAGGTCTGGGCGGATCTTACCGACCAACTCTTTCGGGCGGGCATCGGCGGCGGCGCCGCCGTCGTCGGCCTCGGCGGCGGAGTCACGATGGTGTTGGCCGGGTTCGTCGCGGCCACCTACCTGGACGGTCTTCCCGTCGTCCAGATCCCGACGACGCTGACCGCGATGTTGGGAAGCGCCGTCGGCGGCGTCACGGCGCTCGACACGACGGCCGGCAAGAACCTGGTGACGACGACATGCGTTCCTCGCCGAGTCCTGATCGATCCCTCGCTGCTCTCGACGTTGCCGGCGACCCAGGTGGCCGCCGGTCTGGCTGAGGCTTTTCGACACGCTCTGGCGCTGGACCGCGACTACTTCGCGGACATCGCGGCCAGCGTGGACGCGGCGTTCGGCCAGGACGCCGACGTGCTTCAACGCCTGGTCCGGCGCGGTCTGGAGCTGCGCGCCGAGGCCCTGGGGCGCGCGGGGGTGGAGCCGGGCCACGGTGGGCTTCTCGATTTCGGGGGGACGATCGGGCGGGCTCTGGAGACGGTCATGGGCTACGGCTGGCTGGCTGGGGAGGCGCTGGCGGTGGGGATGGTGGCACAGGCAACGGTGGGGGCTGAGCTCGGGGTGACAGAGCCGGGCACCGCCGAGCAGGTGCGGGAGGCCCTCGAGGCGGCGCGCCTGCCGGTGGAACCGGACGAGGACGTGACGCGGCAGCGGTTCGCAGAAGCCCTGGAGCTGGAGGCGCGCCGCTCGGGCACCGGTGTGGGCTACACATTACTAAAGGAGATCGGCGCCGCGGCGGTCGCGCCGAACGGCGGTTGGGCCTGGCAGATACCGGCGGAGCGGGTGGCAGCGGCGCTGTTTTCGAGCCGTTGAGCGGGGGTTTGACGAGGTCCGGATTTCTCGGCAGATTAACAGCTTGGAGGTTTTTTCCGCTAGGAGGGGAGCTATCGGGGACCAAGCCCGTTTCGCAGGCCTGTCGGTCAGGGATCTCCTCGATCGCTACGCCGCCGAGGAGCCCGATTGGCCGCTCGTGAAGCACGGCAAGGACACGCTCTCCTACGAGCGGACGCGGCTTCAGGCGCGGGCGCTGGGGGCGGCCTTGCACAATCTCGGGGTCGGCCCCGGAGACCGTATCGCGATCGACCTTCCGAACGGGCCGGAGTTCGTGGTGTCGGCTCTGGCCGCGGCCCAGCTCGGGGCCAGCATCGTACCGCTGAACCCTGCCTACTCGTCGCACGAGCTCCAGTTCATGCTCAGGAACTCCGAAGCGTCGGTGGTGATCGTCGTGGAGGAGTTCGACGGGCTGGACAATCTGGAGCTGTTTGAGCGAATGCAGTTCAACCTGCCCAGCCTCCAGTACGTGGTGACCGTGGGCGAGGAAGATCTGTGGTACGACGACCGGATCTTCCAGTTCGAGGACCTGGTGTTGGCGGGTGAGGGCAAGACGCTTCCCGAGGTCGCCATCGACCCGGAGGAAGATGTGTATGCGATCCTCTATACGGCCGGCACCACGGGTAAGCCCAAAGGCGTGATGCTGACGCACGCCAACCTGGTGCGGGCGAACGGGGCGGTGGCCGAGGCGCTGGGGATGGGTCGGGACGATGTGACGCTGATCACCGTTCCGATGTTCAACATCTTCGGGCTGGGCGCGCTCATCGCGGCGCTGACCGTCGGATCGTCGGTCGTACCGATGGCCAAGTTCGACGCGCTGGAGTCGCTGGAGTTGGCGATGGAGACGCGCGCCACTGTGATGCACGGCGTGCCGACGATGTTCATCATGCAGCTGCGCAGCGGCGGCGTCGACCGGCTCGATCTCTCGACGTTGCGGACAGGGATCGTCGCCGGTGCCCCGGTCCAGGACACGCTGGTCCGGGAAATCCGGGAGCAGCTGGTTCCCAACGTCGAGATCGCGTATGGGCTGACCGAGGCGGGGCCCTGGGTCTCGCTCACCCGGCACGATGATCCGGCGGAGAAGCGGAATTTCACCGTGGGGCGCCTGCTGGAAGGCGTCGAGACGCGGGTGCTGGGCGAGGACGGCGGGGTGCTACCGGTTGAATCGGTCGGCGAGCTGGCGATCCGCGGCTTCAATGTGATGAAAGGGTACAATCGGCAGCCCGACGAGACGAGCCGGTCCTTCAGCGACGACGGGTTCTTCCTGACCGGTGACCTGGGCATGGTGGACGAGGACGGATATCTTCATATCGTTGGGCGTAAGCAGGACACGATCTTCCGTGGCGGCTACTCGATCTATCCGCGCGAGCTCGAGGACTTGCTCCGAGTTCACCCGGCCGTGCAAGAAGTGGCCGTCGTCGGCGTGGAAGACGAGGTCCTGGGCGAGCGGATCTGCGCCTGCATCATGCCGGTGGAAGGGGCGATCGTCACCGGCGACGAAGTCAAGGAGTTTTGCCGGGGCCGGGTCGCCCAGTACAAAGTCCCGGACCTCGTGCGTTTTGTCGACTCGTTCCCGATGACCGGGAGCGGGAAGATCCGCCGCGTCGAGCTGGCCCGCATGGTCAGAGCGGAGCAAGCGGCGCGCCGGAGTTGAGAGATCGTTGGAGAGGACACACCTGCTCGACGCCTGAGCGGAGTAGGTGCCGGAAGCACCGAGCGGCACGGCTGCTGGAACCGCGAATCGATGTGAGAAAGAGCGACATCGGCGCCGTTGCCACCCCTGAGACGAGTCCTTCCGGCAAGCTGCGAAGCCGAGGCCCCTCGCGCGCGGCAGGCCTGCCTCTCCGCGAATGTAATTCGTTGTGACATAAGGAGTTAAGAGAGGCACATGGAAATGCGACTTGAGACGGATCGTCGCGGGTCACGTCCGACCGACGATCTGCAAGCGGCGTTGCTCATCGATTTCGACAACGTCACGATGGGGATCCGGTCGAACCTCGGCCAGGAACTTCGCAACCTTCTGAACTCGGATGTGATACGCGGCAAGGTCGCCGTGCAGCGCGCCTACGCCGATTGGCGGCGCTATCCCCAGTACATCGTTCCGCTCTCGGAAGCATCGATCGATTTGATCTTCGCGCCGGCTTACGGGTCGTCTAAGAAGAACGCCACGGACATCCGTCTGGCCATCGACGCGCTGGAGCTGGTGTTCGTCCGGCCTGAGATCCGCACCTTCATCCTGATGTCGGGTGACAGCGACTTCTCCAGCCTGGTGCTCAAGTTGAAGGAGTACGGGAAGTACGTCATCGGCGTGGGGATACAGGAGTCGAGCTCGGACCTGCTGGTTCAAAACTGCGATGAGTACTACAGCTATTCGGCCCTATCCGGGCTGAGCAAGTCCGGTGACCAGCCGCTGGAGCGACACGACCCCTGGGAGCTGGTTCAGAAGGCCGTCGACAAGATGGTCGAGCGCAGCGACACCATGCGGTCCGATCGTCTGAAGCAGGTCATGCTGGAGATCGACCCGTCGTTCAACGAGAAAGAGCTGGGGTTCAACAAGTTCAACCGTTTTGTCGTCGAGGCGAAGTCTCGGGGCCTGGTCTCGATTCAGAAGATGGAGAATGGGCAGTACGGAATCATCCCGAGGCGCGGTTCGGCACCGGCGGCCAAGAAGGAAGAAGCTCCGGCGGAAGAGGCGAAGGTGCATGGCCGCAGAGGCGGCGAGCGCCGCGAGAAGGAGAAGCCGAAAGAACGCCGCGAGGCCAAGCGCACGGAAGAGACCGTCGGTACGCGCCGTGCTCGACGCAAACTGACGATGGAGTTGGCACTCGAGCTTCTCAACCAGGCGCTCGATCCGCTGCTGGAGGGCGAGGATTCGGTTCGGGACAGTGACGTCAAGCGAAAGCTCCTCGAGCTGGACCCCAGCTTCGATGAGGGAGAGCTGGGTTACAGCAAGTTCAGCAAGTTCCTGCACGCGGCCGAGGAGGCCGGCGCCGTCGAGCTGACGCGCGGTCCCAACGGCAATTACCACGTGCGCCGCGCCGGCACGAAGAAGAAGCGGGGAGCCGGCGCCAAGGCGCGGGCCGAGTCGACGCTGGACGAGTCGCGCGAGCCCGCGATGAAGCGCCTCGCCCGATTCCTCTTCGGTGAGCGGCCCGCCGAAGTCGAGCACGAGCCGACCGTTGTGGAAGAGCGGCCGCCAGCGGCGACCGTCGAGCGGGAGGAACGGCCGTCAGCCGCGACCGTCGAGCGGAAGGAGCGGCCGCCCGGACGACGGGAGCGACCCGGGCGCCCGGCCCGAAGAGAGGCGCCGAGGGGGCCACGGGCGCGATCACCCGAGTCCGAGCCGGCGTCCCGGGGACGGCGCGGTGGCAGAGCCGCCCCACAAGAGGAGAAGGGTGAGGCGGCGACGGCCCGTGGGCGCAGGCGTGGCCGTGGTGGCCGGCCCGGGGCCTCAGAGCGCCGGCGCGAGGAGCGGAGCGCCGAGGAGGCGGCCGAGGCCGGCCCCGAGCGCAAGTCGAAGGAGCGGTTGAGCCCCGTCGTCGCCGAGGCGAAGGGCGCAGAGGCCCCCGTCGCGTCGACGGACGAACCGAAGCCGACCCTGGTCGAACCGGCTCCCCTTCCCGGCGCGCCCCGTGGCACGATCCGCGGGCGCTGGGGCTCCAGAGGCCGCTACCGGCCCGCCGCGGAGCCGCCACCGATCTTCGAGGGACAGCGGTCGCCGCGATCCACCTCGTCCGCCGACGATGCGCCGGGCCGACAGCGCCCCACCACGGACGAGCCCGCCAGCGCGGAGGCGGAACGTCAGCCAGCCGGCCCCGCGGCCTCCGTTCAGCCGGACACGGCGGAGGGCGGCTCGACCAGCGCGACCGCCTCGACGAGCGGGGATTCGGACCTCCTCTCCCGGCTCCGGTCGTACGCCGGCGTGGGCGACCGCACGGCGCAGACCCTGGTCGAGGCCTTCGGCAGCGACCTGTTCCGGGTCATGGACGAACAGCCGGACCGGATCCGCGAGGTTCTCCCCGACCACCGGGCCGAGCGGGTCCTGGAGGCGCGCCGCAAGGAGCTGGAAAGCGGCGGCCGGTGAGCTCCGGGCTTCGACCGCACGCCGCGAGCTTTTACGAGCGCGAGGCCGAGGACGTCGCCCGTGAGTTGTTAGGAGCGCGCCTCGTCTCGTTGTGTGGTGGTGGGCGCTGTGTCGGTCGTATCGTCGAGACCGAAGCTTACCCAGGACCCCACGATCCCGCCTCACACGCGTCGGAGTCGATTGGACGGACCGCCCGAAACGACCCGATGTTCGGGCCGGCGGGCACGGCCTACATCCACCTGAACTTCGGGGTCCACTGGTGCCTGAACGTGGTCGTGGGGCCGGGGGGCTACCCGGCGGCGGTATTGATACGTGCGCTGGAACCGCTGGAGGGGATCGATCTGATGCGGCGGAGACGGCCGGGGCGGTCGGACCGCGAGCTGACCTCAGGGCCCGGCAAGCTGACCCAGGCGCTGGCGGTCGGTCCCGAGCTGCAGCGCCACCACCTCACCGAAACGCCGCTCTTCATCTCGGTCGGTCATAAGACCCCGTCGGCCGAGGTCGTCCGCACCACGCGTATCGGGATCAGCCAGGGTGTCGACGCGCCTTTGCGCTTTTACGATCGCCGCAGCGCCTGGGTCAGCCGGCGCGAGCACGGGGCGCGCGGGCGGACTCTGGCCCGATAACGACCCGTCAGACCGTCTCGGGTG
>CAYGAJ010000151.1:0-6364 GCA_964347815.1 uncultured Gemmatimonadota bacterium | reverse complement strand
AGAGCACCAGCTCACCGCGGTTCAGGTGGTTGGCGTCTCGGACGTACACCCAGGGCTGGCCGAAGTTGGTGAGCTGGAAGAGCAGGCCCTGCTTGACCTCCTCGAAGGCGCGCGTGCTGATACGGTACTGGTTCGTCGACTCGTCGTAGCGGTAGACGAACAGTTTGTGCTTGTGGCAAAACTCCGGGGTCAGAAACTCATCGATGAAGGTGACATCGTTGTATAGCGCCCGTACCTGAAAGATCTTCTCGCGTCCCTCGCCGCCGCCCGTATCCCAAGCCTCCCGCAGGTGGTAGTCGTCGCAGGCCTCCCACTCCGCCCCATGACGGCCCTTGTTCCAGCGCTCCTCGATGTCGCGGAAGAGCTGGAGGCCGAGCTTGTAGGGGTTGAGGCGGCCGGGCTGGGTGGCTACGGTGCCGCTGTGGTGGTCGGCGTAGTCGATCACCTCCGAATCGCGCAACGCCCGCTCCGTCATGATGGTCGAATGCCAGTAGCTGGCCCAACCCTCGTTCATGATCTTCGTGCGGCCCTGCGGCGCGAAGTAGTAGGCTTCTTCGCGGATGATTCCCATCACATCGCGCTGCCAGTTCGGCAGCGGCGCGTGCTCCAGCAGGAAGAGGAGCACATCTTTCTCGGGCCGCGCCGGAAAGTGCTCGTCCTTCTTGCGCTTCTCTTCCAAGCGCAGCGCCTCCGCCTCGAGCAGCGCTGACGGATTGATATAGTCCTCCATGTACTCCTTCGCCGCCAGCCGGCGGGGCTGCTTGCGGCGCGCGGACTCGCCGCGGCTGGCATCCTCCTGGTCGCGGCGGCGGCGTCTGATGTGGGGCGCGTTGTAGTCGATCAGGTTGTCCAGCGAGTGGCAGCTATCGAGAAAGTTCTCGACCTCATCAGCGCCGTGGTCATCGATGTAGCGGCGAATCCGCGCAGCGTGGTTCGCCATCTCGTCGACCATCTTCCTGTTCGTGTGTGCGAACGAGTAGTTGTTCTTGAAGAAGTCGGCATGCCCGTACACATGAGCCATGACGAGCTTCTGATCGACCAGTGGGTTTGCGGCCAAGAGGTACGCATAGCACGGGTCATTGTTAATGACCATCTCGTAGATCTTCTGGAGCCCGTACGCGTAGCTTCGGGAGAGAGCGTGGTACTCCATGCCAAAGCGCCAGTAGGGATAGCGGGCGGGATAGCCGCCGTAGGCCGCGACTTCGTTAATCTCCTCCCAGTCGAGAACTTCGAAGATCACATCGAAGAAATCGAGGCCGTAATCGCGGGCGTAACCCTCGATCTCCCACTGAAGCTCTTTCAGCTCTTGCGTCAACTGCTGTGGCATGAAACCCCTGGGCCCGGCGCTTTACTTGCCTTTTCCGAGAAAGTCCTTGATGGAGTCGAGAATGGAATCCCGGTCGGGAATCTGTGACAGGATCAGGCTTTCATCCTCGACGTTTTCTTGAAGCGCCTCGAGGAAGTGGCCGGATCCGTAGCGGCTTTCCACCTGCCCGTAGCCGAACAGGTTGACATGCGGCAGCAGGCGCTCGCCGAGCAGCTCGAAGCAGCGCTCGTCATCTCCGCCGCCCCAGTTGTCGCCGTCCGAGAAGTGGAAGCAGTAGACGTTCCACTCTTCGGGATCGTATTCACCTGCGATGATCTTGGCGGCAAGTTCATAGGCGCTGGAGATGCGTGTACCGCCCGACTCGCGAGTGGTGTAGAAGGTCTCGCGATCCACCTCGTGGGCCGCCGCGTCGTGGACGACGTAGCGGTTGGCAACACCGTGATAGTGCGCACGGATCCAAGTGTCGATCCAGAACGACTCGATGCGCACGATCTCCTTTTGCTCGTTCCCCATCGAGCCGGACACGTCCATCATATAGAGGATAACCGCGTTGGCGACCGGCTCCGGCTCCTCTTTCCACGAGCGGTAACGCATGTCCTCTCGAACCGGTGTCACCGTCGGCGCACGGTAGTCGTAGCTGCCCGAGGCGAGCTGCCGCTTCAGCGCCTGGCGGTAGGTACGGCGGAACGAGCGAAGCGTCTCGGGACCCGCGGTTCGGATGCTCTTGTAACGGCTTCGCCGGCTCTTGAGCGTACGCTTGCCCCGGGGCTCGATGCGTGGCAGCTCCAGCTCTTCGCCCAGCAGGTCGGCCAGCTCTTGGATCGAGATCTCGACCTCGCGCAGGTGCACGCCCGGCTGGTCGCCGGCCCCGCTGCCCGCGCTGCCGTCGCCGGTACCGATGGGGGTGCCCTCGGCGCCATCGCCCTGCCCGACACCGGCCATGTTCTTCCGTCCGTATCTGATCTGAGGCAGCTCGATCTGTGGCAGCGGAATCGAGACGATTTCGCCGCCCCGCTTGCCGATCAGCTCGCCGCGCGTGATGTGCTTACGGAGGTCCTTCTTGATGCGACCGCGGATGATGGCATCGAATCGCTTCTTGTCCCGCTCGATCCGCTTGATCGAGGAGAAGCCAGCGAAGGAGTCCCTGATCACTCTTCTTTCTCTTTGACGTCGCCGCGCGCAAAGATGCTGGCCACGAAGTTCAACACATCCGTCGCGCAGATATCACAATACCCGTAGTCGCGGATCAGGCGGCTCTTGACCACGTCGATCTTTTCCTGGGATTCCTTATCGACCACGGACGAGACCAGGCTGGTGAGCTTGATCGAATCTTTCTGGTCCTCGAACAGCTTCAACTCCAGCGCTTTCTGCAGCCGCGAGTTAGTCGTGTAATCGAACTGCTTCTTCTCGACGGCCAGAGCGCCGATGTAGTTCATGATCTCGGCGCGGAAGTCGTCCTTACGGCTTTCCGGGATGTCGATCTTCTCTTCGATCGAGCGCATCAGCCGTTCGTCGGGATCCTCGTACTCGCCCGTGTACTTGTTCTTGACCTTCTCTTTCTGTGTGTACGCCTTGATGTTGTCAATATAGTTGGCACACAGCCGGGAGATCGCCTCCTGGTCGGCGCTGATCGCCCGCTGCACCTCGTTCTTGACCATGTCCTCGAACTCCTCGCGAACCACGCTGAGCAGCTCGCGATAGAATTCGCGCTGTTCATCGCTGGTGATCAGCGAATGGTGCTTGAGCCCCGATTCCAGCTCTTTCAACACCATGAACGGATTGACACAGCCCTCCTCGATATCGTCAACCAGCGTGTTTGAGATCTTGTCCTGCACGTAGCGCGGCGAGATGCCGAGCATGCCCTCGCGCTCGACCTCCTTGCGCAGCTCCTTCACGTTATCCTCGGTGAAGCCGGGCAGCGTCTTTCCGTTGTAGAGCTTGAGCTTCTGCAGCCGGGAGAGGTTCACCTTCTTGGGCTCTTCCAGCCGGGTGAGGACGCTCCACATCGCCGCCATCTCTATGGTATGGGGCGCGATGTGTTTGCCCCTCACACGCTCCTTGTTGAAGTCGCGCTCGTAGACCTTGATCTCGTCGTCCAGCTTGGTGACGTAGGGGATATCGATCTTAACCGTGCGATCGCGCAACGCCTCCATGAACTCGTTGTTCTGGAGCCGTCGGTACTCGGGCTCGTTGGTGTGCGCGATGATCGCCTCATCGATGTCGGTCTGGGCGAACTTCTTCGGCTTGATCTTGTGCTCCTGCGAGGCGCCCAGCAGGTCGTAGAGGAACGCCACGTCCAGCTTCAGCACCTCGATGAACTCGATCAGCCCGCGGTTCGCGATGTTGAACTCGCCGTCGAAGTTGAAGGCACGCGGGTCCGAGTCCGAACCGTAGATGGCGATCTTGCGATAATTGATGTCGCCGGTCAGCTCGGTGGAGTCCTGGTTCTTCTCGTCCTTCGGCTGGAAGGTCCCGATCCCGATCCGGTCCTGCTCGCTGAGCAGCAGCCGCTTCACGTGCACGTGCTCGATCACCTTCGTCCAGTCGCCGTCGTAGCGGTCCATGTACTGGTTGAACATGAACCGGCAGGCCGGGCACAGATCGCCTTCGACGAAGATGCGGCGGTCGTCGGCGACCTTCTCGTCGACGTGCTCGATAAAGATCTGGCGGAACTTCAGCGGCATCAGGTGCAGCGGCTCCTCGTGCATCGGGCAGGGCATCCCCTCCGCCTGCGCCCGTGTCGCCGCCTCGGGCGTGGCCAGCTCCTCGGGCAGCCGGGGGGCCGCCGCCCCCTCGCCGATCCAGTTGAAAGTGTAAAGCGCGCCCTCCGGAGTGCGTGAGTAGTGCTCCAGCCCTTTCTTCAGCAGACGCACGATGGTGGACTTGGCGCTGCCCACGGGCCCGTGCAGCAACAGCACGCGGCGTTCGGGCCCGTAGCTCATCGCCGCCGCCTTGATGGTCTGCACCAGCTTCATCAGCGCGATGTCGAGGCCGAAGACCGCGTCCTTGCCATCCTCGAACGGGTCGCCGAAGAACTTGTAGTGAGTGATTTTCTTCTTGTACTCCGTGTACTCCTCGGTCCCGTAGGAGATGATCATGTCGTAGAGCCGCTGGAAAGCGTTCCGCGCGACCAGTGGATTCTCGCGCACGATCGCGAGGTAGTCCGTAAACGGGCCCTCCCAATGGAGATCCTGGTAGCCTTGAGCGTCCTGCTGCTCGCGGATCAAGCCGATGATATCGAGTTCCTGCGCGGCCATGCTTTGATCAACTCCCTTTCGGTTATTCTGCCTACGAAATCGTCCGCCCTTTCCTCGCGGAGCCTGTGACCTTTATCGCGTAACGGTCCATGTCGGTCGACCCGAGCCTTCCACGTCTCCCCTACCCAATCCCCTCGAGCCTGTTCCCGCTATCGGACCGCCTCAGTTGACCTGAGAGTCATCGATCACCTGCCGGAGCAGGCGGTCGATCGGTATGGGGGAAGCCGGAAAGAAGTAGCGATCTGACACCCGGTTCAGTGCCCGGCGCACGGCGCGAAAGCCGCTGGCCACGTCACGGTAGATGCCAGCCAGATCGTAATGGCCGGCAAGCTCGCACTCGCTGGCCATGAGATACCCGGTCGAGCCCAACCCCTCGTAATAGTCCAACCCGGGCGCGCCACTCCGGTGCACTCGGGCGATGACGTAATCCGGAAACAAGCCGGATAGCCAGAGCGAGTAGTTTCCCAGATGCGCGCGAAGCAAGAACTGACGCCGCTCCGAGCTCTCGCCTTCCAAGTCGGCCACCACGTCGACGAGAAAGCGGTACATCTTGTCGTCGTAGCGCGCGATCCGTTGCGCGCGCCCACCCTCGGCGAATTCGACCAGCAAGGCCGCCACGTAGTCGGCGATCTTGACGTCGTCCAGCCCGCTCTCCAGCAGCGTGTGCCGCACCATGATGTAAAAGGCGAGGTTCGGAGACAGAGCGCTCACGCCACCCGTCGCCATCACCGCCGTCAGAGCTTCCGGCCGATCGAGCAACGCATCCAACCCCTCTTCGGCCAGCTGCCCCTCCCAGCGTCTCCGGCTGCGCCGGGTCCGCCGCTCCAGCAGGCAAAGCAGCTGGTCGATCTCGCGCGGGCCGAATGATGCGCGCACATTGGGCAGAATCACCGGTGACGACCTCCGAAAAGCGTGGCCTAGCGTACGGCTTGCTCCCCTCCCCAACCCGTTTTCCGTACCCTGTAACACGCCTTCAGGTCCGGAGCGTTCCGATCCGGGCCCGTTCTCGCTCGACCACTTCTTGCTGTCGGCTGGATGTGTTGTCGTTCCACGTGTGAACCCAACCCCAAAGACATCATCCGCCACCGTGACGACCTAACGTTTAATGCGGTTAATTCAGTTGTGGAAAGTTCTCTTGGCAGGACAACGCGCGCGCCACTCGCATACGACGCATCAGTATGATGGCAAAACCGCCCAGCGTCAAGCTCCGGCTCGCTCGCGGAATCGCCTCGTCACAAGCGCCGCAGCCGGTCGGCCGCCTCTTCCAGCGTCGCAAGCGTCTTGCAGAACGCGAAGCGCACGAGTTTCTCTCCGCGTTGGCGATCGCTGAAGAAGCTCGACCCTGGGACGGTGGCGACACCGGCCTCACGGGTGAGCCACACGGCAAACTCATCGTCGGGCAGCGCGCTCAAACCCGAGAAGTCGGCGAGCAGGTAGTACGATCCGGCCGGTCTTCGACAGCGGAAACCGGCGGCGCTCACACCATCGAACAGCACATCGCGCCGCCGGCGGTAGTCGCGAGCCAAACCCTCGTAGTAGGTGGAGTCGAGCTGCTCCAGCCCCACCGCGCAAGCCTCCTGTAGAGGCGCGGGAGCGCCGACGGTCAGGAAGTCGTGAGTCTTGCGTATGGCGCCGGTGAGGTCGGACGGCGCGATGATCGTGCCCACCCGCCATCCGGTGATGCTGAATGTCTTCGACAGGCCGCTCACCGTGACGGTGCGATCGCGCATGCCATCGATCGTGGCGATGGGCAGATGCTCGCGCTCGTAGATGATGTGCT
>CAYGAJ010000150.1:0-6379 GCA_964347815.1 uncultured Gemmatimonadota bacterium | reverse complement strand
GAGAGATGTTCTCGGCCATCGCGCCCCGCTACGACCTGCTCAACCATCTGCTCAGTCTCAACATCGATCGCTCATGGCGTCGCCGCGCGGTGGATAAGCTCGCCTGGGAAGCGCGGCCCGCCGGAATCTATCTGGACGCCTGCGCCGGGACCTTCGATCTGGGGCTCGAGCTGGCTCGGCGTCCCGGCTTTGCCGGCCATGTCGTCGCCATCGACTTCGCCCTGCCGATGTTGAGCCGCGGTGCCACCAAGCTGACCGGCTTCCCGATCTCCCCCGCCTGTGGTGACGTCCTGCGCCTGCCGCTCTCCGCGCAGGGCTTCGACGGGGCGATGGTCGCCTTTGGCCTGAGGAATTTGGTGGACATCGACGCGGGCCTGGTGGAACTGAAGCGGGTGCTCCGAGCCGGCGCCCGGCTGGTGATCCTCGATTTCGCCATGCCGAAGGGCCAGCTGTTCAAGCGGATCTACCGGTTCTACTTCACCCGGTTGCTTCCCTGGATCGGACGGCTGATCTCGAAACATAGCTACGCTTACAGTTACCTACCAGAGTCGGTGCTCGCCTTTGCCCGACCGGAGGGTCTGGCCGAGCAGATGACCGCGCTGGGCTTCGCCGACGTCGGGTGGGCGGTGATGACGGGGGGCATCGCCTGCGTCTGGTGGGGAACCCAGCCCGAGGTCACGCCTTGACTCGAGGGCCCGATCGGTACAGACTGTTGACTTAGCAGTTCTTACCCACTCCCCCCCTTCCTGCCGGCCCACAGTCTCGTGATATCTGGAGGTTGCGGTGGCCGAATCTTCCCGGTGGAAGGCCGTCAATCTGCGCCGTCTGCTGTTCGCCGTCGTCGGCGGGGTTCTGCTCATCATCATTCTCGCTTTCGCCGTCCTCGCTTGGGGGTCGGCCGAGGCGCTGGTCGAGCCCGTCGTCACGCGTCAGCTGGCAGAGCGAAGCAGTTCGGCGGTTTCGATGGTCGAGAGCGTCATCGAGAGCGCCGTGACGGAAACGGAGATCCTTGCCCTTTCACCTTCGGTGCGGCAGGCCGCCGTTGCGGGGGCGGCGGCGTCGCGACGGAGGGGGCTCGACCGGCTATCGCCCCAGGAGGCCGAGCAGCGCCTGCCCGGCGTCCGGTCTCTCGAAGTCAGTGAGGAGGCCGATCGCTACCTGCGCGAGGCGATGGAGCGCTCCCGGTTCTCGGACGTGATCGTGACCGACCGCTACGGCGTCGTGGTGGCGGCGAGCGGACGGCCAGCCCGGCTGGTCAACCGCGAGCGACCCTGGTGGACGGACGCGTTCGCCGGGTCGGGCGGTCTGTCCGAGGTGACGAAGGATGAGCGGACCGGCTCGATCGCGCTTTCGATCGCGTTGCCGGTGCGCGACGCCGACGGCGCGCCAATAGGCGTGCTGCGCGCGGTATTTGGGCTCAGACGGCTGCAACGCGCGCTGGCCGAGATGACGCAGGGCTGGGGCTATGTGCAGCTCGTCGACGAGCGCGGCCTGCTCATCAGCGATCCCCATGAGGAACACCTGCTGGAGCCCCACCCCGACCGTGCGGCGCTGCTGGAGGGCGCGCCCATCCGCGCGAACGACATGGACGGCGCGGCGATCGTCGGGATGGTGCGGCCGGCGCTGGGCGGCCGCTGGACCGCCGTCTACTGGGTTCCTGAGCGGCAGGCGTTCGATCTGCTCCGGGCGGCGCGGCGGGCGATCGGCTACGGTCTGGTGATCGCGCTGCTCACGGCGCTGATCGGCGTCGTCGTCGCTGGGAGCTGGGTGTCGCGAGAGATCGGTCGGCCCGTCAGCATGGTGGCGGCCGCCGCCGACCAGGTGGGCTCGGGCGATTTGCGGATCGGCGTGCGCCCGGTGGGCCGGGGCGAGGTGGCCAGGCTGTGCGTGGCCGTCCAACAGATGATCGATCGGTTGCGTGAGCTGGTGGGATCGATCCGGGAGGCGAGCTATCACACTCAGTCGCGCAGCCAGGAGATCGCCAGCGCGGTCGAGCAGCTCTCGACGGGCGCAGAGGAGATGACCGGGACGCTCTCGCGGCTCACCGTGGAGGCTTCACGCCAGTCCGATACGATCCAGGAGATCGACACGCGCATGGAGGCGTTGGGTGCCGCGGCACGCGATCTGGCCAACGGGGCGGAAACGGCCACCGAGCGCAGCCGGCTGCTGCGAGGCGTCGCGGAGGAGAGCCGCAAGCGGTTGGGCGACGGGCGGGGTCGGGTGGCGGAGATGGCCGAGCGGTACGAGCTGGCGACGGCGCGGCTTCTGCAGTTCATGGATGCATCACGTCAGTTCGGCGACTTCGTCGATTTGATCCAAGGCTTCGCCCGGCGCACGAACCTGCTGGCCCTGAACGCGGCGATCGAGGCGGCTCGGGCCGGCGGTGAGGCCCGGGGCTTTGCCGTGCTCGCCGACGAGATTCGCAAGCTGGCGAACCAGGCGGGAGAGGCGGCGGATCGGGCTCAGGAACGAACGGATGAGGTGTTGGGCCAGCTGGAGAGCGCGCGCACGGCGATCGAAGAGACTCGGGAAGTGACGGTGGCGATTGACGGAGTCGTGGAGTCGCTGGATGAGAGCTTCGAGCAGGTGACCCAGGCGGCGGGCGAAGCGGAAAGCTGGGCGGACCGGGTGGCCGAAGTCAGCTCCGACGTGGACAGCAGCGTTCGCAGCACCGCGGAGCGCCTGCGCGGTGTCGCCATGGGCTTCACCGAATTCGCCGCGGCGATGGAAGAGCTGGCCGCCGGCATGGAGGAGCAGAACGCCTCGACCGAAGAGATCGCGGCGGCCGTGAACGCGCTCAACACCTCGGCGTGGGAGCTGGCAAGCCTGGCCGACGTCTTCTTCCTCGACGAACTGCACCGAGTTCGTGTCGAAAAAGTCCGTAGCGAAATCGAAAAAGCCGAGCCCGAAGCCGTCCCGGTCGCCGTCGGCTGACCCGAACGGCGCTGCGGACCGGGCCTGGCAGGAGCTGGCGCGCCGCGCGCGGCGCGCCGCGCCGGCGCCGATTTCCCGTGCCCTGGCCTGGGGCACGGCGCTGGCGCTGGTGGCAGGCGTGCTCACCGGGTTTCTGCGGGTCTGGATCTGGATCCTGGCCCTGGAGGCGGCGGCGCTCGGGGTCATCATCGGCGAAGCCGCGGCGGTGCCATCCTCGGTTCGGCATCGACGGCCTCCCGCCTGGAGCTATTTCTACGTCTTCGGCCTCGCCCTCGTCACCTACGCCCTGGTTCACGTTGTGTTCTGGCTCGCCAGCGAAGGCTTTCCGCCGCCAGTTTCTCTTTTCGCCTTTCTGCGTGCCGCGCCCTCGGCCACGGCGACACCGTTCTTCCAAAGCGTCGACCTGGCCCGAGGAATTTCGCTGGCGACGGGAGGCGCCACCGCGCTCAAGTACTGGCTCTGGGTGATCGAAGGCCTGCTCATGGGCGGCAGCGCCGTGCTCGCCTATCGCGGCGGCTCCGTGCGCAAGTTGAAGAGTTGAGCGAGGGGCGCCCGAAGGTACCGATGCGGATCGGTCTCATCTCGGACACTCACGGACTGCTACGCAACGAGGTCTATGCCGCGTTCGAGGGTGTGGACGAGATCCTCCACGCCGGCGACGTCGGCGACGCCTCCATACTCGGCGAGCTGGAGGTCATCGCCCCGGTGCAGGCCGTGTATGGGAACGTCGACGGCTGGGACGTGCGTGAGGCGGCCGTGGAGGCGCTGGAGCTCGAGCGCTTGGGACACCGGATCGCCGTGATCCACGGGCACCAGTGGGGCTCGCCGCGCCCCGAGCACCTCTTGGAACGCTACCCCGGCTACGCGGTGATCGTATACGGTCACACGCACCAGCCGCTCGTGACGACGATCGCCGGGGCGTTAATCGTCAATCCCGGCAGCGCCGGTCAGCGCCGGTTCCGTCTGCCCGTTTCCGCCGCACTGCTCGAAATCCGCGAGGGCCGCGCGCCGCGGGCGCGGCTCATCGACCTGCTGGGCTGATTATTCCTGCCGGATGAGCTGGAACTCGCGCTCGGCAGAGGCGACGACTTCGGCGTTGCGATCCGAGACGCGGATGCGCAAACGGTAGCGCCCTGCCTCCGCGTCGAACAGATCGAGACTCAGGTATTCCGGCACCCGCTCGCCGTTGAACCTCACGACTCGATCGTAGGTGAGCTCGATCTGTTCATCCTCACCAAAACCGAAGGCCCGCGCCACCCGCGCCAGCACGCCTTTCCCTTCGGCGTCGGTGACGCTGAGCTCGACCCGATAGTCGGCGAAGCCCTCATCGTCGGTGGCCAGGCCGTACACCTCCCAGTAGACGGCGACCACCAAGTCGGCATCGAAGACGGATCGGCGGTTGACCTGGATCGCGAAGTCGCGTCGCTCGCTGGGCGCCTCTGACTTCGGGGTCACCGAGGTGGCGAGCACCAGGTCGCTCAGCGCCAGTTGCCCGTCCCGGAAGTTGACGACTTCGATATCGCCGCGCTGCACGGCCGCGGACCCGTCGCGGGCCCGGGCCTCGAGGCTCACGGTGTAGCGGCCGCCGGCGAGGGGGAGGGAATAGGTGAGCGCCTTGGGGGACGGGGTTATCGGGGCGTCGAGCGTGCGGCGGTACAGTTCGCTGTGCTCCGGGCCGCCGAACACGAAGAGGCCCAGCTCCACCGTGTCGGCCTGCTCGAGCAGCTGGTCACCCGGGACCTCGGAGTAGAAATCGACCTCGACGATGCTGTCGGCGGCTCCGCGGAAGCGGGCGATCTGGACCGGGTACTGGTGCAGCTCGAAGCTGGTGCTGTAGACGGCGGGCTGAATCTCGCGCGCGTCCTCCTCCAGGTGCTTCGAGCTGGAGCTGAACATGTGCTTGGCGCGTCGGTAACGGAGCTGCTTCTCGAAGATGAAGTTGGGCAGCTCCCAGCCGTAGTTCCAGAAGATCCAGCGTCCGCCGGCCTTGGCGGCGGTCTGTCGCGTCTCGAACGCCTCCATGGTACTGATCTCGCGAGACGCGTCGCGTTGCACCTGCCAGATGTGTTGGGGCGGACCGTAGCGCACGTAGATTTGACCCTGCTCGGTGTCCGCGCCCCAGCGTCCGACAGAGGGGTCTTCGAACCAGAGATCGGCGAAGGCGACGCGGCCCAGGTGTGCGACCCGCACCTCGTTGGCCGCGGTGAGGTATAGCGGGTCGGACTTGCGCCAGAGCAGCGCCTCCAATTGCCGGCGCGCGATCTCGTTCGCCCCTTCGTACTCCTCGGCCTGCGACTCGCGAAGTATGGTCGAGACGCTCTGGTAGTGGTCAGCGATGTCCGGGCCCGCCAAGGCCAGACCCTTCTCGAACTCGACCTGCGACAGCGAGTCCTGACCGGTGCGTTGATAGACGAGTCCCAGCGTCATGTAGCCCCACGGGTCGTCGGGGGACTCACGCTGGAAACGCTGAGCCAGGCGACGTGCCTCTCCGTAATCGTCGCGCTCGATCAGGTGGACGGCCAGGCGCCGAAAGGCGGGAGCATGGGTCGGCAGGGCGTCCAGCGCCCGGCGGAAGGCGTCGACGGTACGCTGCAGGTCGTCGTCTCCGAACTGGGTGAGGCTGGCCGCGTTGCGGAAGTGCTCGTTGAAGACCTTCGGTCGGGTGAAGTTCAGGCAGAAACTTCCGAGGCCACCGCAGTCGGCCGTCTGGACCGGCAGGTCGGGGACAAAGACCAGATCCCGGGTGTCCAGGTAGACGTCCTCATAGAAAAGCCCGAGTTGGAACCAGAGCTGGGCCTGTTCCTCCGGCTCGATCTTCTCGGGATACTTCTCCACCGCATCCGCCGCCCGGTTGAGCACACGCCGTGCGTCGAGATAGATCTGCTGCTTCCGCATGAGGCTGCCGAGCGCCATCAGGTAGGCGGGGTTGTTTCCATCCAGCTGCAGCGCCCGGCGCAGGGCTTTGTCCGCTTCTAGGCGCTGGCGAAAGTCGGTCTCCACTCCGCTGGCGATGTCGGTGAGCACCGAGCCGAGAAGCCCCCACCCGGGCGCGTAGTCGGGCGCTGCCTTCGTGAGCTTTCGCAAAAGCTCGAGCGCCGCCGCCGTATCGCCGGCGGCCAGCTCGGCCCGGGCCGACCGATAGGCTTCCGGCTCCTGGGCGGCCGCGAGCCCGTAAGTCGGCAGCGCCAGGACGAGCAAACCGAGCGCGAGGCCGCAGCAACGGCGACGCACCACAGGTCCGAGGGTCGGCAAAATCAGCCTGCTCCTTATCGTCGGGTTTCCTCCTCAATTATAAGATGCTGAACGCTCTAAAATCGAACTCGCCGAGCAAGCGATACGTTCCCTCTTGTCACGGGTGATCAGCGCTGACACCCCGGGCAGTAAAACGCTGAGCGTCCGGCCAGCACGACGCGCTCGATCTCGGTGGCGCAGCGCCGGCACGGCT
>CAYGAJ010000149.1:0-6414 GCA_964347815.1 uncultured Gemmatimonadota bacterium | reverse complement strand
ACTGGGGACACGTGAATCCCGTGGGTCCGCGCGGCGTGTACGACGAGGCCAAGCGGTTTGCCGAAGCGATGACGATGGCCTATCACCGGTATCATGGCGTCGAGACGCGCATCGTGCGCATCTTCAACACGTACGGGCCCCGCATGCGCCCCAACGACGGGCGTGTGGTCTCCAATTTCTGCGTGCAGGCGCTGAAAGGCGAGCCGCTCACGGTTTACGGGGACGGGTCGCAGACGCGCTCGTTCTGTTACGTAGACGATCTGATTGATGGGATCTGCCGGCTGTTCCATAGCGACTATCCGGACCCGGTCAACATCGGCAATCCCGCCGAGTTCACGGTTCGCCAGCTTGCCGACCTGGTCATCGAAATGACGGGCAGCTCGTCGGGCATCGAGTTGGGTCCGTTGCCGGAGGGTGACCCGAAGGTGAGACAGCCCGATATTTCACTGGCGCGCGACATTCTGGGCTGGGAGCCGCAAATCGACCTGCGCCAGGGCCTGGAGAAGACGATCGACTACTTCACGCAGCGCCTGAATCTCGGCAAGCGATAACGCTGAAACAAGGGGTTATCTTGAAGCTCTCGGTCCTCATCCCGGTTTACAACGAGCGAGATACGATCGAGGAGATCGTAGACCGGGTTAGAGCCGTTCGGGTTGAAAAGGAGATCATCGTCGTCGACGACTTCTCCGTGGACGGCACGCGCGAGGTTCTGCAGGAGATGCTCGAGCGGGGAAAGCTGGACCAGCTGGTCCTCCAGGAGAAGAATCAGGGGAAGGGAGCGGCCATCCGTGCGGCTTTGGCGAAGGCGACGGGCGCCGCCGCGATCATACAGGACGCCGACCTGGAATACGACCCGGTCGAGTACGTCCGTCTGCTGGAACCGATCGAGCAGGGAAAGGCGGACGTGGTTTACGGGTCGCGCTTTGCCGGGGAGGGGCCGCACCGGGTGCTGTATTTCTGGCACCGTGTGGGCAACATGATCCTGACGCTGCTTTCGAACATGGTGACCAACCTCAATCTCAGCGATATGGAGACCTGCTACAAGATGATGCGGCGACCCGTCTACGAGTCGCTGACGGTCGAGGAGAATCGGTTCGGCATAGAGCCGGAGATTACCGCGAAGCTGGCTCTGGCCGGCTGGCGCATCTACGAGGTGGGGATCTCCTACAGCGGGCGCACCTACGCTGAGGGGAAAAAGATCAACTGGCGCGACGGAATATCGGCGCTCCGCTGCATCATCAAGTATGGGTTGTGGCGGCGCTTGATCCGGCGTCCGAGACCGGTGGCTTCGCTTGCCGAGAAGACTGAGAACGCCTAGCTTCGGGCAGATGAACACCGACCAGCTGATCGCGCGAGGCAAGGAGTGTCTCGCGCAGAACGATTACGTGGGCGCGATCTCGGCGTTACGGGAGGCGACCGAGCGAGAGCCGGGTTATGCCGACGTACGTCACCTGCTGGGTCTCGCGCTCGGTCTGGCCGGTCAGCCCGAGGCGGCGCTGGACGAATTCGATCGCGCGCTGGCCCTCAATCCTTCGTATGTCGAGGCGCATCTGAACCGGGCGATCACCCTGAACGACCTGGGGCGCTACGAGGATGCGCGCGAGGCTTTTCGCCTGGCCTGGGACTGCGATCACACGGTCGGCCGCCCCTATTCGCGCTCCGTGTCCGCGCGTCTCGCGAACCTCCACATGGAGCTCGGAGACCTCTACGCCGATCTCGGCGCCTACGAACAAGCGGAGAATCAGTATCGCAACGCCGCCGAGCTCAGGCCCGACTTTCTCGACATCCGCACCAAGCTGGCGCGCTCGCTCATGGAGGGGGCCAAGCTGCAGGAGGCGATCGACGAGCTGGGTGATGTCGTGGCCGAAAACCCTGATTATGTGGAAGCTCGGGTGTCTCTCGGCCTCGCGTACTACCGTGCCGGCAAGTACGACTCGGCCGCCGCGGAATGGGAGGCCTGTCTGCAGCAGGTTCCCGATCACCCCAAGGCCCGTGCCTTCCTCAACATGCCCCGCGCGCAAATGGCCGGCGAGGAGGAAGCCGGCTGAGGTCCCGAATCTATCTCCTGGCAGTCGCGATCCTCGGCGCGCTGAGCGCCCCCGGGTGCCGCGGAGACGCGCGCGATCACCTGGCCTGGGGCGACCGAATGCTGGGCTCCGGACGCGATGAGGCGGCCCTGGCCGAGTATCAGCTGGCCCTCCGCAAGCGCGGCGACGAACCGGCCGTACTGTTGAGGCTTGCGCACGGGTACGCGCACCTGGACCGGCTGGACGAGGCGAGCGATTACTACGCGCGACTGCTCGCCCTCGATTCGGCCTACACCGATCAGGCCGTCGCGGATTTCCTCGCGATGGCCAAGCGGGCGCTGCAAGCGCGGGATCGGCCACGTCTGGCGCGCGCCCTCGAACAGGTCGAGTCGATCCGGCCCGGAAGCGTGCCCGACGATCTGGCGCTGCCGTTCGCGCGCTACTACTACGAGCTGGGAGAGTACGCCAGCGCCCTGCCGCTTTACCTCACGGTGTTGGCGTCGCAGGGTGACAGCGTTCAGCCGGCCGTGCGATACGAGGTGGCCAGGGTCTACTACGAACTGGAGGATTGTGCCCAAGCACTCGTTCAATACCGCGACTTCCTGGCGCGGCGGCCGTCCGGAGAGATTCGGGGCACCGCGCGCTGGCACGCCGGCGACTGTGCGTACCGTCTCGCGGAGAAGGACAGATTGGCGGGCCGTCCGACCGCAGCTCTGGAGAAGTTCGAACTGGTGATCGAGCTGGCGGCGCCACAGGCACTGCTCGATGATGCCTGGTTCGAGCGTGGAGAACTGCTGTTCTCGATGGGCGAATTCGACGAGGCTACACGCTCGTACCAGCGGGTGCTGGACCTCAATCCCTCTCGGACCGGTCGCCGGGTGCGGCAGGCGGAGGATCGGATCCGCGCCATCCGCTATCGCGCCCCCGCCGAGGAGGAGTCGCCTTGAACCGCGCGCGGAGGCTCGGACTCGGCTTCTTGTTGCTGGCGCTCGTCGGTTGTCCGAAGGAACTGCCCAAAGATCTGCCGCCCGACGAGCTGTACCGTCTCGGGGCCGATGCCTTCGAGCAGAGGCGCTGGGATCGCGCGATCCAAGCGCTGCAGCGGTTCCTGTTCCAGGATCCCGGACACTCGAAGGCCGATAGCGCGCAATACCTGATCGGCGAATCGTACTTTCAGCAGAAGCAGTATCTGACGGCGGCGGCAGAGTTTCTGCGGCTGGCGCAAAATCGACCGGCCGGCCCTTTGGCCGATGACTCCCGCTACCGGGCCTGCCAAGCCTACTTCGAGCTGTCGCCGCGGCCGGAGCTCGACCAGCAGTACACCGAGGAGGCGATCGATCAGTGCCGATCGGTCGTACTGCTCTATCCCGGAAGCCCCTTCGCCGAACAAGCGGGACAGCGGACGAGGGAACTCAGCGACAAGCTTGCGCGTAAGTACTATCTCAACGCGAGTTACTATTTCAAGCGTCGCGCCTACGATTCGGCGATCGTCTACCTCGAGCACCTTTTGGCCAACTACGGCAGAGCCGCTGTCGAGCCGCAGGCGCTACTCATGCTCTACCAGACCTATACAAAGGTCGGTTACCTACAGGAGGCTGAGGAGACGCGGGCGCGCCTGCTACGCGAGCACCCGGACTCGCCCGAGGCCCGAGAGCTGAAGGCCCCGGCGCAACCGGGCCAGGTGGGCTCGTAGGGGCGGCCTCGGGCGGCGCGGGAGCGCGATGAGACTCGGCATATTCGGCGGGACCTTCGACCCGCCGCACATCGGGCACCTGATCGTTGCTGACGATGCGGCGGAAGCGCTTCACCTCGATCGGGTGTGTTTCATCCCGACCGGTGAACATCCGCTGAAGGGAGCGAAGGTAGAGGCGCCGGCCGAAGTCCGTGCCCGGATGATCCGGGCGGCGACGGCGAGGTCGAAGCGATTCGAAGTTGACGAGCGCGAGTGCAGGCGGCCGGGCCCGTCGTATACGATCGACACGCTCGCCGAGATCGCGCGTGAGCGTCCAGACTCCGAACTTTTTCTTCTGGTCGGCGGCGACGTCGTTGGCGAGCTGCACCGTTGGCACCGGATCCGTGAGATCGGTGACTGGGCGCGACTCGCGGTCATGTCGCGAGCCAAAGCGCCGGTCGAGGTCGATGTCGAGCTCGGGTTCGACTACCTTAAGGTCGAGGTCACGCATATCGCGATCTCGTCGAGCGAGGTCAGGGAGCGAATCAGGTCGGGCCGGCCTTTTCGCTATCTGGTGCCCGAGCCGGTTCATGAGATTATCGTTTCCGAGAGACTATATAGAGACGGCTTGAAGCCGGACCCAGAGTAGGATGATCAAGCAGCTAGTCACGACAGTTCTTGGCACGAAGTTCGAGCGCGACGTACGCAAGATCCAGCCGATCGTCGACGAGATCCATCGTCACGAAGACGTCCTCAAAGAGTACGACGACGAGCAGTTGCAGGCGCAGACGGAGAAGTTCCGCTCCATCATCCGGGAGCGTACCCAGGCGCTGCAGGACGAGATCACCGAGCTGAGGGAGACAAAGAAGCGTACCGAGGAGGCCCTGGAACGCGAGCGGATGGCCCTGCGCATCGGTCAGCTGGAGACCGAACTGCGTGAGCAGCGGCAGGCGGTGCTCGACGGCCTTCTTCCCGAGGCCTACGCCACGGTGCGCGAGGCGTGTCGGCGTCTGCTTGGGAAAGACATTCGCGTTCGCGGTCACGACATGAAATGGGACATGGTCCCCTACGACGTGCAGTTGATCGGCGGGATCGTGCTCCACCAGGGCAAGATCGCCGAGATGGCGACCGGCGAAGGGAAGACGCTGGTGGCCACGCTGCCCATCTACCTCAACGCCCTGCCCGGCCAGGGCACCCACCTGGTCACGGTGAACGACTATCTGGCCCGGCGCGACGCCGAGTGGATGGGCACGGTGTTCGAGTTCCTCGGCCTGACCGTGGGCTGCCTCGATGCCACCGAGCCCGGCACGCCCGAGCGGCGGGCGGCCTACGAGTGCGACATCACGTACGGGACCAACAACGAATTCGGGTTCGACTACCTCCGCGACAACATGGTTCACCGCCTGGAGGACCGTGTTCAGCGGGGCCACTACTACGCGATCATCGACGAGGTGGACTCGGTGCTCATCGATGAGGCGCGGACCCCGCTGATCATCAGCGGGCCGGTGGGGCGAGAGGAGAACCTGCGTTACAAGGAGTTCGCCGCTCAAGTCTCGAGCCTGGCGCGGAAGCAGACACGGATCGCCAGCCAACTGCTGGCGGAGGCAGAGGAGCTTCTGAAGGCGGCGGACGACGAGGAGGGCGACACGGAGTCCGCCTACCGGGCCGGTGAGAAAATCTTACTCGCGCACCGTGGCATGCCCAAGAACAAGAAGCTGGCCAAGCTTCTGCAGGAGCCGGGCGTGCGCAAGCTCATGCAGCGCGTCGAGGCGGACTACATGCGAGAGAAGCGGCTGCACGAGCTGGAAGAAGAGCTTCTCTATTCGATGGACGAGAAGGGGCACCAGGTCCATCTCACCGACCAGGGTCTGGATGTCCTCTCCCCCAAGGATCACGAGGCGTTCGTGGTTCCGGACCTCTCCGAGGTGTTCCACGCCATCGAGAGAGACGAGTCGCTGTCGCCCGACGAGAAGCGGCAGAAGATCGCGCAGGCCGAACGCGAGTATGCCGAGAAATCCGAGAAGATCCACATCATTCACCAGCTGCTAAAGGCGTACACGCTGTTCGAGCGCGACACCGACTACGTGGTCGAGAACGGGCAGGTGATCATCGTCGACGAGTTCACCGGCCGAAAGATGGCCGGGCGGCGGTGGAGCGATGGACTGCACCAGGCGGTCGAAGCGAAGGAGGCGGTGACGGTCAGAGGCGAGACGCAGACGCTCGCCACGATCACGATCCAGAACTACTTCCGCATGTACGACAAGCTGGCCGGCATGACGGGGACGGCCGAGACGGAAGAGGCGGAGTTTCACCAGATCTACGGGCTCGAGGTCGTGGTCATCCCGACGAATCGCCCCGTGCGTCGCCTCGACAACGACGACGTGATTCTCAAGACCAAGCGGGAGAAATACACGGCGTTACTCGACGAGATCGAGCGCATGCACGGCCGAGGTCTGCCGATACTCGTCGGCACGACCAGCGTCGAGACATCGGAGACCGTCTCGCGCATGCTGCGCCGTCGAGGGATCAGGCACAACGTTCTCAACGCCAAGTACCATGAGCGCGAGGCGGAGATCGTGGCGGAGGCGGGCCGTCCCGGGGCCGTGACCATCGCCACGAACATGGCCGGCCGCGGGACCGACATCAAACTCGGCGCCGGCGTCGTCAAGTGCCGGGTGTGCGCGATCGAGGCCCAGCAGCCGGACTTCGGTCAGG
>CAYGAJ010000148.1:0-6415 GCA_964347815.1 uncultured Gemmatimonadota bacterium | reverse complement strand
GCCAGTGTCCCCGGTGCGCTCCGGGGCGCCGTCGCTCTGACCTGTACGGCTCCCCTCGGCCCTCGCCAAACCGGCGAGCGATTCACGACCCGCCACACACACTCGCCTGGAGGTGCCAGCCGCACGCTGCACCGTGCGGTCCACCGGCTGACGCATGAAGAACGAGAAGATCGCGCTGGTGCTGGGTGGTGGAGGCAGCAAGGGTGCGCTCCAAGCAGGATTCTACCGCGCGCTCCGCGAACTCGGCATCAAGGTCGACCTGGTCATCGCCGCTTCGATCGGTGCACTGAACGGCGCCTTCATCGCCGCGGGCATGTCGCCGCGCCTGATGGTGCACGAGTGGGCGCGCGTCCGGCGCCGCGACGTCTTTTCGTTCAACTATGGGATGCTGCGTCGAGTCAGGCTGCCGGACAGCATCTACACGTTTCGCAACCTCCGCCGCTTTCTGGAAAAGCGGCTGCCGGTCCGTCGCTTCGAAGACCTCCAGATCCCCTTCGTGGTCGTGACGACCGAGCTCGAGACCGGCCGGCCCTACTTCTGGGAGCGCGGAAACCTGATCGACGCCGTGCTTGCCAGCTGCGCGATCCCCGGGATCTTTCCACCGGTGGTGGGCCCCCAGGGGCGGCTGCTGATCGACGGCGCCCTGGCCGATAACGTGCCGGTGAGCACGGCGTTGGCGCGCGGTGCGGATCGCGTGGTCGGCATCCTCTGCCCCGTCGGTTCCGAACGCCCCGGGCTGGCGCGCGGCATCACGCGGCGGCTGGGTCGCGCCTTTAACATCGCCACCGACATCAAGTGGCGGCTCGAACAGCCCCGTTACCGGCTGCGACCGGAGGTGCTCATCATCGAGCCCCCGAACGGTATCGAGGTCCAGGCGCTCGACTTCTCACGCGGCGCCGAGCTGGCTCGGGCCGGCTACCGGGTCTCGATGCAGGTTTTGTCTCTGTGGCTCGAGGAGATCTCGGGCCGCACCGCCGGAACCGCCCAGCGAATGGCCTGACCGCGCCGCGACCGTTCTGGTCAAGGGGCGCTTACCACGGCCACCACTTCTTCTTCCAGAGCGTCGCCCGCGCCTGCCCGGCCGCGTTGTCGCTCACGCCTGCCATCTGGCCCTCGGCGTTGACCGCGTAGGCCACGCCTGACGGTCCGCCCAGGGTCGGAAGTCTCCGTATCGCTCGCTTGTCGATCCAGAAGACCGGGACCTGAACACCGGAGGCCAACTCGGCGCCGCCGACGATGCGACCGCCGTCGTTCAGGTCGTGCGCGACGCTCTCGTCACCATCGAGGAGACGCAGCAGAAGCGGGCCCGCCGGCTGAAACACGACCGCGCGCTGTTTGACCGGTGCCGGTAGCACGTAGGTCCAGCCCACCACCTGGCCGAGGTTGTTGATGCCCAGTCCCCGGCTGGAGAACGGCGGATCGTGAGGGAGCGGTGTGAACGTGCCGGCCTCCCAAATGAACGCCTGATCGACGGAGCGATTCGTGCCGGCGATACGGCCGAGCTCGTCGATGTCGTTGCCATCGCGGGGGCCGGTGAACGGCTCCTCGAGACGCGTGTGGACGCCGCCTTTCCAGACCACGGCGGCGAGATCGCTGTTGCCGGTGATCCAGCCGCTGTTGTTGATGCTGCGGGCCACGCCCTGGCTGACGGTGAACGGCAGGCCGGCGTGGAGGTCGGTCATCACGCCGTTTTCCCACAAGAAGGCGTGGGTATCCCCGCTGGCCAGCTCACTCGAGCCCACGACCTGACTGGCGTCGTTGATTCCATAGGCGCGACTGTTGGTACCGCCGAGGGTACCGAGATCGATCATCACGCCGTTGCGCCAGAGAAACGCGTGGGTGGCGCCGCTCGTCGTCTCTGAGAAGCCGACGACCAGCCCGGCCGCGTTGATGTCGCGCGCCTCGCTGGACGCACCGCCGGGCAACGTCCCGAGATCGTTCGGGCGCACGCAGGCCATCGCGGTTATGCCGACCGCTAGCGTTACGAATGCGGGAGTTCTCATAAAGCCATCCTCCGATTTGCAACTCGACTGACCTGCGGGCCGCGCTTCCTCTCAAGACGGCAGCCTGACTTGTGGCCAAACCACCGACGTGCAGCGACGGTTGGGATTCATTCGCGAGCGGACATCAACGAATCCAGCACCTCGCTCATGTGATCGATGACCCAGAAATGCCCGGCGCCGGCAATCAGCCGGGCGCGGCAGTTTGGCAGGACCTGCGCTAGGTATTGTCCTACCGCTCCCACGCTTCGATCGACTTCACCGTGCCACAGATGCACCTCGGTTTCGATCCGCTCGGGACGGAAGGGCCAGGGCCGTGCGTACAGGATCAGCTCATGCGCCGGCCCCCTTCCTCCCTGCCGAAACGCCTCGGGGAAGTCCTCGCGCACCAGCGCCCGCACCTCCGGCCGGCTCATGACGTTCCGATCCACCTCCGGGAACTTGTAGGCGAGTCGCGTCATGAAACGCTCCGGCGCGCGCCGCATCAGTCCGGCCACCGCCCGGGCGCTGGCTCGCACCGCCCACGGTGCCCGGCGTGCCAGCAGGAACAGGCCGTGGTTCGTCCGGCTCATCCCGCCCGTCGCCCCGGGTGCATCGAACGGGCCCACGCTGCTGATCACGCCGGTGGCCGACAGACGCTCCGGCATCTTCCAGGCGCAGGCGAGCGCGAACGGGCCGCCGCCGGAGAGGCCGACCACCGCGAAGCGCTCGAGGCCGAGCCCATCGGCGAGCGCCGCGACGTCGTCCGGCCAGTCGGCGAACGTGCGGCTCGCGTCGAAGTCCGAGCGGCCGAAGCCCGGCCGGTCGGGCGCGATGAGACGCAGACCCGGGTGAAAAGGCGACCCGGGCAAGAGCCCCCAGAAAAGCCGCGAGCCCGGGTTGCCGTGAAAGCACATGACCGGGGTGCCGTGAGGGTCGCCGTACTCGGCGTAGGCGAGACGCCGGCCATCAGGCAAGCGGAATACGCTTTCCTGGCGTCGAGCGGCGTTCAATATTTCCTCCTGCCAGGAGTTTCCTTCGGCGGCCGCTGTCTGGCCCGAACTTCATCGGTGCAAATCTAACGCGATGAGCTTACCCGAGCCGCCACGCCGCAGCACGCCACCGAGGCCCCGTGAACGGAGCGTTGTTCTGCTCTTCGACGCGATCGGCGGCCTGCTCATTCCCGGCACTGCTGTCCTCGTGGGCCTGCTCGCTCACAGCTTGCTCGACACGTATGGGCATGGCTGGCCAGGAGTCGTCGTGATTTCTGTCTCCATCGCTGCGGCGTTGGGCTGGTCGGTGGCGATGGGGCTCATCTACCTCCGCTTCAGAGTGCTGAGCAGCATGGTAGAGGACCTACTCCGCGGAAGACCGTTCAGCCCGACGAAACAGCTGGCCGACGTTTTCATATCGTACCGGCACCTCGAACACTATGACCACGTGCAACCCATCGCGGAGAGCTTGGAGCGTGAAGGTCTGTCGGTCTGGAGCGACCAGGGCAAACGCGGGTTGCCGACGAAGTTTCTCGGCCTGGACCTCATGCTGAAGAATGGGATTCAGGAGTCGCGGGCGGTCCTTTACCTACTGCCTTCCGACGCGGATGCCAGGACGACGATGCCCCCGGCCCCGCGGGGGCTCGCGCCTCGCGCCTGGTTGAAGTGGCTGGCCGACACATTCGTGACGTTGATCATTCCCCAGGCTCTGTACCCGATCCACGCCTTGATTCGCGGCTGGCACCGACTTTTCTACGGGGTCGACCTGGAGAAGCAGAAGACCGAGAGCTGGCAACGCTGGGAACAGCGGGTCGCCGACGAGATGGGGATCCCAATCGTCGCGACGGCCGTGGAGCCGTCGGAGGCGGCCGAGGCCGCGGCCAGCGTGCACGTCGCGACCTTGCGCGTGGACCGCCTCGACGAAGATTTGCGCGAGCGGGTCTTGCCCAGACTTAGCGGCGTGCCCGACCGGCCCCGCGAGCTGGAATTCCGTCCTGGAAAGCGGCGGCTCTTTATCGGTCTGACGGTGCTGATCGCGATCGCCGTGGCCGTCCTGGCCGCCGCGATGCTGTTCGGCGAGCTTTTGGCGACCGTGCTGTCGCCCTTCGCCGCCGCCGCTCACTGGATCAGCCGCGTGGTGACGGGCGGCGACCGATCACGAAAATCTTGACCGGGGCCCCCAATCGAATAACTTACGTATTCTGTCCGACCGGGGCCGCGCAGTCCTGCAAAGGCCCCTCCCTGCTGTGCCCTACTTCGCAACGTCGGCGCATCCCTCGCCGGACCCGACCGGCGACCTCCGGGCGGGAACCTGGTTTCTTCACAGGAGGAACGTATGAGGAAGCTGATTTTGAGCTCCTGCCTCGCGCTGCTGGCCCTGACCCCAGGCGCGCTCAACGCTCAGATCGGGCTCGGCGGACAATTGAGTTGGGCGGATGACGCCGACCTGGGTATCGGCGTGCGCGGCACCTTCAGCCTGCCGACGAAGGCGGCGCCGCTCGAGATCATCGGCACCTTCGACTATTTCTTCCCCGACGAAGCCGCTGGACTCGACGTCACCTACTGGGAGCTGAACGGAAACGTCGTCTACCTGTTCAAGGTGCCGGCACCGAAGGTCACTCCATACGCCGGCGCCGGTTTGAACCTCGCCCATGCTTCCGTCGATAGCGGCACGCCGGGCGTCTCGGTGTCGAACACCGAGCTGGGTCTCAACTTCCTGGGCGGGGCCCGATTCGACCTCGGATCGTTCGAGCCCTTCGGTGAGCTGCGCATCGAACTGGATGGCGGTGAGCAGTTCCTGATCAGCGCCGGAGTGCTGTTCAGCGTCGGGCCAGGCCTGTAACAATCACATGCGCCGTCCCGGGCCGGTTGGCGGCACCTCACGCTACCGAACCGGCTCGGACGGCGTTACTTGGGACACCGACCCCGCAACTCCGCTCGATATCGCTCCGTCGTCCAGATCTCAGGATCCCAGAAGTCGTGCACGGTCAGTTCGCCGTCCGCGCGACGACAGATTCCCCAGTGATAGTACTGTAGCGGCACCCTGGAATCGTCGTGCCCGAGTCGCACACAACGCCCAACGATCGAGTCCTCGTCGTGAGCGGTCCAGTACCGCGCGGCGTTATCCGGCCCAGGCGCCGGCAGGTCCTCGTCGAACAGGGCGTTGAAGGTTTTGACGAACCGGCCGGCGCGGTCGGCCAGCTCATCGTCCACCTGCCAAACGTAAACGATCTTCGGCTGTATTCCTGGCGGTGACCCGACCACCCACTCGGCGTAGAGTACGACAGACTCACGGAGCGCTGCCAGCACGACAGGGTCCTGCGAGAGCGCGGCCAGGGCGACAAGTGAGATGTCATCGGTCTCCTGAGCCACAGCATGGGCCATCGCGATCAACCCGGCGACGGTCCATTCCGGAGCCGTAGCGATCAACGCTTGGGACAATGCATCACGCCCGACCGGCAGCAGCTTGCCATTCCGTACCGGCCGCCCGTAGATCGCCGAGCCGGTGACCTCCGTGAGCCGCTGAAACTCCAGCAGCGCGGCCACCTTAGATATTCGCGCTCCACCGACATTCTGCAGCGCGCGCAGGAGGCGGAAGTATTCGGTAAGCTCGGGATCGTCCGCGTAATATCCCTCGACCGGAACGTCAGCCGCCTTCACGCCGAGGGCCGCCGCGACCTTCCGCGCGCAAGCCAGCAGCTCGTCACGCTCGTGCCACATGACCGCGTTTCGATAAAGCTCATCCAGACCGAGCAAGAAGACGCGATTGGTGACAACACAGGTCCGTGTGGGGCGTCGTGGCTCGGGGCGCGTCATGCTCGTCACCCGCGGTTCAAGTGCTCCAGCCGCGCCAGGCTGGGCCCGCACGTTGGGGCGGGCCCTCCGGCGTCATAGGCAGCTTCAGATCCGGGATTGTCGCAAGATGGCCGGGCGGCGTGCGCCAGGCAACGAACGGAGACGGGTGGTGATACCGACCTGATCGCCACACTCCGCGCCTATCGGGCGCGGCATTGACTCGCGTTCCGGTGGTCGAGGATGAACGTCTCGGACATCCAGAGCGGCACCGCGAAGTACTCCACGTAACCGCGTGCGCCTTCGTCGTACACCTCGATCACGCCCCATTGCGTCTGCGCCAGCTCCGGGTACGACGTGCGCAGCCGCTGTGCCAATCCAGTCTTCTTCGGCATACCGCTCACGGTCAGGCGGGTCGCGGCCAGCCTGCGGTCCAGGGTCTCGATCTCGGTACGCATCGAGTCGCCTTGCGCCTCGAGACCGGCCACCTGTGCCTTGAGCTGCGACTGCGCCTCCAGCAGCTCCGTTTCCCGGTCCGCGAACCGGGAGGCGAGGGCCGACTTCTGATACCAGGTGTAACCGCTGGCCGCGAGCAGCAGCACGATCAAGACGGGAGCGAGCTTGTTCACTTGAGGCCTCCCCGACGGACTT
>CAYGAJ010000147.1:0-6438 GCA_964347815.1 uncultured Gemmatimonadota bacterium | reverse complement strand
CGCGCGCGACGTCGGAGGTCGTGCTGACGGGGATGCCCATCATCACGTCCATGGCCTCCATGGTGACCCGTTGCTCGGGCTCACCCGGACAGGCCGCCAGCAGCGCGAGCAACAGGAGCGGCGCGGTTCGGCGAATGACGCTCTTCATGTTTCCCTCCCAATCAGATCAAGGTGTGGCTTCGCCGGTGTTTGAAGTACTACGAACGCTCGTACAACACGTACCGCGACCACTGCGGGTAAGCCCAAACACGAGAACAGTTTGGAACCCCCGCCGTGGCGCGATCCTGGTGGGACAGTCGTAGCCGGCCTCGGCATCGTGAATGCTACAAAATGGCGCGATGGTCTGTCGTGCGGCAAGCAGCCAAGTCCATCCCCTCCTACGGCGTCCACTCACGGTTTTGAATACGGTCCCGAAATCTCCAGCTCGAAGGCCTAACAGAATCGGGTGCGAAGCGGGCCATCCACCATTAAGCCTCCTCACCACAGGCTCTCCCACGCCGCATTGACAACGGTGCTTCAATTACTAGAAGATTCGAAAGAAACCTTCCCGCGGTCTCTTACAGGAGGGTTTGCGATGAAAGAGCTATCGAGAAGAAGTTTCGTCGGATCCCTCTTCTCCTTAGCGGTTGCAAGCCTCAGTTCTAACTTCCCCTACCTCAACGTTGCGTGCCGGAAACTGTCAGAGGCAGTGCCCCAGATCGATCCCGATTTCGAGCCGGGATACCTGAGGCTGCACCGGAGCGGAAAGCTACGACGGAGGGGAGAGGAGCTCTGGCAGCTTATGAAGCTGCTCACTCTGCCCGAGGGAATGCGGTGCCGAGCGGCTCGCTGGGCGGGAGGGTATATGCAAGGGTACCTCCCAACTGGTTGTCGCCTCATATAACCCGCATTTCGGAGAGGAGAGACCCTTGGTCGGTAGAGGAGGCTCAGGTACGGTCTTCTTTAGCAACTGCGGCCTGCGCTGTGTCTTCTGCATCAACTGGCAGATTAGCCAGGGAGGAGAGGGGGAGCCCAGAAGCCTCGAAAATCTGGCCGACATGATGCTGCATTTGCAGAGAATGGGCTGTCACAACATCAACATCGTCACCCCGACCCACTACTCACCCCATATCGTGCTGGCACTGGATATCGCGGCGGCCGGGGGGTTGCGGCTGCCGCTGGTTTACAACACCTGCGGCTGGGAGCGACAGGAGATCCTGAGGATGCTCGACGGCATCGTGGACATCTACCTGCCCGACTTCAAGTACGCAGACAGCGCGATGGCGTCGAAGTACTCCTCAGGAGCGGACACCTATCCGGAGGTCACCAAGGCGGCGCTGCTGGAGATGCACCGCCAGGTGGGTGTCGCTAGGCCGGCAAAGGATGGACTGATGTACCGTGGCCTGATGATCCGCCACCTGGTAATGCCGAACAGGGTCAGCGGGGCCAGAGAGGTGATCGACTGGATCGCGGAGAACTTGCCGAAGGATACCTACGTCAACCTCATGTCTCAGTACAGGCCCATGTACAAGGCTTTCGATTACCCTGAGATCGCCCGGCGGTTAACCCGCACGGAATACATCGAGGTCGTCGAGTACGCAAAGCAGGCCGGCCTCACGAACCTCGATATCCAAAGTCTGCCGCCGTCATAGACCGGGCACAAGCGCGCGTGACAGCTCTGATGGCGGCGCGCGTCGTCAGCCCGGGAAAGTCCCCGCCCCGCTCGATCCGGCCTGACTCAGCTGAGCGACCGTTTGCAGCTGACCGAGATCCCCGAGCCGCTCGCGCGGCTGATCTCCGTCTCCTGGTTCGGAGTGCTCTCGAGATGGCTCGAGCAAACCGCTTCATGCCCCCCCACCGATCGCTGGGACTGTTCGGGCTCGTAGCTTCTTGAAATAGAGATACACCGGAATGCCGAGTGCCACCGTGCCGAGCGCGATCGATGACTCGATCGGTCGCTCGAGGTACGCGAGGACCAGAATCGAGACGCTGGCCGAGACATACACGACCGGCGCCAGTGGAAACAGCGGCATCCGGTAGGTGCGGCCTGCCGTTCTCCTCAGCTTGAACAGGCCGAGCACCGCGACGATGGGAAAGATCCCCAAGCAGAACCCCATATAGGTCAGGAGTTGATCGAACGTCCCCGACATCACCATGACGGCCGCGATCAGGAACTGGAGGACGATCGACTTCGAGGGGACGCGAAACAGTGGATGGACAAAGGCCGCGAACTTGAAGAAGTACCCGTCCCGCGCCATGGCGTAGTAGACCCGCGGGCCGAGGATGATCAACGCGCTGATCGAGGACAGTAGTGCGAACGCGATGAGCAGCGACATAGCGGCGTCGGCGGAGCCACCGAACAGCCTCGACGCCGCGAGGCCGCCCACCGGGATCACACCGCTCAGCTCCTGCGGAGCGGCGGCATACACGAAGAGTGTGTTGAGGCTCAGGTAGAGCAGCATCACGACTCCGGTCCCCAGAATCAGCGAGCGCGGCAGGTTCTTCTCGGGATCGCTTATCTCGGAACCGATATAGGCCGATGCGTTCCAGCCGCTGTACGCGAACATGATCCACATCAGCGACAGCCCAGCGGTCTTCCAACCGCCGATGCCCGGCTGCGGATCGGCACCTAGTCGGAAGTTCTCAAAGTTCCCCCGGCCCAGCGTGAACCCGACAACGACGAGCGCGGCGATCAGGGCGACCTTGCCCACCGTCAGGTAGTTCTGCACCACGGTGCCGAGTTCCAACCCTCGCAGGTGTACCAGTGTCAGGGCGAGGGCCACGAGCAGCGCAACGGCCTTCTTGATCAGCTCCGGGTCGCCCCACCCCAGCAGGCCCGGGAGAGCCCGGGCGAGGTACTCGCTGAAGCCCAAGGAGGTCGCGGCCAGCGGCGCCGAGAAGCCGACGAAGAAAGAGACCCAACCGGTGAGGAAGCCGAGGGACGGGTGGAATAAGCGCGACAGGTATATATACTCGCCACCGGCCCGCGGCAGAGCAGCGCCCAGCTCGCCGTAGCACAGCGCGCCGCAAAGCGCCACGATCCCGCCGGCGGCCCAGAGCGCCAACATGAGCGCCGGATCGTTCAGCTCCCCCAGCAGAAGCCCGGATGTAGTGAAGATCCCGGCCCCGACCATGTTGGCGACGACGATGTTCGTGGCAGGAAAGAGCCGGAGCCGGCGCGAGAGTTCAGGCATTCCCCGATCCCCGCTGTCCCGACCGGAACGGGCCACCCGGTCAGCGGGCGGAAGTCAGTGCCGAGGGACCTTCACCCTTAAGACAGTTGCCGGCCTCAAACCGTTCTCGCAGCACACGTCGCGGGGCTTTTCTCCTCCCACCCGCCATTGGCTTACCTCAGGCGCCCTCTCCGAACATCACTAGCACGCCCTCGCCCGGCTCGCTGCCGGCGTTCCAGAACTCGTGGCTTACGCCGGGGCCGATGTATACCGCCTCACCTTCGGCTAACCTCCTATCCACGCCTCCGATACGGCCGTCGACCGCGCCTTTGGTGATGATCAGCATCGACGGAAACGGGTTCTTCTGCATTCCCGGGTCCTCGTTCACGTGCTGCCCGGGCTCGATTTGGAACCAGCCGGAGCGAAAGCCTTCCTGGTAATAGAAGAGGACGGCGTTGCCGCCGTGCAGCTCTCGGGTGTAGCGCTTGTCACCAAAGCGAATGATCTCGGGAAAGCCGCGCGTCCAAAAGTGGAAGCTCAGGCTCAGCATATGCTCGACCAGTTCGGGCGTCGGCTCGACACCTTCCATCCCATCGACGTCCAGCGGCGCGTAATCGCTCGAGTAGGCCTTCCCCATCGCGGTCAAGCTGGCAAGCTCGCCACGATAGATCTTTCCCAGCGTTTCCGCATCCGTGAAGAAGAAGAATGTGGGTTCATCGGGGAACCCGCGCCTTAGCGTGACCTCCGCCTCTTTGGTTTCGGCGAGCCGACCCACGACCTCGACAGTCCACTCCTCGTCGTCGACTCGAATACCGAAGGTGATCGGCTTCGCGGCGAGCGGGTCGTGGCGGAAGTCATCGACAAAGCCCTTCAGCATCTCCTCAACGGACTCGATGGGAGAAGCTGCCATGTGGGCGGCCTCCGCCCGCTGGCGCGCGGATGGGTCGGTGCCAACCAATAGCGCAAGAAGGCACATCAACATGAGAGACGTAATGGTGAGACGCTCCATTCTATTCATCGTCGGATCTCCTTCCTGCAGGGCCGGGTACCGGCAGGTTCGTCAGCCAGGCCTCGCGCAGGGCAAGCTGCTCCGGCGTCGCGTCGGGGTCGAACCGGAGGACATGCCTGTCGACCTTCTCGACCAGCTTTTTGGCGCACGTCATCTCGATTTCCTCGTCGCCCCGTCTGACTTTCAGGTCGAACGGCTCGTCGGCCCGCAACCTGTGAAGCTTGGCAAACGCCTGCTGGGCCGTTGCCATCGTGACGTCCAGTTCGTCCATCGAAAGCAGGACGTCTCCCGCAACCAGACCGCATTCCGAGGCCACCTCGCCGACGCCGACAAAGGCCAAGCGGTCCCCGTGCAGACCGACCTGCACACCGAAGGACGCCACCATCTCGCCGGTCTGCACTTCCGGCACGTACTCGACGCCGACGCGGGCAAACAGCTCTCGCAGCGGGAGGGGACGCGTATCGCGGACATAGAGTTCGAAGAACGGCCGGATCTCCGGGTAGGTCATCGCGGCGATCTCGTCGAAGAAACCGGCTTCGTCGAACGCGGAATCTGGACCATACTTCGTGGCCAGTTCGAGAAGGACTTCCCGCAGACCACGGCGGCCCTGCGACCGCGAGAGGATCTCGAGATCCAGCAGACCCGCCACGATGGCGCCGCGCTGGTAGATGTTGCCCCACTCCCGCTGCCCCTTCGCCGAGTAGGACTTCAGGCTCATGTCGCTGATGCTCCACTGCGGATCGAAGCCATCGTTCGCCTGTAGCTTCTGGCGGAGCCGGGCCAGGTAGGTCTCTCCGTCGATGACGCCAGCCCGCACCTGCGAGATCTGGGCCATCCATTCGGTGGTGCCCTCATAGAGCCAGACATGCTCCGAGGGCGTGGGCTCCACGAAGTTGAATTGCTCGATGATCTCGCTGTGAATGTTGAGCGGCGTCACGATGTGGAGGAATTCGTGCGCAACGACGCTGGGAATGCTCACCGGAAGCAGCTGCTCGAAGTCCGCCTCTGCATAGGTATAGGTTGAGCTGTAGGAGTGCTCCCACGCCCCCATCGTCACGTCCTCGAAGTGAAAGAGGAACGCGTAACGATCCACCGGAAGCTCGCCGAGGAAGTCGGCGGCCGCGTTCAGAATTTCGCGGACGGCATCGAGGATCCGCTCCGACTTCACGGCGCCGGTCTTCGAATAGGTGAAGATGTCGACCGCCGTTCCGCGCACATTCAGCGAGGCGACCGAAAGCGTGCCGGTCAGAATGGGGGAGTCCACCACGTGGTCGTAGTTGTCCGCACGGTACCGCCCGGCGGCATCCGTCTCGAGGGCCGTCCCCACGATCCACCCCTCCGGCCGCAGCAGGTCGATACGGAGCGGACGGGTTTGCATCCCGGTCGGATAACCGAAGACGGCCTGACCGTTGATCTGGACGTGATCGTCCTCGATCGACGTGCCGGCCATCATGTAGATGGGGTTTTCCTCGACGGGCGTATCCCACGTTTCGGCGAGCTCAAAGCGGATCTCGGCCACGTCTTCGGGCCGGCTGATGCGCCATTGGTTCGTGGATACCTGCTCGGACGGGATGATTGCACCGGAAGCGTCAACTGCTTCGAACAGACGCACGAAGCGGCCGATGTCCATCACCTGGTAGGTGCCGGGAGCGGTCGACGCGAACTGATAGATCGCGTTTGCCGGACCGAGATCGTCGACCTGGAGTCGCACCTTGAACGTGTCGCCCGTGCGGTCGGTGAGATCCACGGTGTACGCGAGCGGTTCCGCTTCTGAAACCGCCGACGGCGTGGTAGTCGGGCCAGAGGAAGCACATGCAGCGAGGAACAGAATCGCCGAGATCGGCATCCTAGCGGAAACTCGGAAGCGGTTGGCCATAACCTACTGTTCTCTGCGATCGGGGTGATTGAGGCAACGCCGACAGGCCCAATCGTCAATGCGTCGTATAGGCCCGCCGACCTGTACCACGGCCGTCAGCATCACGACCGGCAAGCCAATGACCCGCCGTACTTAAAGACCCGGTGAGGTAGGCCGATTCGGTCGATGAAAAGATCGGCGGCCTCGAGTGTGGCGTACGCCGCACCGACGTACACCAGCCGCAGCTGCCACAGGCTGCGCCGGTGGATCTCGAGGACTAGCCGGTTGAGAGGCGGCACAGATGCTCCTCGGGCGCTAAGGAGCCAACGCTAATCGCAAGCCAGGTCTGCGTTTGCGCTAGCCAGAAGATGTCATTCCGGCTGAAGGCGAGCAAGCGCTGGTCTCGCCGACGATGTGTCACC
>CAYGAJ010000146.1:0-6443 GCA_964347815.1 uncultured Gemmatimonadota bacterium | reverse complement strand
TCGGGCGGCGGCCGAGGATCTGGTGCGGCGCGGCCAGCCGGCTTTCGTGTCGTGGACGGATTGGCTGGCACTGCAAAAGCTGGAGGAGACGCTCGGCGCAGAGGGGGGTCGGCCACGGGTGAAGTTGACGAGCGTCGAGGAGATGCTGGCGGCCTTGAGCCGGGTGCGGTGATGATCGGTGGTATCGTCCTCGCCGGTGGCCATTCGGAGCGCATGGGACGTTCCAAGGCGCTGTTGAGGGCTGGCGGCGTGACTTTCTTGGATCGGGCCGTTCACACGCTGCAAGCCGGTGGTTGCGACGCCGTGGTTGTGGTGCTCAATCGCCGGGACCCCGATGTTGCCGCTTTGCACGAGAGCTGGGGCGTCGATGCGGCCTGGGCCGAGGCGGGTGGGGACGAGCAGATCGATTCGTTGCGCGTTGGGCTTCGAGCCCTGCCACGCACGTGTGAAGCGGCAGTGGTTCTGCCCGTGGATCACCCGCTGGTGAAGCCGGGCACCGTCCGCTCGCTGATCGAGACGTACAGGACACGCCGGGCTCCCGTCGTGCGGGCCGTGTATCAGGGGCGGCACGGCCACCCCGTGCTGTTCAGCGCGGCGACGTTCGACGAGCTGCTGCAGCGGGATCTTCCGGATGGAGCGCGCACCGTGGTCCGCGGGCACGCCCGCGATCGCGTGGACGTCGAGGTCGAGGACGCGGGCGTCCTCGTCGATGTCGACACTCCCGAGGACTATGAGCGGCATTTCGGGGCGTGACGGGCCGATCGCCGGCGACGGAGGTGTCACGGCCGCGGAGGCGGCGGAACGGGCGCTGTCGGCCCAGGAAGGCGGTCCGCCGGTCGCCCTGGTGACGCTGATCGCCGCGCCGGAGAGCGATCGGATCGGACGGCGTTTGGTCGTGACGGCCGACGCGCGGACGGGCAGCCTGGGTTCCGCGGAGCTCGACGCGGATGTCACGCGGCTGGCGCGCGAGGTTCTGGCGGCCCGGGGTCGCGGCGTGTACGAGCTGGAGCATCAGGGCGCGACGTGGGCCGTCTACATCGAGTCTCAACATGCCCGACCCGAGCTGCTGATCGTGGGTGCCGGTCACATCGGCCAGGCGCTCTGCCGGCTGGGCGGCCTGCTGGGATTTCGGGTGACGGTCATCGATGACCGTCGGGAGTTTGCGACGCGCGAGCGCTTTCCGGAGGCGGAGCGAGTGCTCGTCGTCGACTTCGCCGCGGCGTTCAAGGACGTGAGTGTCGGGCGCGACTCGTACGTCGTGCTCGTCACACGGGGGCACAAGTACGACTTCGACTGCATCGTCCAGCTGTTGAACATGGACACGAAACCCAATTACCTGGGCATGATCGGGAGCCGGCGACGCGTTCGTGCCACGTTCGAGGCCTTGTTGCGCGACGGCATCACGCCCGAGAGGCTGGCCGACGTGCGTGCGCCCATCGGCCTCGATATCGGCGCCGAGACACCGGAGGAGATCGCGCTGGCCATCGCCGCCGAGATCGTTGCCTGTCGGAGGGGGAGAAGCGGAGGGGCGTTGAGCGCACAGGAAGAAGTTCTGGCCCGGGTGGCGAGGAAGCGGGAGTCGCAAAAGCCCGACCCACACACCCCCCGGGACACGGGCGTAGCGCGAGGAGAAGATTCGAGTGCCTGATGACCGTGAGATCTACGTGGCCGTGAAGGCCGCGGCCCGTGAACGGCGGCCGTTGGCCCTGGCGACGGTCGTGCGAGTAAAGGGCTCCACGCCGCGCGACGCCGGCAGCAAAATGCTGGTCGGTGCCGACGGCACACCGGTGGGGACGATCGGTGGCGGCTGCGGCGAAGCCGAGGTGCTGGAGGCGGCGCGCCGGGTGATCGAGACGGGCGTTCCGCAGCTCGTCCGCGTCGAACTGACCGACGACTTCCTGTCGTGGAGCCCGGCGGTCTGCGGCGGCGTGATGGAGGTGTTCGTCGAGCGGGTCGGCGGGTCGGACTGAACGCGATCGCGCGGGACCTCAGGCGGGCACGATCCGGTCGATGGCGGCCACCAGGTCGTCGCCCAGCGAGATCTCCGCGGCGGCCGCGTTCATCTCCACCTGCTCGACCTTGCTCGCGCCGGTGATCGCCGACGAGACCTCGGGCCGGCGCAGGCACCACGCCAGCGCCATCTCCGCCAGGGTGAACCCGGCCTCTTGGGCGAGCCGCTCGAGCTTTCGAACCTGCTCGAGCCCCTCTTCCGAGAACCACGGCCCCATGAACTGGCGTCCCCGCTCGTCGGCCGCCCGCGAGTCGGCCGGCACATCGTCCAGCGACCGGTACTTGCCGGTGAGCACGCCGCGAGCCAGGGGCGAGTAGACCAGCAAACCCAGACCTTCCCGGGCGCAGGTTTCCATCACGCCGTCACGTTCGATCTCGCGCTTGAAGATGTGATACTGCGGCTGATTGGAGATCAAACGGCGCAGACCCAGCGTACGACCCAATCGAACCGCGTCCTCGATGTTCTCCGCCGACCACATACTCGCGCCGCCGTACAGCACCTTCCCCTGCGCGATCAGGTCGTCGATCGCTCTCAGCGTCTCGTCCAGCGGCGTCTCGCTGTCGAAGCGGTGGCACTGGAACAGGTCGACGTAGTCCGTTCGGAGTCGCCGCAGGCTCAGGTGCACCTGCTCGAAGATGTGCTTTCGCGACAGACCTTTGTCGTTAGGGCCCGGCCCGACCGGGAAATAGGCCTTGGTGGCGATCACGTATTCCTGGCGCGCCAGCGGGGCGAGCGCTTGGCCCAGCACCTCTTCGGCACGGCCGCCGGCGTACACGTTGGCGGTGTCGAACAGGTTGATCCCCAGCTCGAAGGCCCGGCGCACGCAGCGCACCGACGCGTCCTCTTCGGTCTTGTGGCCGAAGGTCAGCCAGCTGCCGAGCGCGATCGTGCTGACCTGAAGGCCCGAGCTTCCGAGTTTACGGTATTGCATCGATCACCACGTGGTCAGTGGTCCGTGGGCGGTGCGTACGTCACGGGCCGACGCACCCTCATTGTGATTCGTATCAGATCCTCAGGCTCATCTGCGGCTCGCCGGCCCGCGGCGCCCGCCGGATGGCGGCGCGGACGACCCCGGCGAGCTTGCGTGTGCCGATGGGTAGCTTCAGCGGCTTGCCGGCGCGCCCGCCGTCCTCCGCGTACGCCGGCTCGAGACCGACCACGTCACCGGAGAGGGTAATCGCGACGACAGTGTCGCCGGGAAGCAGGTCGATGAATCCGACCAGCCGGCCGGCCTGCAGCCGCGGCGGCACGAAGTGAACTCCCTTGCCGCCTCGCGACTGAACGCGCAGCTCATCGATGCCGAAACTGCGAGCCAGACCCTCCTCGGTGACGCCGAGAAGCTGGGCGTCGCGACGCGGGACGACGAACGCTGCGACCCTATCGCCGCGCGTGAGTTGTATCCCCCGGACGCCGGAAGCGGCGCGACCCATTGGACGCACGTCGCTCTCGTCGAAGCGGATCAGCTGGCCGCGTTGAGTGGCCAGGACCAGTTGATCGGCCCCGGCGGTGATGTGCACGCCGACCACCTCGTCTCCTTTCTCGAGGCCTACGGCGATGATACCCCCGCTGCGGATGTTCCCGTACTCCGACAATAACGTCCGTTTGACCCGGCCTTTCCGGGTCGCCACGACGACGTAGCGGTCGGCGCTGAACTCTCGAACCGTGTGTACGGCGACCGGGTCCTCGGCCAACCCCAACAGTTCCCGGATGCGCCGGCCCCGTGACGAGCGCGTGCCCTGCGGCACATCCCCGATTCGGGTCGCGTGGACCTGGCCGTCGTGGGTGAAGGCGAGGATCTGGTCCTCGGATTTGCTGAGCCAGAGGCGCGTCACGAAGTCATCGCGCGCTTCCTCCAGCGTCTCCGCGGCGGCCAGCCCTCCATCGTTGCTGGCGTTGCGCGCGGGTAGCGCCTTCAGGTAGCCCAGGTGGGTCAGGAACAAGTGCATCTCCTGCTCGGCGTCGCCCGTCGGCAACGGAAAGCGGCCGGCGTCACCGAGGATCTCAGTGCGGCGGGCGTCGCCGTAACGCTCGGCGATCGTATTCAGCTCGCGGCGCAGGAGGTCGCGGCGGCGTTTTTCGTCCTCTAGCAACGCCCGCAGTGTCTTGATGCGCCGGTTGACCTGGTCCAGCTCTTCTTTTAGCGAGCGCGTCTCCAGGTTGGTCAGCCGGCTGAGGCGCATCGCGAGGATGGCGTCGGCCTGTTTCGCGCTGATCTTCAAGGCCGAGCGTAGATTCTTGGCCGCGGTCTCGGGCGTGCGGCTGGACTTGATGATCTGGACGACCTCGTCGATGCGATCGAGAGCGACCAGCAAGCCCTCGAGAACGTGCGCGCGGTCTTCGGCCTTGGCCAGGTTGAAGCGAGCGCGCCGCACGATCACCTCGAGGCGGTATTTGATCCAGACTTCCAGCGCCTCCTTGAGGTTGAGCTGGCGCGGCACGCCATCGACCAGCGCGAGCATGATCACGCCGAACGTGTACTGAAGCTGTGTCTTCACGAACAGCTTCTCGAGCAGCTTGCGCGGGTGGGCGTCCCGCTTCAGCTCGAGCACGATGCGCACGCCGTCGCGGTCACTCTCATCGCGCAAGTCGCTGATGCCGTCCAGCTGGCCCTTGCGCACAAGCTCAGCGATGCTCTCGATCACCCGCTGCTTGCTCACTTGGTAAGGCAGCTCGGTGACGACCAGCGAGGATTTGCCGTAGGCGCCGGGCTCGACGTGCGCGCGTGCCCGCATGACGACGCGGCCTCGACCCGTGCGTCTGGCTTCCTCGATCCCATCCTCGCCCCAGATGTAGCCGCCCGTCGGGAAGTCGGGCCCGGGCACGATCTCCGACAGCTTGGCCAGCGAGGTGTTGGGTCGCACGAGAAGCTGTTCCGCCGCGGCCGCCAGCTCTCGCAGGTTGTGTGGCGGGATCTTGGTGGCCATACCCACGGCGATACCGTCACTGCCGTTCACCAGAAGCTGGGGGAAGGCCCCCGGTAGCACGTCGGGTTCGCGCAGGCGGCCGTCGAAGTTCGGGCGGAAATCGACCGTGTCCTTGTCGATGTCGCGCAGGAGATCGGTGGCGATGGGCGCGAGGCGCGCCTCGGTGTAGCGGTAGGCGGCCGCCGGATCGCCATCGACCGATCCAAAATTCCCCTGGCCGTCCACCAGCGGATACCGCATCGAAAACGGCTGTGCCATCCTCACCAACGTGTCGTACACCGTCGTATCGCCGTGAGGGTGATACTTGCCGAGCACATCGCCCACGACGGTGGCGCTCTTCTTGTGGGCGCGCTCCGGGCTTAAGCCCAGCTCGTGCATCGCGTACAGAATTCGCCGCTGCGCAGGCTTGAGCCCGTCTCGGGCGTCGGGCAGCGCGCGCTGAACGATCACGCTCATCGAGTAATCGATGAACGAGTCGCGAAGCTCCTCTTCGAGAAAGCGCATGACGATGCGCTCGCGGCGTGGGTTCTTCAGCGTGGCCACAACCCCTCTCCTCTTCCCCAGCGGTAGGCAAATGCGAAGATACACCGAAGCTAGGGGCAACTTACACGGCCTTAGCGCTCGGCTCAAGCGAGGCGCCGGCCGCCGCGGGCTCGGTCGGCGGCCGCCGCGACCTCGGCCGTCGCCGCCGCTTGCACGGTAGGCGGCCGCCGCACCGCGTCCGTCGCCGGCGCTTGCTCGGCCCGGCCGCCCCCCCGTATGTTGCGAGCCTTCCGCAAGCAGCCGAGCGCCTGGGGGAGGGGGCGGTGCGGTCATGCAGGCTAGGTGCGAGATTGGCCGCGAGTTCGACCGGCGGCTTGCCCTGATGAGGGAACCCTTTGTGTTCGATCCGAATCTGAGCGATGCCGGTGACGGCGGGATCCTGGAGCTTTCCTGGGAGCTGTTCGGGGAGCTATGCCGGGCCCTCGCCCTCCGCGTCGCCCGCGACTACGACCCGGAGGTCGTCGTCGGGATCGCGGCGGCTGGCGTGATCCCCGGCGCCGTGATCTCCGCGGTGCTGCAAAAGGAGTTCTACTCGATCAAGATCACCCGGCGCCGGTCCGAGGGCGGGGCGCGCCAGCGGCCGACGATCCTGTCCGCGGCGCCGCCGCAGGTCGCGGGGCGGCGGGTGTTGCTGGTGGACGAGATCTGCGACAGCGGCGAGACGATGCGCATGGCGCTGGCGGCGGTGCGCGATGTCGGCCCGGCCGAGGTGCGGACCGCAACGTCCCTCGTTCGCAAGGGCGGGTACGAGCCCGATTACTACGCGCTCGAAGCCGAGAACGTCGTGATATTTCCCTGGGATCGCGAGGTGCTGAAGTCAGGTGAGCTGGTGGTCAACCCCGACTACGAAGGCCTGATCGAAGACTAGGCCGCCGACTGCCAACCGCCTACCGCCTACCGAAACTACCCTTCCTGCATGCTGTTGAGGAACTCCTCGTTGTTCTTCGTCCGCTTCATCCGCTGGA
>CAYGAJ010000145.1:0-6466 GCA_964347815.1 uncultured Gemmatimonadota bacterium | reverse complement strand
CGGGCGCGCCGTGCCAGGGCGAGTATTCCGGCCCGCGCCTGGCCGAGTTCCAGACGCCGACGACGATGATCGGCGGGATGATCCGCTGCTCGACCAGCCGCACCACCGCTTCGTCGACGCCCCAATCCAGACCGGTGTTCGCGATGCGGGGATCGAACAGGTTCTGCCCGTCATGCATGTAGAGAACGGGATAGCGTGCGGGCGGGTCATCATCGTAGCCGGGCGGCAGCCAGATCTCGACATGCCGCGTCGGGCCCAGATGCGCCGAAGCGACATCCGTCCAGTAGACGAGTCGCCCTTTGACGCCCGAACCCTTCCAGTCGGCGATGTATTCCTTCGGGTCTTTCTTGAAGTCATTGATCTCGTGAGACGCCTCGACATCTCCGTCGATGAGGAGCCGGTTGTTCGGGGGGATCATGCCGGATGGACCGAGCGCCTCGCGGTCCCACGAGCCCAACGTGAACTTGTACTCGAACGTCGTGCCCTTGGGTGCCTTGACGCGGGCGATCCGCTCGCGCCCGGAGCCCGACATCGCCAGCCCATCGGGCCGCCAGGGTCCGAGCTGGGGCAGACTGCCGGCGAGGTAGACCGTGCCGGTGCCTTGCGGCACGAGGGCGCGGATGGTCGCCGTGCAGCACTCGGGTGACGGCTCCTGGGCGGGCAGCTCCCGCGTGGCGCCCGCGGCAACGGCGAGCAGGGCGGCGAGGAGGAGGGAAGAGCGCATGGAGAACCTATCTAATGAATGTGTCGAGCAGGAGTGAAGGGGCCGACTAGCTCTCCTTGCCGGCCAGCTCCTCGATCCGCTTGAGGGAGTTGCGCATCGCGGTCGTGACCTCCTCGAGCTCCGGTCCGCCGCCGATGGCAACGGTGGTCCGGTTGAGTTGACGCACCAGGGTGATGAAGTTGTCGACCTCAGCGCGCAACGCGGTGTACCTGCGCTCGCTGGTCAGGAACGGGTGCGACGCGTACAGGTAGCCTGCCATCACGAGCACGATCCCGCCAATGATGGTCGCGTAGAAGCCCGCAGGCGTCGCATCGATCGCGAGGTTGCTCAAGATGAGTATCAGTCCGATGATGACCGCCGCGAGCGGTACGTAGCGATTGACGCTGCGGCGCCATGTCGATCCGGTGTTCTCCGACATCAACTCCTCCCGGTCGATTGTGGCTACCTTCTCGTCTAGTAGTGGTCGAGCGCCTCCTTTACCCGCTACAATAATAACGGCGACGGGTCCAGACGGCATGGGTCGAGACGACGACGATCGTTGCCGTGCAGCGATTTCAGTCTTCGACTCGACTCAGCCGGATGCGGGAGCGGGTGTGGCCTCGCTCTCACGCTCATGGGCCATGATCTTCCACGCCGTCACGATCGCCAGGCCGAACCAGAGAACGTCCCAGAGGCTCAGCTGCATGAACAGCAGCGTCGTGAAGTCGAACCCCGAAAGCAAATAGCTCGCGTAGTTGGCCGCGAGGCGGCCGCGCTCCTCCGGCTGCAACGAAGCCAGGTGCGCGCCACCGGCCTCGAGCATGCCGTACCAGAGCGCGTCCGGTATGGTGTCGTCGTCAGCCAGCGCCTCGTATTGCTGCTGGATTTCGGAAGGTAACGCCCCCTTCGCCTGCAACTCGAAGGCCACCGCCTGCGCCAGCCATTCCTGGTCCGCCTCGATTTCGGCCACCAACGCCGGCTCGGTCGCAAACTGGACGATCATCGATTTGCCGGCCACCAGGCCAAGCGCCGCGAGCCCGGCGGCGAGCATCGCCATGCCCCTTCCGCGGGTCTGGGTCACCGCGGCCATGGCGACGCCGACCAGCACGCCGATCCCCCAGGCCACGTAGCCCACCTCCAGGTGTGCGAAGGCAACGAGCGCCGCCCACACGGCGCCGCCGATCAGCGCCGCGATCGCGCCGGCCAACAAAGCGAGTATCGCTCGATCGTCGCCGTGCTGTTGGCTCCAGGTAGCCGTATCGATGTTGCGTTGTTGCCAGTCGCTCATGCTCCCTCCTTGGGGATCGTGGCGCGGACCCGGCGGGATGGGTTGCCCGTGCATGTAACGGCGGGGCTGGATAGGGACTCGGGGGAGGGTCGAGAGTCTAGTCGAGCCTGCGAGGATCGTCCGCCAGGGGCGAATCGCGGCCCCGCGGAGGCACAAAAGACAATGGATTGAAGCCGGGAACGGGGGAAAGAGGTCCACAAGTATAAATCCGCTCCGCGGCCTCATCAAGCGGGGCCCGGTGACGGCGCGGGACCGGTTCCGGGCCTAGGCGACTGTCACCGCCCCAAGCGCAGTGAAACGGACACCGCCACGCCGTCCGCCGTGACCGGCGAGGGTCCAACGCGCAACCGGTCGAGCGGTACCTCTTCCCATCTCTCACCCGGGCTGCTCAAGCCGATCACGCCGCCGACGATTCCGCCCAAGAGACCGAGTGAGATGGCACCGACCGCCGCCTTCTCTCCGGCGCTCATGGCGAACCACGTGGAGGGATCGTCGTCACCTGAAGCGGCCCCGATAACTGCCCCGGTAGCCGCTCCGACCAACAAGCCATAGCCCAATCCCTGCAGGAACCTCGACTTACGGCCCCGGCTCACCTCGAGCTTCGTCAGGGAGCCGATTCCGACCTTGACCTGCTGATTCAGCCAAGTTCCGCTCTGCCAAACCCTGGCGTTCGCGATCAGAGAGTCTGATTCCCAGCCAACCACATCACCCACGAACGGCTTGTTTGAGACACTGGGCGCAGATGCGCGAATACGGGAGCCTGGCGTTACAGCCGTCGTCTCTTGCGCGGCGAGGTCGGCAGAAGGCATGAGTATGAGGGCAACCGCGATGGGAACGATCTTTTGAGCGTTCATAAGGCAGACCTCCTTCGCTACACACCCTCGGAAACATTGGCAACCCTCGTCAAGCGATGGTCAAGTGACCGCCAGCTGTTGTCATACCGACGGGGGCGCCGTGTGATGACTGCAGCTAGGGAAGGGCGGACCTGAGAGGATCTCGCCCTCTCTTCTGATTCTGTATGTTAGAGCCGTTTGCGGGGTCGCAGGCTATAACGTGGAGGTTTTGATGCCCTATATCACACTAGACCGCCGAGCGCTCTACGGCGACGCGATCGCCGCCCTCAGCGCGTCGATCACAGCTGAGTCGCCCGACGGCGACTTGAACTACGTCATCACGCGCCTGCTCGATGACTGGCTGTCGAAGCGCGGGCTCAGTTACACGGCGATTGCGGGGGTGGTGGGGGTGCTGGAGACGGCCAAGCTCGAGTTTTACCGGCGGGTGGCCGCGCCGTACGAGGACGAAAAGATTAGGGCCAACGGCGACGTCTACAGCGGTTGACCTGGCAGGGGCCGCGCCGACCGCGGTCGCCTTCCGCCGCGCCGCGGCCGGCTCTTGGACCGACCGCTAGCGCCTGCGCTTACACCGTGGCGGTAAACGGTTTCATCTACCGCCTACCGCCTACCGTCCACCGTCCACCGTCTACTGATCAAACCGTGGCCCGGCGAATCTTCCTCTTCAGCCGCTTGATCTTGTGGCGGAGGTGACGAAGCTGATCCATATCGCCGGCTTCGGCCGCCGCGTCGCGCCGCTGCTTCAACTCGTGGATCTGCGCTTTGATCGCCGTCTTGTCGATGCCGAGCGCCTCGTGATGCGCGTGCGCCTCGATGCCCAGCACTTTGCAGAGCTTCGGTAGCAGCTCGAACTTGTGCATCGTCAGGTAGCCGCGCAGCTCCTCCTTATTGAGATCCTCGGCGATCTTTCTGAGCTGCGCCACCGTCTTCTTGTGAAGCTCTTCGTAGGTGTACGCCATTCGACCTTCTCCTCCTCAAGCTGTCCGGAAGATCGATTATCCGTGGCCACGCCACAGAAGTCAACCGAGCTGACCACCGCCGCCGGCGATCGGTCGGCCGTGGCCACGCCGCCGCAATAAGAGCCACATCAGCGCGACGATCGTCTTCCCGTCTTGCAGCGCGCCGGAGCGGAAGGACTCCCACAGATCGTCGACCGACATCTCGACCCGCTCGATCTCCTCATCGCCGACGCCCAGCTTCTCGCCCGCGCTCGCTACCGGCGCCTCACCGACCTCGCCGTAGTAGAGCAGCACGCGCTCCGACGTGCCGCCCGGCGAGACGTAGAACGTCGCAATGGGCTCGAGGCTTTCTATGTCATAGCCCGTCTCCTCGCGCACCTCGCGGATGATCGCGGTCTCCGGCGACTCCTCCGCCCGTAACCCGCCCGCCACGATCTCGGTCAGCCAGCCCGGCCCCTTGTCGTAGGCGGGATAGCGGAACTGCCGGACCAGAACCAGCTGCCCGCTCTCACGCTTCACCAGCAGAGCCGCCACCGAATCACCACGCTCGAAACACAGCTCTCGGTGCGGGTCGGTCCAGGCGCCATCCGGGCGCCGCAACTCGACCACCGCCTCGTCGATCTTGAAGATGTCGTCGAAGACCCGCCGCTTCTCTCGAATTCTGACTCTGTCCATATCGGTTCTATCGCCGCAGTTTGTCCCCTTCTCGCGCCTGGTGGACCGTCGCGGCGGCGCGATCCACGCTCGCCGCCTCCGCCGGTGCGCTGGCCTACACATTAAGCACGGCACTATTCTTAGGGCCACACAGGCCGTCACATGGGCATGAGTCCGAGCGCACAACAGGTTGGGATGGTCCGAATGGCCGAGTTCAAAGCTGCCCCCGTCAAGCCGCCGGTCCCGCTGGAGGTGTTGCAGCGGATCGATGTGCGGGTCGGGCGAATCGTGAAAGTGGAGGACGTGCCGAAGTCGGACAAGCTGGTTCGTCTGACGGTCGACTTCGGCAATCACACCCGCCGCATTCTGGCCGGGCTCAAGCAAGAGCGGGGAGACGCAGCGGAGATCGAGGGCAAGCAGGCGTTGTTCGTGGTGAACCTGGAGCCCAAGCGGATGATGGGCGAGACCTCGGAAGGGATGCTGTTCGACATCGGATACCCGGACGGGATCGAACCAGCGCTGGCGGTGCCCGAGCGGCCGGTCCCCGACGGGGCGAGGGCGGGCTAGGCCATGGTCGTCGAATCGCCGCCAGCGGTCGGCAGCGTCCGTCCGCCCGGGGATCTGAACCCGCGTCGTGATGCCGCCCTCGACTTTCCCGACGCCGACCTGGGTGAGTTGAGCGCCGCGGACTATCAAGTGCTGGGCTTCATGTCGGGCCTCGAGGTACACCAGCAGCTGATCACCCGCTCGAAGCTCTTCTGTCGCTGTCCGGGCGGCCACTTCGTCGAGGAGTACGACGCTGAGGTGCTGCGTCACATGCGCCCGACGTTGAGCGAGCTGGGCGAGTACGACGGCACGGCGCTGATGGAGTTCAAGACGAAGAAGGAGATCGTCTACCAGCTCGAGCGTGGCACGGTGTGCACCTACGAGATGGACGACACTCCGCCGTTCGAGATCGACGACGAGGCGGTACGGATCGCGATCGAGATTTCGCTGCTGCTCAACCTGAACCTGGTCGCCGAGCTGCACGTCATGCGCAAGCAGTATCTGGACGGCTCGATCCCTACGGGCTTTCAACGGACGGCCATGGTCGGGTTGACCGGTGCGATCCCGTTCCGGGTCCCCGAGCTGGGCGTAAACCGCGAGCTGCGCATCCGTCAGCTTTCGCTGGAGGAAGATTCCTGCCGCGAGATTTCCGACATCGGGCACCGTATCACCTTCCGCACGGACCGGCTGGGGATGCCGCTGACCGAGACGGTCACCGAGCCCGACTTGTTGACGCCGCTGGAACTACAGGCGGCGGGCCGCCTGTTGGCGCGGGTGGCGCGGGCCACGGGGAAGGTTCGACGCGGGCCGGGGGCGGCGCGTCAGGATGTGAACGTCTCGGTGGCCGGCGGCCGGCGCATCGAGATCAAGGGCGTGGACAATCACAAAGGCTTGCCGCTGCTGGTGCATATCGAGGCGTTTCGCCAGCTCAATCTGTTGCGGGTGAAAGCCGAGCTGGAGCGGCGCGGCGTGACGGACGAGCTGCTCTCGGTCCCCGATTCCGGAAACCCTTGGGATGTTTCACCTCACTTCTTCGATGCGACCGCCGCGCTGCAACCTTGTGACTTCGCGCCGATCCACGATTCGCTGGAGCGTGGCGAGAAGGTGGTCGCCGTCCGTCTGCCGGGATTCGCGGGGCTGCTAGATCACCGGACGCAGCCGGGCGTGACGCTCGCGCGCGAGTTCGCGGACCGGATTCGGGTGATCGCCTGTCCGGTCCACCGGCCTTTCATGATCCACTCCGACCTGCGCGATTACGGCCTCGATCCGCGTCAGTGGCGTGTTCTGCGAAAACAGCTCAGGGCGGAGAGCGGCGATGCGATGATGGTCGTCTGGGCGCCCGAGGCCGACGCGGCCAGCGCGGCGCGCGAGATCTTCATCCGGGCGCGGGATGCCTTGAAAGGCGTGCCGGCCGAGACGCGCCAGGCGTACCGCGACGGGACCAGTGGTTCCGAGCGCACCCTGC
>CAYGAJ010000144.1:0-6475 GCA_964347815.1 uncultured Gemmatimonadota bacterium | reverse complement strand
TCTGCATCTTCTCGATGGTGGGGAAGACCGCGGCCAGCAGCTGGAACATGATGCTCGCGGAGATGTAGGGCATGATGCCCAGAGCGAAGATCGTCGCCCGCTGCAAGCCTCCGCCCACGAACATGTCGTAGAGGCCGAACAACGTACCCTGCAGCTGGCTCGCCAGATCGCGCAGGGCCACCACGTCGACCCCAGGCACCGTGATGTGGGCACCCAGCCGGTAAACGGCCAGGCAGAGGAGGGTGAACAGCAGCTTCTGCTTGAGCTCGGGCGCCCGCAGGAGGCTCTGGATCGGGTTAGCCATCAGGCCTCACTCACTGCCCCGCCGGCCGCTTCGATCTTCTCGCGCGCGCTCTTGCTGAAGGCGTGCGCCGACACCTTCATCGCTCGCTTCATCTCGCCCTCACCCAGGACCTTCACCGGCTTGCGCTTCGAGCGGATCAGGCCGGCCGCCCGCATCGTATCCGGGTTCGCTTCATCCCCGGCGACGCGGTCCAGCTCCTTGACGTTGACGACCTGGTACTCGGTCCGCCGATAGGCGTGAAAGCCACGCTTCGGCAACCGCCGCTGCAGCGGCATCTGGCCGCCCTCGAACCAGGGCTTGGTCTGCCCACCGGAGCGGGCCTTCTGGCCCTTATGGCCCCGGCCGGCCGTCTTGCCACGACCCGAGCCCGGACCTCGACCGACCCGCTTCGACGTCTTCTTCACACCCCGGGGGCGGCGCATCTTCTCAAGGCGCGTCATCGCCTCAGCTTCCCTTCTTTCCCGTCTCGTCGGCCGGCTCGACTTCGACGAGGTGCTTCACATGGAACAACATGCCGCGGATCGCCGCGTTGTCGGGTTTGATCACCGTACGCTGGTGCTTGAGCCCCAGAGCTTCCAGGGTACGTCGAATCTTCCGCGGCGCACCCAATCCACTCCTCACCTGGCGCACCCGCAGGTTCTTACTCACCGGGTCCCCCCAACAGCTCTTCCACCGGGACGCCGCGCTCCCAGGCCGCCTGCTGTGGCGTGACGAGGCGGCCCAGACCGTTCATCGTCGCTCGGACCATGTTGACCGGGTTGTTCGATCCCAGGCTCTTGGTCAGGATGTCCTGCACGCCGGCGCATTCCAGCACGGCGCGCACGGGCCCGCCGGCGATGACCCCCGTTCCCGGGCCGGCGGGCCGCAGCAGTACGCGACCGGCGCCGTGGGCACCGACGATCTGGTGAGGGATGGTGCCGTGCCGGACGATCGGCACCTCGATCATATGGCGTCGCGCCTGATCGAACCCCTTGCGGATCGCTTCCGCCACCTGATTCGCCTTTCCGAGCGCCGTTCCCACGCGGCCCTGCTGATCCCCGGTCGCGACCAGAGCGGTGAACGAGAAACGACGGCCGCCCTTGACCACCTTGGCGACCCGATTGATGTAGATGACGTTCTCGAGCAGCTCGCTCTCGCGGCTGCGCGGTTCGCGCTTCTCGCGCCGATCTCGACCTTCCCGCTTCGTCGCCACTAGAACTTGAGACCTCCCTCGCGTGCGCCATCAGCGAACGCCCGCACACGACCGTGATATCGATAGCCGCCGCGGTCGAAAACGACCTGCTCGATGCCTTTGGCCCGAGCACGCTCGGCCAACAACTGGCCGGCGACACGGCTCTGGTTCGACTTCTTGGCGTTGCCCTCCAGCTTGGCCTGCACCTCCTTCGACCGCGTCGAAATGCCGGTCAGGCAAACGCCAAGCTCGTCGTCGATGAGCTGGGCTTCCATGTTTCGCAGTGAACGAAACACCACGAGACGCGGACGCGAGGCGGTGCCCCTGATCTTCTTCAGGATGCGCGCGTGCCGGCGCTGCCGGCTCAGCACCCGCCATTCCGCTTTTCCGCGCGCTTTCCTGTGCTTCAGCTGGGTGATTGACATTCCAGACTATATCGCCGTCTTGCCCGCCTTGCGACGGACCTGTTCGCCCTGATAGCGGACGCCCTTACCCTTGTAAGGCTCGGGGGGACGAAGCCCCCGAATCTCCGCCGCCACCTGTCCGACCTTCTCCTTGTCCACACCCGACACCGACACCAGCGTCGGCGACTCCGCCGCCAGCCGGACCCCCGGGGGCGCATTGTACGTGATCGGGTGCGAGAAGCCGAGGTGCAGGCGCAGGCCCTTGCCCGCCGCCTCCGCCCGGTAGCCGACGCCCACGATCTCCAGCTTCTTCTCGAACTCCTGGACCACACCTTTCACCATGGCGGCGAGCAGCGAGCCGGTCAGGCCGTGCAGAGACCGGTGGTCGCGGCGGTCGCTGGGCCGCTTGACCCGCAGCTCGCCCTTCTCATGGACGATCGTCATCGCCGGGTGAAACGTCCGGGTGATTTCGCCCTTCGGACCTTTCACCTTCACCTGGTTACCCGTGATCGTCACCGACACGTTGTCGGGGACCACGATGACCTGGTTGCCGACTCGCGACATCTTCTACGTTCTCCGCCTGCTCAATGCACCAGCGCGATCAGCTCGCCGCCGACCCCGGCGGCCCGCGCCTCGCGGTCCGTCATCACGCCCCGGCTGGTGGAGAGGATCGCCATGCCCACGCCACCGCGGAGCTGCGGTATTTCGTCCCGGCCCACGTAGGTCCGGCGCCCCGGTCGTGACACGCGCCGCAGCTCCCGGATCACCGGCTTACCCTCGGGCGTGTACTTGAGGTACAGCCGCAAGTACGTCTTCTGGCCGTCGTCGACCACCTTGATGCTGTCGACGAAGTGAGCGTCGACCAGCTTGCGGGCGATCTCGATCTTTATCTTCGACAGCGGAACGTCGACGCGTCGATGCCCGGCGTGCAGCGCATTCCGGACTCGGGTCAGCATGTCCGCGATCGGGTCGGTCATCATCGTGTCTTCACCATACTCGCTTTGCGACCGTCACCAGCTGGCTTTTCGCACGCCCGGAATCTGCCCTTCCAGCGCCATGTTGCGAAAACAGATACGGCAGAGGCCGAACTTGCGGAGGTAGGCCCGGGATCGTCCGCACCTGCGGCAGCGGTTGTAGGTCCGCACGTTGAACTTCGCGTCCTTCTTGGTCTTCTCGATCAGAGACTTACGCGCCATATGCCCGTCCGTTCAGTCTTTACGGCCAACCTAGACGACCACCGGGTCAACGCCGCGGAACGGCATTCCCAGCTCGCGCAGCAACGCCATCGCCTCGTCATCCTTCTCCGTCGTGGTCACGAAGGTCAGGTCCAGACCATGGATCTTCTGGATCCGATCGTAGTCCACCTCCGGGAAGATCACCTGCTCTTTGATGCCGACCGTGTAGTTGCCACGGCCATCGAACGAACGCGTCGACAAGCCCCGAAAGTCACGAATCCGTGGCACCGCGATGTTCACGAACCGGTCCAGGAACTCGTACATCTGGCGTCCGCGCAGCGTGACGCTGACACCCACCGGCATCCCGGCCCGCAACCCGAAGTTCGAGATCGCCTTTCGGGCGCGGTTCACGATCGGGCGCTGGCCCGTGATCGCCGTCACCGCCTCGACCACCGAGTCGAGCAGCTTCGCGTCGCGCGACGCCTCCCCGACCCCCACGTTCACCACGATCTTCTCCAGCCGTGGAATCTGATGCGGGTTCGCGAGCCCCAGCTCCTTGGCCAGCTTGGGCCGAACCGTCTGCGTGTAATGCTCCTCGAGTCTCGGCTTCATACGCTCTCGACCGCCCTCTAGGCCTCCGGCGTCGGGATCGGCGTCTCGCAGCGTGCGCACAGCCGCTCGAGGGTGCCGTCCGCATCGTGGCGGCGACGCGCCCGCGACGGCGCCTTGCAGTGAGGGCACACCAGCATGACGTTCGAGATGTGGATCGGCGCCTCGAAGGTCACGATGCCGCCTTCCGGATTCGCCTGCGACGGACGCTGGTGCCGCTTGCGCATGTTGATCCCTTCCACGACCACCCGGTTCTTTTCCGGAATCACGCGCAGCACCCGGCCCTCTGAACCTCTGAAGTTCCCGGCCACGACCGCCACCAAGTCTCCCCTACGAACGCTCATTGCTATCCAAACGCCTCGCTCAAACGACTTCCGGCGCCAGCGAAACGATCTTCATGAACCGCTTGTCGCGAAGTTCGCGCCCCACCGGCCCGAAGATGCGTGTCGCGCGCGGCTCGCCCTGTTCGTTGATCAGCACGGCGGCGTTGTCATCGAAGCGGATATAGGAACCATCCTTCCGCCGCTGCTCCCGCGCCGTGCGCACCACGACCGCCTTGGTCACCTCACCCTTCTTGACCGTGCTCGTCGGCAACGCGTCCTTGATCGTCACGACGATGACGTCACCCATCCGGGCGTAGCGCCGTCTGCTACCGCCGAGCACGCGGATGCAGAGCGCCTCCTTGGCACCCGAATTGTCCGTGACCCTTACGATCGACTCCTGCTGAATCATTCTCGCACTGCCTCGCTCCGCGGCGCACGGCCGATAGGGTTTACTGGGCCCTGCGCACGACTTCCAGCAGACGCCAACGCTTCGTCTTCGATAGCGGCCGCGCTTCCACGATCTTCACCACGTCGCCCGTGCGCGCCTGGTTCTCCTCGTCGTGTGCGTAGAACTTCTGATGGCGCGTCACTTGCTTACCGTAGAGCGGGTCGGCGAAACGCCGCTCCACGCTCACAACAATCGTCTTGTCCATGCGGTCGCTGACCACCGACCCGACCCGTGTCTTTCGCCGCCCTCTCATGCTTTCTTCTTCTCCTCAGCGGATCGCGCGCCCGCGAGCTCCCGCTCGCGTTGAATCGTCTTTAGCCGCGCGAGGTCCCGCCGCAGCTGGCGGATCCGCGCCGGATTCTCCAGCTCCTCGTACGCGCTCTTCATGCGCAGATCGAACAGCTCTTCACCGAGCTCGGCGATCTGTTGGGCGATGTCCGTGTCGCCCAGCTCCCGGATCTCTTCGGGCCTCATCCGAGCCCTCCGCCCTCGCGGCTCAGAAAGCGCGTCTTGACCGGCAGCTTGGCCGACGCCAGCTCCATCGCGCGTCGGGCCACCGCTTCGGTGACGCCTTCCAGCTCGAACATCACCCGGCCCGGCTTCACCGGCGCCACCCAGGCCTCAGGGTTTCCCTTCCCTTTGCCCATCCGCGTCTCGGCCGGCTTCTTGCTCACCGGCTTGTCCGGGAAGATGCGGATGAACACCTTACCGCCGCGCTTGATGTGTCGGGTCATGGCCACACGGGCCGCCTCGATCTGGCGGGCCGTGATCCAGGCACGCTCCAGCGATTGCAGACCGTACTGGCCGAAAGCCACGCTGTTGCCGCGCGTCGCGTTGCCGCGGACGCGACCTTTCATCTGCTTTCGCCACTTGATGCGCTTCGGTGCCAGCATGTTCGCTTTTCCGCCGTATTACGACCGTCCGCCGGCCGTATAAGTCATCCCTTTTCGTTCCTCGACGACCTCGCCCTTGAACACCCAGACCTTGACGCCAATCGGGCCGAATGTCGTCTTGGCGGTCGAGCGCGCGAAGTCCACGTCGGCTCTCAGGGTATGCAACGGCACCCGGCCCTCGTGATAGCCCTCCGACCGCGCGATCTCCGATCCTCCCAACCGGCCGGCGCAGAGGATCTTGATGCCGCCCGCCCCCATCCGCATGGCCTGCTGCACGGCTCGCTTCATCGCCCGCCGGAAGGCGATCCGCTGCACGAGCTGAAAGGCGACGCTATCGGCGATCAGCTGCGCTTCGATCTCGGGCCGCTTGATCTCCTCGACGTTGATCGCCACTTCCGCGTTGGTCAGCACCGCCAGCTCGTCCCGGAGCTTGTCGACCTCGGCGCCGCGCTTGCCGATCACCACTCCGGGCCGACCGGTGTTGATCGTCACCACGATCTTTCCGGGCTTGCGCTCGATCTCCACCGAGGAGATCGCCGCATGTCCCAGTCGCGCCTTGAGATAATTGCGGATCTTCTCGTCCTGTTCGATCAGATCCGCCAGGTTCCCTTCGGCGTACCAGCGCGACTTCCACTGCTTTACGACCCCGAGACGAAAACCGAGGGGGTGGGTCTTCTGCCCCATGCTACTCCTTTCGATCGACGACCACGGTGACGTGGCTCATCCGCTTGCGGATCGGGCTCGCCCGACCCATCGCCCGCGCCCGCCAGCGCCGCAACGTCGGCCCTTCGTCCACGTGCGCTTGCTTGACGAACAGATCGTCCACATCCAGCCGCTCGCCCTGGATGTCAGCCTTGACCATCGCGTTGGCCACAGCCGAACGAAGAAGCTTCTCCAACGAACGCGCCGCCTTCTTCTCGTTGAATCGCAGCACCGCGTACGCTTCGTTCACACTCTGCCCGCGGATCAACTCCGCCACCAGCCGCATCTTACGCGGAGACTGGCGAACGAACCGAGCAATTGCCTTCGCCTCCATACGGTCTACCCGACCTTCGCCCGCTTGTCCGCCAGCTTGCCGCTGTGACCCCGGAACAGCCGCGTCGGCGCGAACTCACCCAGCTTGTGACCGACCATGTTCTCCGTGATGT
>CAYGAJ010000143.1:0-6542 GCA_964347815.1 uncultured Gemmatimonadota bacterium | reverse complement strand
TGCTGCTCATCTTCTTCATGGTCTCGACGACGTTCCGGCGCGAGCAGGATCGTCGGCTCACGTTTCCAAAAGCCGAGGCCACGCAGAAGATCGACGAGAAGCGCAAGAACATCTTGCACGTCTGGCTCGAACCGGACGGTGAGGTGTATATTAATGATAGGCGGATTCCGATGGACCTGGTGGCGGAGACGGTCTTGCCGCTCTATCGCGAAAGCGAGCGCCGGCTCCTGATCGCGATCCGTGGCGATCGCGACGTCCCTTATCGGTTCATCAACTCCGTGACGGAGCAGTTGCGCGAGGCCAACGCCGTGCGCGTCTTCTTCCACACGGATCTGGAGAGCCGGTTGACACGCGAGAGGAGGTAAAGCGGTCATGGCAGAAGTAAAGCGGGCAGCCATGGGTGGCGCTTACCGCCAGACGGCGAACGACCGCTTCAAGAAGACGGCGGGTCCGTGGCTCTGGGGCAGCGTCGTGGTCGCGACCGTGTTCCATTTCGGGCTGTTCAAGTTCTTCCCCGAGCTGACGGCTTCCGATGTCAGCTTCGGCGTGAACGAATTCGAGGCGATCGAGCTGCCGCCCGAGGTGGAGATCCCGCCGCCGCCGGAGCAGATCTCTCGACCTGCCGTTCCCGTTGTGGCCGCGGCGGAGTTGGAGGAGGACATCACCATCGCGCCGACGACGTTCGAGGAAAACCCGGTCGAGAACCTGCCGCCACCCCCCAGCGACGCGAGCCGCCTGGGCGATCAGCCGGTGTTCACACCTTATACGGTGAAGCCGGAGTTGAGGAACCGGCGACAGGCGATGCAGATCGTCGAGCGTAACTACCCGAAGCTCCTGCGCGATGCGGGTATCGGAGGGACGGTCAACGTCTGGGTGTTCATCGACACGAGCGGCAACGTCAAGAACGCCCAGGTTCAGAAGGGCTCGGGCAACAAGGGGCTGGATGAAGCAGCTCTCATGTCGGCGAAGGAGTTCACGTTCACACCGGCGTTGAATCGAGACAAGACGGTTCCGGTCTGGGTCGCGATTCCGATCACGTTCAGTGTGAAGGGGTAGTTCGGGCCGAACCGGACGTGGAAGGCCCGGCGCCGCAGCGACGGCGCCGGGCCTTTTTGTCTTGATTCGGGTGGTTGGGGGGCGTAACTTTGCGTGATTATGTATTTTGAGCGACTCGAGCGTGCGCTGGTTGAGGTCCGCGCGCGCATCGAAGGGGGGTGTGAACGCGCCGGTCGCTCAGACGCCGATTCGATCGTGATCGTGCCGGTGACCAAAGGCCATCCCCTCGAAGCGCTTTATGCGGCCCGTGAGGTGGGCCTGCGGGTGATCGGCGAGAGCCGTGTGCAGGAGGCGCGAAGAAAGTGGAAAGCGGCGGGCGACATCGGGTTGAGCTGGCACCTGGTGGGGCACCTCCAGCGGAACAAGGTTCGCCAAGCGCTGAAGCTGTTCTCGCTGATCCACTCGGTCGACTCGCTGCGCCTGGCCAAAGTGATCGATGCGGAGGCGGCAAAGCTCGGTCGGTCGGTCCGTATCCTGGTGCAGGTCAATGCTTCGGGCGAATACAGCAAGTATGGATTGCCGCTGGACGAGGCCCCCGAAACGATCGCCCGGATCTGTAACCACGAGCATCTGCTCGTCAGCGGGCTGATGACGATGGCGCCGTTCACGAGCGACGACGCTGTGGTGCGCGAGACGTTTCGGCGCACGCGGCAGCTCTTCGATCAGTGCCGGGACGGCGTGGAGCGGTTCGAGGGACGCTGGCTCTCGATGGGGATGACGAGCGACTTCGAGATCGCGGTTGAAGAGGGAAGTAACATGGTGCGGTTGGGGACAGTGCTGTTTGGGGAGCGGCCAAAATGATCGACCTGACGCCACTCGACGTTCGAAAGAAGAAGGGTGACTTCCGGCGCAGCGTGCGCGGGTACGACCCTGAGCTGGTTGACGACTTCCTCGACATGGTGGCCGAGCGCCTGGAGGAGCTTGTCAAGCAAAACGTTGCTCTGACCGAGCGGGCCGAACACCTGCAGGAGCAGGTCGCCTCCTACCGCGAGCGGGAAAAGGCGCTCAACGAGGCGCTGGTCACGGCGCAGCAGCTGCGCTCGGAGGCCCAGGCTCAGGCGGACCGTGAGGCCGAGTTGGTGCGGCGCGAGGCTCAGGGCCAGGCCGAGCGCATCATCGAGGAAGGCCAGCGCTCCTACCGCGAGCTGGTTCGCGACATCGAAGCGCTCGACGCTCGTCGGCGGCAGTTCTTCCGGGCCTTCCAGGCGATGATCGAGCGCTTCCGCGCCGATCTGGAGCTAGAGGAGAGCCGCTTCGAAGACACGGTGCCAGCGCCGCCGCCAGCCCGCCGCCCGGCCGCCGGCGAGCCGAAGGCTCAACCCGACTCGGCGTCAGCGCCGGAGGGCGAGGCGAACCACGAGCCCGTGCAAGCGAAGCAGCAGGACTGGCTATCGTCGCTGGTCGGCGAGCGCGACCCGGAGGAGAACAGCAAATGAAGTCGGGCGCGACGGACGAGCGCCTCGCGCGGATCGGGGCCGCCGTGGACGTCGTGCGCGAACGGACCGCACTGCAGCCGCGGTTCGCCATCATCCTGGGCACCGGCCTGGGGGCGCTGGCCGACGAGATCGAGACGGAGTCGGTGATCCCGTACGACGAGCTGCCCGGGTTCCCCGTGCCGACGGTGGAGACACATTCCGGCCGCCTGTTGCTGGGTGACGTGGCGGGTAAGCCGGTCGTTGCGATGCAGGGTCGCTTCCACCGCTACGAAGGGTACACGCTGCAAGAGGTGACCTTTCCCGTACGGGTCATGCGAGCTTTGGGAGCGGAGACGCTGATCGTCTCCAACGCCTGCGGCGGCATGAACCCGATGTGGGACGTAGGCGATCTCATGTTGATCGCGGACCATATCAACCTGCTGGGCGACAATCCGTTGATCGGCCCGAACCTGGACGAGCTGGGCCCTCGCTTCCCGGACATGTCTGAGCCTTACGACCTCGGACTGCAGCGGTTGGCGCTCGAAGTGGCGCGGGAGGACCGGATCACGCTCCGCCGTGGCGTTTACGTTGCGGTACCGGGCCCCAACCTGGAGACGCGCGCCGAGTACCGGTTCTTGCGATCGATCGGCGCCGATGTCGTCGGGATGTCCACGGTACCGGAGGTCATCGTCGCCGTGCACGGCGGGATGAAGGTGCTCGGTCTCTCGATTATCACGGACAGCTGTCTGCCCGATGCGCTGAAGCCGGCGAGCGTCGAGGAGATCATTCGCGTCGCGAGTGGGGCCGAGCCGAAGCTCACCCAGTTGATCAGACACGTGGTGGCCCGTGCGGGCCCGTGAGCCATATGAGCCGCAAGCCTTATCAAGAGATCCCAGACAATCCGACGGAGCTCGAGGAGCAGGTACTCGCGCTGTGGGACGAGGAGGGTACTTTCGCGCGATCGCTCGAGCTGACCGCGGAGGGTGCGCCCTTCGTATTCTATGAGGGTCCGCCGACCGCCAACGGTCGCCCCGGCGTTCACCACGTCCTCTCGCGCACACTCAAGGACACCTTCTGCCGCTACCAGACGATGCGAGGCCGATCGGTCTCGCGGATCGCCGGCTGGGACACCCACGGCCTGCCGGTCGAGGTCGAGGCGGAGAAGGCGCTGGGCATCTCGGGGAAGCCCGAGATCGAGAAGATCGGGGTCGAGCGCTTCACGCACGTGAGCCGCGAGCACATCTTCACGTACAAAGAAGAGTGGGAGAAGTTGTCGAGGCGGATCGGCTTCTGGCTCGACTACTCTCGCGCCTACATCACCTGTTCGCCTGAGTACATGGAATCAGTGTGGTGGGCGATCTCCCGCTTTCATCAAGAAGGGCTGCTCTACCGCGGCCACAAGGTCGTGCCTTATTGCCCGCGCTGCGGCACGGGCCTCTCCAGCCACGAGGTGGCTCTCGGCTACGACGAGGTCACCGAGCCGGCCGTGACGGTGAGGTTCCCCGTCCAGGGCCGACCCGGAGAGTACCTGTTGGCCTGGACGACTACACCCTGGACCCTGCCCGGGAACGTCGCGCTCGCGGTGAGCCCGATGGTGGCCTACGTCCGGGCGCGGGTCGGGGACGAGGTCTACCTTCTGGCGGAGCGGCTGGCGGACGAGGTGCTGGGCGAGGGCTACGAAGTACTGGAGACGATGCCGGGCGGTGCGCTGGAGGGTCTGCGCTACGAGCCGCCCTTTCCGTTCTTGTCCCGGGCGATGGGGGAGGACCGCGGCTGGTTCGTGACGACCGCTGATTTCGTTACGGCGGACGAGGGCACGGGCATCGTACACACGGCCGTGATGTACGGACAGGATGACTACGAGCTGGGGGTACGGCTCGGGCTGCCGATGCACCACCTGGTCGATGAAGAGGGGCGGTTCACCGGGGAAGTGACGCCTTGGGCCGGCGTGTTCGTCAAGGATGCCGATCCGCAGATCATCGACGACCTGAAGCGAACGGGCCGGCTGTGGAAGGCGGAGCCCCACGTGCACACCTATCCGTTCTGCTGGCGCTGTCAGACCCCGCTGCTCTACTACGCGCGTGAATCGTGGTACCTGAGGACCACGGGGGTCAAAGAGAAGCTGCTGGCGAACAACGCGGCGGTCGCCTGGCATCCTCCGGAGATCGGGCGAGGCCGCATGGGCGAGTGGTTGGAGAACAATGTGGACTGGGCGCTCTCGCGTGACCGCTACTGGGGCACACCGCTCCCGGTCTGGGTCTGCGACCGCTCGGACGCGCACATCGAGGTCATCGGCGGCTATCAGGAACTGGGCGAGCGTGCAGGGATCGAGACGACGGACGGATTCGACCCCCACAAACCCTTCATCGACACGCTGACCTGGGCGTGCGGCGAGTGCGGGGGCACCATGCGTCGAACGCCGGAGGTGATCGACGCGTGGTTCGACTCGGGCTCGATGCCGTTTGCGCAGTGGCACTATCCGTTCGAGAACGAGGAGACGTTCCAGCGTGAATTCCCAGCGGACTTCATCGCTGAGGGCGTCGATCAGACACGCGGCTGGTTTTACTCGCTGCTCGCCATCTCGACGGTGCTGTTCGACCGAGGCCCGTACCGCAACGTGGTCGTCAACGACCTGGTGCTCGATGCGGACGGCGTGAAGATGTCGAAGTCGCGCGGTAATGTCGTCGACCCGTGGGAAGCCGTGGGCGAGTTCGGGGCCGACGCCTTGCGCTATTACATGCTGGCGGTGAGCAACCCCTGGCTGCCGAAGCGGCACGACTCCAGGGCGGTCGGCGAGGTGCGGCGCAAGTTTTTCGGCACGCTCAACGCGACGTATCGGTTCTTCGAGCTCTACGCGAACCTCGAGGGCTGGACGCCCGGGCGGACCCCGCCGGTCGAAGGGCGGCCCGTGCTCGATCGCTGGCTGCTGTCGCGTCTTGATGGGCTGATCGAGGCGTGTCGGGCGGATCTGGATGCCTATCAGGTCACACACGCAGTCCGGCGCGTGGGTGAGTTCGTCGCGGACGATCTGTCGAACTGGTACGTGAGGCGTTCACGACCACGCTTTTGGGGCACGCGGACCGCCAGCCGCGAAACGATGGAGGCGGCGTTCAGCACGCTGGCCGAAGCGCTGACGACTGTCTGCCGGCTGCTGGCGCCGATGACGCCGTTCGCGACGGATTGGATACACCGACAGCTGACCGGCTCGTCGGTCCACCTCGAGCGCTACCCCGAGCCTGCGGGCCGGCGTGACCTCGGTCTCGAGGCGGAAGTCGAGCTGGCGCGCACGCTGGCCGGTCTGGGACGCTCGGCGCGCGAGGCGGCGGGGATCCGCGTGCGTCAGCCGCTTCGTGCCATGCTGGCGGCGGTCACGGGCGGTGAGGTCGAGAAGCTCGGTCCGGACGTCCTGGAGATGGTTCGCGACGAGCTGAACGTGCGCGAGGTCCGGTTCGTGGACGACCCGAGCGAGCTGGTGAGCTTGCGGGCGGTGCCCAACTTCGGCGTTCTGGGTCCGGAGTACGGGGCGCGGGCGAAGGAGGTGGCAGAGGCGCTGCGCGGCCTGGATCCGGAGGCCCTCGCCGCCTGGAAGCGCCGGGGCGGTCCTTTCGAGTTGGAGCTGTCCGGCCAGCGCCTCGCGGTACCGGCGGCGGCCTTCGAGGTGGCGCAGGAGCCTCGGGCCGGCCTCGCCGTACAGGGAGAGGGCGGGGTCGTGGTGGGCCTCGCGACCATGCTGGACGACGAGCTGCGGGCCGAGGGGACGGCCCGGGAGCTGGTCAACCGGATTCAGCGTCTGCGGCGCGACGCCGGACTCAAACTGGACGATCGGATCCGTTTGGGTATCTTTGGGGCGCCCGAAGTGGCTTCGGCTGCCGAGGCGCACCGGGAGTACATTGCTTCCGAGGTGCTGGCGGTCGAGGTGGAGGTGGGACCCGAGCCACCCGTCGCGGACGGATACGAACACACGCGTGAGATCCAACTCGACGGCCGTCGAGCGGTGATCGCGGTGCAAGTCCGCTGAGCGTTTGAAGTTCAGCGCCGTTGGGGCGAGGAACTGGGGGAAGCGAGACATGC
>CAYGAJ010000142.1:0-6548 GCA_964347815.1 uncultured Gemmatimonadota bacterium | reverse complement strand
GCCCGATGAAGTTCTGCACCCCCATGAGGCGCGTGCGCTCATGGTAGTCGGGCGTAAGCTCGTACCCGAGCGCGACCCACGGCGTCGCAAAGATCGTATAGCCGAGGTAGAACACGAGCGACCCGATGAGGAAATACGCGAAGTAGAAAGCCTCACTCTGGCCTCTCGGCAGCTGCCATAGCAGCGCGAACGTGACTCCGGCCGCGATCGCTCCGGCGAAGATGTAAGGCCTTCGCCTCCCCCATCTCGTTCGAGTGTTGTCGGAGATGTACCCCATCAGCGGATCGGTCAGCGCATCCGTTAGACGTGGGAGGGCTCCTAGCAAACCGACCAGCGCGGGGTTCATCCCCAATCCCAGATTGAGAACGATCACCATCCCGCCACTCGCCGCAGCGAGCAGATTGTTGACGAAGGCTCCCAGCCCGTAAATCAGCTTGTGGCCAAAGGAGATGCGATCTTCGGGCGCGGTGGCGTAGTGCTTGGACTGGCTCATGGAGCGCGGCGGGCGAGCACGCTCAGGGGGCTTCCTCGTACACCCGGACCCAATCGACGAGCATAGTCTGAGGGAAGGACGTGTTTGCGTTCGGCGGCCCGACGAATCCCCCGCCCCCCGCGACGTTCAGGATGATGTAGAAAGAGTGATCGAACACCCAGCGTCCGGGCAGGTCGCTCGGTGTTATCGTCTGGTACAGCGAGTCGTCGACGAACCAGTTGATGCAGTCGTCGCCCCATTCCACCGCGAAAACATGGAAGCCGGTATCGAACCTGTCCCCCACGAGATCCAATCGGCGCGTGACAGCCTGTCCGCCGGAGTAACCGGGGCCGTGCAGGCTTCCGTGGATCCTGCTCACCTCCTGGCCGCGGTACTCCATGATGTCGATCTCACCGCAGGTGGGCCATCCGACCGTTTCGATGTTCGCCCCGAGCAGCCAGAACGCCGGCCAGATGCCCTGGCCTTTCGGCAGGCGAATTCGCGCCTCGAAGCGCCCGCCGGTCGGCTCGAACAGCCCACGGGTGTTGATCCGTGCCGACGTGTAGTTCTGCCCGAGGTACGACTCCTCCCGCGCGGTGATGGCGAGGTGGTCGTTGCCGTCGAGGGAGACGTTTTCTGGTCGGTCCGTGTCGTACTCGAGCTGGGCGTTACCCCAATCCGTGCCGATGTCGTATCCCCATTTGGCTGGATCCGGTGGCTGACCGGCCGGTCCCTGGAACTCGTCTTCCCAAACGAGTTGCCACTCCACGAGCTCGCTGCCGCTGGGACCTCCGCAGGCGGCGAGCGACAGCGCCACGCCTGTCAGTGTGGCACGACGGACGATCCGCAATGCAAACCGTATCATCGTGCCTCCAAGCTGTGCGCGCGCTGGAACAGCCGCGGGTTGGCGAGCGCCGCGTCGAGGACGAGCGTAGCGGCACCGACGGCCACCGTCTGCGGCCCGAGTTCGCCCGTTCGGATTTCGGCGGCGGCGACGGAGCTCACGAGCGTGCGCCGACGAACACTTTCGCGGAGCGGCTCTAGAAGCAACTCGCCGACCCGGGCCAGGCCACCGTCCAGTATTACCATGCTCGGGTTCATGAGGTTCAGCAGACCGGCTACCGCGATCCCCATGTACTCCGCCGCCTCCCGCACCACTTGCAGCGCCAGTGAGTCGCCGGCGAGGGCTGCGTCTTCGATAGCGGCAAGGGTCACCGGCTTCCCCACGATCACACTCTCCGGGTGGTCCACAAGCAGCGCGCTGGCGCGGGCCACCAGCGCCTTAGTCCCGACCAGCGTGGCGAGGCACCCTCTCAGACCGCAGACACACGGCTCGCCGTACGGGTCTATCGCCAGGTGTCCGATCTCTCCGGCGAACCCGGCGGCACCCCGGTAGATCTTGCCGTCGAGGATGTGCCCCAGGCCAACCCCGGTCGCCATCTTGATGTAGGCAAAGTCGTCGATGTCACGGCCCGCTCCCCACCAGCGCTCGGCGAGGGCACCCAGGTTGGCGTCGTTGTCGATAAGCACGGGCGCGTCGAATCTCTCGTGCAGCCCTTCGAGCCCACTCCGCCCGCCCCACTCGGGGAGGACGACCTCGGACAGACGGTGGGGATCTTCGGGATCGATCGGACTCGGGACGCCCACGCCGATCCCGATCAGCCGCTGAGACTCGTGCTTGCCCATCGCGAGCGACGCCTCACAGAGATCTACGACTCGCGCTCGCGTCCCCTCCGGATCGGTACGGACCGGGTGATCCTCTGCTCTCCAGGTGACCACCCGGCCGCGCAGATCGGTAAGGGCAACCGCCACGTGCGTCGCTCCGATATCCACGCCGAGGATGACGCACGCGTCGTCCTGGAATTCGAGCACGATGGGGCGCCGTCCGCCACGGGACGGGCCGGCGCCCACCTCAGCGACGAGCCCCGTCTGCAGGAGACCTCCGACGATCTCCGAGACGGTCGAGCGGGATAGCCCCGTGCGACGGGCGATCTCAGCACGCGAGATCCGTTGAACCCGCCAGATCAGCCCGAGCACCGAATCGGCCAAGGGGCGTGCCCGCGCTGGAGCAGCGGACCGTTCCCCCGGCTGCCTCAGCAAACCCGCACTTTTACTTGAAGCACGGCTCATCCCCGACGCTCCCTGAAATCGGTCTACCTGTAGAAGTAGACGTTGGCCACGGAGACCGTGTCCGGGCCCCCGAGATGATCAGCTGCGCCGCCGTGGGATCGGGCGTCCAGATGTCCATGTGGCGCTTTGTTCGATCTCCGAACAAAGTGGCGCCTCCCGGGCTCCCTGTCAAGCGCCCCCGCAACATTCGCCTGACGGCTCAGGTCGCATCGGCGCCTACGGGTAAACTACGCTTACTTGATCGCCCCTCCGGCTCGGCAGCGACGGCCGGATGACTCGACAAAGAGGGAGGGTCGTCGTGGAGGCGTGCGTCTCTCGGCGCGAGGCCTTATGAGTCCGTATTTCTGTTGTGTTCCCGCGACGATCACCACATCGTGTCCTTCAAGGGGAGATGGGCTGGGGGAGTAGCGACCTCTGTCTCGCCGGTCCGGGAGACCTCAGCCGTGGCAGTACCTCACACACGGGTCCGAGCGCCAGGCGGCGCCGCGTTCGCCAGCCAAGGGCAAAGCTGGGCGCACAACTCCAACCCAATTCGCGCCCTGCGATGTCGCCGCGCCGCTCCCTCCCGAATTAGCCAACCCGCCACCGTGACGTCCCGCAGCGACGCACGTCATAGGCGAGAGCGCGTTCGTCGCCAAAACAACAGCGGCAGACATCGCTCGCCCTCAAGCATCTGCCCACTGGAAGCGATGCGAGCGGCCCGTTCTGATAGGGCCAGCGCCATCCGAATCGCCGCGAAACACTAGCCCATGGAGAACAGACATGAACAACAAACGCCTCATTCTTCTGCTGCTTGCCGTGGTCCTTGTCGGTTACGGCTGTCAGGATCGGGAACCAGTGTCCCCGACGCTGACCGGCGACGACAACTCCCTTGTGCTCGACAAGGCATCGAAGGGCGAGTCCTTCTCAGCCCTTGAATTCTTGCCATTCGTGGGTCCGCCGGAGTGCGCACGAGTGACTTCACAGGGCAAGACACTTCTAAAACACTGTTTCTTCCAAGGTCCGATCAGCGGCGATCTCGAAAACCCCGAACCGGACGCCGTCGTGGTCGAAGGAAATGGCGACTTCGACGCCAACGGGAACGGGCGTGGCCGGGGGAGCTTCATCCTGACGGCGACCTGGGTCGATAAAGGCCTGAGCGGTACGTTCGAAGGTCACTTCGAGGGTGTCTTCACGCTGGGGATCTTCGCAGGCAAGGTCCACGGGCATGGTGTGAGCGGTGACTTCAGAAACATGCAGATGAGAGCTACCGTGCAGGAGCTCGGGTCGCCGCCGGGAAACGATCTGTACGCGCTGGTCGGCACGATCCGCTGAGGGCCTGAAGGGGCGGGAGCGAAATAGCACTTTACCTTCGCTGGTCCCAACAACGAAGGAGTGGCACAAGCCGAGATTTGCGACTTGAACGGAGGCCGTTGAGCAGGCAGCTCACTAGCGACCAGATGGCGAGAGGGGGGAGCTGGATCCGGCTCCCCCTTCAGCTGACGACAAGGGATCCGTGACAGGAACAGACCACCCGCTCATAAAGCGCCCACCAGTACCACGGGTCGACCGGGACACCCGGCTCTTCCCGCTCTCCGTAGGCCAAAGGCATTGCCGCTCGTCGTTTACCGTAGCACTATTCCCTGTCCCATGACCGGCAACCGTGAGTGGCACCATGGACAAGCCGATCCTCTTCCTCGTCGCCCACGAGCTTACGCTGCTCGACGCACTCAAGGGTGATCTGGCCCGGCGCTTCGGAAACGACTGCCAGATCTTGAGCGAGCAGACGCCCACCGACGGGCTCATCGCACTGAGAGCGCTGGCTGCGGAGTCGCAACCCGTCGCCCTTCTCATCGCCGACCAGCAGTTGCCCGAGATGACCGGGGTCGACTTCCTGGTTCAGGCTCATGCGCTGTTTCCCTCGGCCAAGCGCATTCTCCTGGTCGAGCGCGACTACACGCAGGCGAATCCCATCGTACCCGCCATGACGCTGGGTCAGATCGACTACCACCTGGTGAAGCCGTGGATTCCAGAACAGGGTCTGTATCCGGCGGTGAGCGAGTTTCTCGCAGCCTGGGCCTCCTCGCAGGAGCCCCGCTTCAAGATGTTCCGCATCGTCGGCCCGAAGGGCAGCGCGCGCGCCCACCAAATCCGTGATCTCCTCACGCGCATGGGGATGCCGTACGGGTACTACGACGAGGGCTCCGAGGTCGGCCGGACGCTGCTTCGCGAGGCCGGCCAGGACGGCACGCGCCTGCCCGTCGTCGTGCGCCACGACGGGCGGGTGCTGGTCGAGCCCTCGGACGCCGACCTGATCGCCGCCTTGGGGGGCGGGACGCAGCTCGGGACGCAGGTCTACGATCTCGCGATCATCGGGGCCGGGCCGGCCGGACTCACGGCAGCGGTCTACGCCTCGTCCGAGGGGCTCGAGACGGTGGTACTGGAGAAGGAGATCTCAGGCGGCCAGGCCGGAATGAGCTCGCGCATCCGAAACTTCCCCGGCTTCACCTGGGGGATCGGCGGCCAGGAGTTCGCTTACCGGGCGTGCGAGCAGGCCTGGCTGTTCGGCACCAACATCGTGTTCGCGCAGCAGGCGACGCATCTACGGACCTCCGGGTCGCGACGCCTGATTCAGGTCGCCGATGGCCGGGAGGTATCAGCGCGAGCCGTCATCCTCGCGACCGGCGTGTCCTGGCGACGGCTGGACATTCCCCGACTCGAATCGCTGATCGGAGCCGGGGTGTTCTACGGAGCCGCGGGTAGCGAAGCGCGGGCGATGCGGGGCCAGCATGTCTGCGTGCTCGGGGCGGGCAACTCCGCCGGCCAGGCGGCGGCGCACCTGGCCAAGTACGCCGAGTCGGTGACCCTGCTCGTCCGCGGAGATGCCCTCGCCGCGAGCATGTCCGATTACCTGATCACCGAGCTACGACAGTTGCCCAACGTCACGGTCCGCCTGGGCATCGAGGTGATCGACGGTGAAGGTGACGGACGCCTGGAGGCGCTCACGATCCGAAACCTGGCCACGGGCGCGACCGAGCGGATGGCCACCGCGGCCCTATTCGTCTTGATCGGGGCCGAGCCGCGCACGGAATGGCTGCGTGGTTCTGTAGAGCGGGATGGGCAGGGTTACATCCTGACCGGCAACAAGCTCATGGATGACGGACGACCTCCCTTCGGTTGGCCTTTGAGCCGGCCGCCCTTCCATCTCGAGACCAGCCTCCCCGGCGTCTTCGCCGCGGGTGACGTCCGGTCCGGCTCGGTGAAACGCGTTGCGTCGGCCGTCGGCGAGGGCGCCAGCGCGGTGCAGCTCCTTCACCAGTATCTTGCCGAGCCGGTCGGGGGTGGGTAACCGGCGCGAGTGATAGGATCGAATCGAAGCGGGTCCAACTCGTACTTCCCGTTAGCGCCTGACTGCCGGCAATATATGCGAGTAGAGGAGTTCGATGGGCCGGCGCTGGTCAGCACCGCTCCGCGTTCCACCCGTCACCACCACCACCATGTCGTGCTCGGGTATGACGAAGATGTACTGGGCGCGAAATCCCATCGCCGCGTAGATGTCCTCCGCGCCTTCACCGTCTGGATCCGGCGCCAGAATCCACCAGAGGTAGCCGTAGCCGACGACTTTGCCGCGGCCCGGGGGGAAGGAGAAATGGCGCCGCGTGGATGCTTCGACCCACCATTCAGGTACGACCTGCCGACCGCGCCAGCGGCCGCCGCGCAGGTAGAGCAGCCCGAACTTCGCCATGTCGCGTGGCACGAGATCGAGGCCGCCGCCGGTGTGCGGATGGCCGTCGCGGTTCCGGACCCAGTGGCTGCGCTCGATGCCGAGGGGTGCGAACAGGTGCGGGTCCGCGTAGGCGTCGGCATGCATGCCGCTCCGCTGCCTCAGGATGGCGGACATCAGAATCACGCCGCCTGAGTCGTACTGCCAGAACTTGCCCGGCTCGGTGATCATCGGGCGCTCGAG
>CAYGAJ010000141.1:3317-6558 GCA_964347815.1 uncultured Gemmatimonadota bacterium | reverse complement strand
CTCGCGCTGGCCAGCGTGCGGCCAGCGGGAGCCCAGCTGATCGAGCTCACTCTGTCGCTGTGACCAGAGAGAGTCCGCTGCTCCGCGCCCGTCGCTGCGTCCCAGAGCTTTACGGTTGCATCGTCTCCCCCCGTAGCGACGCTGCGCCCGTCCGGCGAGTAGGCAACGGCGTTGACGCTACCGTCGTGGCAGGTCAAACGGCGCTGCAACCCGCCGGCTCTTATGTCCCAAATCGTTACGGTGCCGTCCTCGCCGCCGGCGGCGAGCATTCGTGAGTCCGGCGCAAAGGCGAGGCTGCACACGAGGGTCTCGGGGTGGACCGAGTGGAGTTGTTGAGCGGTCTGGAGATCGACAACCTTCAGGACCGGTTGTCCACGGATTTCATGCTGAACACGCAGGGCACCGCGTACGGCCTCACCGCGCCTCTCGATGCGCCGACGCGATTGTTCCACCCTGGCGGCATCCACCGCCTCGAGAAACCGGTGTTGCTCATCCAGCGAGAAGCCGAAGACCTCCGCCATCGCCATGGCGAGCTCCAGAGACGGTACCTTCAGCCCTTTCTCGAGGTGGGAGATATAGCCGTCGGTGGCGCCGATCCGCTGGCCCAGCTCGCGCTGCGTCAGCTTCAAGCGCTTGCGCTCCCGACGAATCCAGTCGCCGTAGCCCATGCTGTCTCCGGCAAGTAATGGCGCGAGCGGCGGGGGATCAAAAAGCTGCGGTCGCGACGCATGACAGTATAATTATACTGTCCGAGGAGTTCGCCCGCTAGGCACGCTAACGGCGGTGAGTATGAAGAAATGAGAGGGAGACGAGTCGAATGGTTGGTCACGTGGTTGGGGGGCGCGGGCTGGAGAAGCCATTGGGGGGTGGAGCCCCGGGGGTGGTGGCGCAGCCGAGAGCAGCGGGGGCTGGTTTCCGGGGCAAAGATGTCTATACTATACTTTTGTGATAGCCTGGCGAAAGGTTCGCTAGTTTACCGTAACTGACTGGGAACATCTGACGCTTTGGAGGGTGGCCCATGGCAAGGAGGGCGCGCACCCGCGCCGACGTCAAGCGCCGCTTCGATATCCGCGAAGACATCGACCTCGTCGAACAAGTCTGCAAGCGTTTTTGCCGGGGCGACAGTCCGAGCGAGATACGACAGGGGATCAAAAAGGAACTGAAGCGAGACCTGCCTCGAGAGCAGCCTTATCAGATCCTTTCCTTCGCGGCGATGAACGGGCTGCTCCGTTATGTGCCGCCAGTAGATCATTACCTCGCCCAGAAACTGATAGAAGAGCATTATTGGCTCGAAGGGGTCGAGGTTGTCCATACGACCGACATCAATGATGTGGCCGCCCGGGCGGCGGAAGTGCTCTTGCGGCTCGTGCAGCAGATGGCGCGCCTCCGCCACAACGCAGAGGTGCGTGTCGGGCTTGCCGGCGGCGGGACCATCCTGCGAACCGTGAAGAGATTCGGCGAGCTGCTAGATGGACCGGTGGAGGCGCTACCGGAGAAACTAATCTTTCATGCGATGGTGACGGGCCTCCAGTTACACGATCCGCGGACGGACCCGAACACCTTCTTCAACTATCTTCCCTTTGGACAGCAAGGGCGGCTGACGACGAAGTTCGTGGCGATGCACGGACCTGCGCTGCCGACTACGGACATGATCAACGTGCTCGAAAACGAGCATATGCCAACGAGGAGGGCAAAAGCCGAGGGGGAGCTGATTGACATCATCGTCACCTCGGGAACCAGCTGGAAGGACCACGATCAGAGTCAGCTGAGAAAACTCATGCGTGAGAATCCGGGGCCGGACGACAAGGACCCCGTTAGCGAGCTCGAGGAGAAAGAAGGATGCGTCGCCGACTTGCTCTGGCAGCCAGTGAGCCTGAAGGGGCCAATCGACAACAACACCAGCGTGCGACCGATGATTCTGCGGCCCCTGAGCAAGATACCCGAGTCGATACGGAACGGCGCCAAGGTCCTCCTGGTTCTCGGCCCGTGCGTGGCTTGCGGTCGGGCGCGTGACGACGTCCTGCGCACCGTGTTAGGCTGGAGCGAGCACTACATCACCCATCTGGTTGCGGACAGCCGCACTGCGACCCTTTAACTCCAATCCCCGCCCAACGAGACTCGGAAACGGTCCAACTATGACGACCGCGCGAAGGGCACTACTCGATGGCGGCTGCACCCCCTCGCTTCACTTCGATGCCCGCCGCATCCAGGTACTGGTCGAGTTCGTCGGCATTGAGGCTCTTCATCCGAGCCCAGTAATACTCGAACTCGTCGATGAACAGGCGGCCACGCTCCATGTGCGGGAGAGGCAACTCGATGGTGGGAGTGACCTGCACCATCGTCAAGCGGGCCCGCTCCAACCATTGGTCGCGGGCCCCGTGGCTGTCCCGATACAGAAACGAATATTGGAAGAGATAAGGTTGCCAGTTCTCTGTGGGGCGGAGCCACCCGGCGTGGTATTCCTTCCCTCCCAGCACGCGCTCGACCTGGATCTGCGGGTCTTTCTTCGAGGTCAGCAGGTCGTCACCTTCATCCCAGGCACCCGGCAGGTGTCTTTGAATCAACTGAAGGTAGTCATCCGGACTGGAGGCCGGGGCGCCTTGCAGAAAGCCGCGCAGCCGGACGGACAGGCGCCTGACGAGGGAGCGGAGCACCGAAAAGTAAGACATCACACGGCTGCCCGGGCCTCTTGTTCACGCCATCCGGCCACGCGCCAGCAAGCACAAGTCGGCCGGCCTGTCTGCCGCCCGCACCGAGGCTGCGACAGATTAAGACGGCCGCGCGACGGCGGCCGACGAATACCTTAAAACTTCTGCAATCTATCGGACAGAAAGGGCTCACTGTCTTTATGGCATCTTACCGCCAACGCTGCCCCGCGTCAAGCGTTTCAAGAACCCGCCCGCCACCATCCGCGGGCGCCCCACTTCCCCTCCACTCTCCGACCTCCGAACGGGTGGGCCCACTTCACTCCTCATTCCCGACTCACCTGTTTCTTCCGTCGGCCGAGTCTCCCCTCTGACTGCGGCGCCCCCGTGCCCGACGCCATGTGCGACGACCCCAGGCGCAGCCGCCGGCTGATCTGGCTTCGCCCGAGTGCCCGTGCCCGATTTGATCGAGCGGGGTCGTGCCGACGGCGACGGCTCCCCCCTTCTGTAGTTGAGGAACTGCGCCCTCAGCCCCCCAGCGCCTGCCGCACGATCTCCTTCAGCGTCGTCAGGGTATACGGCTTCTTGATGAACCC
>CAYGAJ010000141.1:0-3217 GCA_964347815.1 uncultured Gemmatimonadota bacterium | reverse complement strand
GGCAGCAGAACTCGAAACGTCGTACCCAGACCGGGCTTGCTCTCGACGTCGATGGTTCCACCGTGGCTGCGGACGATGCCGAGGACGGCCGCCAATCCGAGCCCGCGGCCTGCGAACTTGATGCTGAAGAACGGGTCGAAGATCCGGCCCAACGTCTCCTCGTCCATGCCGATGCCGGTGTCCTTCACTTCGAGGTAGGTGTAGGTGCCCGCCTGCACCTTCGGGCCGAGGTAGGTCTCCGCCAGATAGTCCTCCTCGCAAAACATGAAGCCAGTCGAGATGGTGATCGCGCCTTCCTTGCCGCCGAGGGCTTCAGAGGCGTTGGTGGTGAGGTTCAGAATGATCTGCCGAAGCTGCGAGCGATCCGCTTCCACCGTCGGCAGATCATCGGCCAGGTGGAAGCGGAGCATCGCCTTCTTCGACACCGAGGCCCGCAGCAGCTGGGTCATCTCTTCGACGACCGCAGACAGCGCGACCGGCTCGATTACGAACTCGCCTTTGCCCGAATAGGCGAGCAGCTGCTGGGAGAGTTCGGCGGCCTGGCGCGTCGCCGCGATCACATTCTGCATGTAGCTGTGGGACATCGAGCCCGGCGGCAGCGCGCTCAAGGCGAAGTCGGCATTGCCGAGGATGCCCTGCAGCAGATTGTTGAAGTCGTGAGCGATACCCCCAGCGAGCACACCGAGGCTCTCGAGCTTCTGCGCATGCAGTATCTGCTGCTGGAGCTTTTGGCGCTCTGCCTCGGCTTCCTTCTCCTGGGTGACGTCTTGCGCCGTCCCGACCAGGCGCGTCGGGCAGCCATCGGCGTCACGATGGATCCGCGCCGCACCACGGATGTGCCGCACGCCGCCGTCCGGCCGAACGATGCGATGCTCGACGGCGTAAGGAAGGTCGGCGTTCAAGGTTCCATCGACGGCGTTGTCGAGGGCCTCGCGGTCGTCCGGGTGAACCAGTCTGCGATATCCCTCGTAAGTCGCGTCGAACGTCCCCCGATCGACCCCGAATATGTGGTACAGTTCGTCGGACCAGACGACGCGATCGGCCACGATGTCCCACTCCCAGCTGCCGACCTGCGCGACGCTCTGCGCCTCCCTAAGGCTGGCATCGCTTCTCTCTACGGCCTGGAACAAACGCACATTGGCCAATGCTTGCGCGAGGCGCGGAGCCATCAGCAGCAGAGTGTTTTGATCTTCCTCGGGTATGCCATCGACATCCGAGCTGGCGCAGTTCAGCGTGCCGAGACATTCCCCCTCGAAGATGAGCGGGATGAGGAATTCGGATCGCAACCCGACCCTCAACAGTTCGGCATCGGAGGCGTACTGCGACTCTTCGGCGTGGAGGTCGGAGCGGTATCGAGGCTCGCAGTCGCGAACGACTTCGGTGAGCACGGTGTCATTGAAGGCAACATACTGATCGATCCCGACGGCTTCGCCGTCGGGCATGGCCCGCAGCAGCCCGAACCCGCCGCGCTCGTGATCGAGCAGGGCCACCGAGGTGTGCGGAATTTCCAGCCGCTGCTGGATGAAGCTCAGGGCGGCGCCGACGACGCGTGACCGGTCGAGCGAGTTAACGGACCGGTCGAAATCGGCCAACGACTGCAGGATGCGCCGTTGCGCCGCCAGGTCGGCTTCCATCCGCTTGCGCGCCGTAATCTCGGTGTTCGAGATGAGGACCTGCGACCAGGAATGCTCATGTCCGGGTGCGAGCGCCAACTGCAGATCGATCCATTTGACCTCGCCATCCAGAGCGCGAACCACGACCTCACCCGCGTAACTGACCTTGCCCTCTCCTGCTGCGAGCAAAGCCCCTTTGAAGTGCGAAAGCGCATCGGGGGTTATGATCTCGCGGAAGCGGGCCGCGAACTCCTCCTTCGTGCCCGCTTTGTAAATGCGCAGGACTTCCTGATTGGCGTAGGCCACCTTGACTAGGGAGAGAGACTTCGCCACCTCGGCCGAATTCTGGGCGAAGAATTCGGCCAGGTCCGTGATGCCCGCAGCGCGTAATTCCTCGATACGCGATTTCAGCTCAGAGGCGTCGGCCACCCACAACGCGCTGGGAGCGTGCTCGAACAACGAGCGGTACGCACCCTCGTAGGCTGCCGCCTCTAGTCCATCACCGGCCCCGCTGTCGGTGGGCCGGCTCTCGATTCGCTCGGTCACTCTACGTTCCGAATCAAGCGCAGGTCGCGCACACGCCCGGCGTCTGCGACGATCGCCGAGACCCGCCCACGCTGGTCCCGCTCGAACGTCAACGTCATGCCGGCGATCGTGAATTCGTCTCGGATCGTGGGCTTCAGGGCCTGCTCCGGTCCATCCTCGATGTACAGCCGGCCCTCTCTTATCGATAGCTCCCACGACGCGTCGAGCTCTTCGCTGAAGTATTCACCCGTGAACTCTGCGAGCTCGTCGCCTCGGGGCAGCCACAGTTCCACCTCTTCAAACGTCGCCGCGTCGCCGTCAGCGAACTCGGCGTGGAATCGCCGGGCCACGGGATCGAAACGCACGTCGGCTTCAAAAGCGGCGTCGATCACCTGGAAGCGAGTCTCGCTGAGCGGGGCAAGGTGGAACGGATACCCGTTGACATCGACCTTGAGGCGGCCGGAATCGGCGGCGATACGCCAGATGGTCCGGGTCTTCGGATTGCGAAAGTCCCCGGTCAGGGGCTCGAGCTGCTCGTCAGACAAGGTGACGTACTCCACCGTCGCATCAGTTGCGCCGCCTTCCTCGACGGCGTCCGCCCGGGCCAACTCATGATCTCGAGCGAGAAAGATGTCCGCAACATCGCGGGCCAGGCCGGTCGGGCTGATCTCGCCGAGGTTGCAGAGGACGATCACGCTGAGGCGCTCGTCGGGGAAGCGAAGCAACTCCGTACGATAACCCTGGGCCGAGCCGCCGTGGCTGACCGTAGCGAATCCTCTGTACTTGCCGATGCTGAGCCCGGATGCGTAATCGATCGTATCGCCGTTCGTCAGGATGCCCTGACGGTGCAATTCCTTCAGCAGCGACCCGCGGCCGAGCCGGTTCTCATAGAAGTTGCGATCCCAGTTGAGCAGATCGTCGATCGAAGTATGCATCCCGCCGGAGCCGACGAGGTCGAAGTTGCTCACGTACATCCCGATCGTTCCATCGTCCCGCTTGAAGTGCCCGATCGCGCGGTCCTGGGATATGTGCGTGTGATCGTCGTGGAAATGGCTGTGCGTCATCCCGAGCGGCGCGAA
>CAYGAJ010000140.1:0-6560 GCA_964347815.1 uncultured Gemmatimonadota bacterium | reverse complement strand
GTCGGGTACTGGATCTCGCGCGTCGGGTACTGGAAGTACTGCCGCCAGAAGAGCGCCGGCGCCGCGAAATACAAACCCTGTGGAAATGACTCCGATGCCACGTTCCCGGTGATCGGGTTCTTGAGAACGGCGACCTCGTACTCGGCAACCGTCGTGCACGAGAACGGCACCATCACCGCGAACAGCAGGACGGCGGCCACGGGCACCATCGCGAGCGAGCGCCGCAGCGAGCGCGGGGTCATCGAGATGTTGCGAAACTCCCGGGGGATAATCGGATCCGACATGATTCACCTCTCTCTATCGCTCAAGTTCGAAAAGCGCTCTTCCAGCCGCCTTGTCAGCCGGGCGTGACCGGCTTTCTGAACCAACCGGCGAAGCCCAAAGCCGCGGCCGCCAAAAGCCAGCCCAACCCGATCAGCCGGCCGGCACCGCTCTCGGCACCCAACAGCCCCACCGTCACTACGAGGACGAGCACGGCGGCGATTCCAACCGCCCAGACCGCCACACCCTCCCACCAATAGCGTACACGCGCGGCGGCCAGCGTATTCGCCGCGCCCATTCCGATGATCGCCGTCGGTAACGACAGGAAGATCGGCAGAGCGACGCCGCAGTCGCCGCGCAACGGACAGCCGCCCACCAGCCGGCCCACCGCCACGCCCAGGAGGTACCCCATCACGAAGCCGCCGGGCGCTAGGACCGCGGTGCGGAGCGCGGCCCCCGCCAGGGAGTCCGGCCGCGCCTCACCCCTGCTTTTCTCGCTCCTTGCGGATGCCATGGGATACGAGCAGCAGGAAGCCACCCCAAACGAAGCCGCAGGTCAAGACCATCGCGATGACTCCGGAGGTGTTCACGATCCCCCCTCCAACCGCGGACTACCGCCGCCAGCGTGGACCGGACGCCCGCCCGACCGTTCGTACGTTGTTCGACTTCTCAAAACGTCGCCTCAACACGCCCCAGGACGCAAGCTCACGAGCTCAACGGTTCAAAACGGGCCGTGAAGTGGCGGAGGAACGGAGCCTGATAAGTGATTCGATAGCCGCCGATCCGCTCACGGCGCTTCCACACATCAAGTATCGCTTCGACGACGTAGTCGATATGGCTTTGGGTGTAGACCCGTCGGGGTATGGCCAGCCGCACCAACTCGTGTTCGGCCGGCGTCTCTCCACCGCTCTTGGCGTCGTGGTGTCCGAACATCACGCTGCCGATCTCGACCGTCCGGATCCCCGCTTCCCGATAAAGCTCGACGGCGAGCGCGATTCCCGGGTAGCTGAGCGGCTCGATGTGAGGAAGGAAGGCGGCGGCGTCGATATAGATCGCGTGACCGCCCGGCGGCTGGATGATCGGCACGCCCTCGCAGGCGATGTGCCGACCCAGGTACTCGGTCGAGACGATCCGGTACTGGAGATAGTCTTCGTGGACCACCTCCTCCAGGCCCGTGGCGATCGCTTCCAGGTCGCGACCCGCCAGGCCGCCGTAGGTCGGATACCCCTCGGTGAGGATGAGCAGATCCTTCTCCTGCCGCGCCAGGTCCTCGTCGTTCGTCGCCAGGAACCCCCCGATGTTGGCCAGACCGTCCTTCTTGGCCGACATGGTGCACCCGTCCGCATACGACAGGAATTGACGGGCGATCTCGGCGACCGGCACCTCCTGGTAACCGGGCTCCCGCTGCTTGATGAAGTACGCGTTCTCGGCGAAACGACACGCATCGATGTACAGCGGCACGCCGAAGCTGTGACAGATGCGCGCGACCTCGCGCACGTTGGCCATCGAAACCGGCTGACCGCCGCCCGAGTTGTTGGTGATGGTCAGCATGACCAGAGGCACGGCTCCCCGACCTTCGGTCGTCAGCGTCCGCTCGAGTGCTTCCAGATCCATGTTCCCCTTGAAGGGGTGGGGCGCGCCGGTCTCGTGCGACTCGCGACACGGGAGGTCGACCGCTATGGCTCCCTGGTACTCGATGTTCGCGCGGGTCGTGTCGAAATGCGTGTTGTTGGGGACGACGTGCCCGGACCGGCACATGACCGAGAACAGAATCCGCTCGGCGGCACGCCCCTGGTGTGTCGGTATGATGTGCTTGAACGGGAAAATCCGTTTCACCGCCTGCTCGAACCGATAAAACGAGCGGCTGCCCGCGTACGACTCATCGCCCCGCATGACCGCCGCCCATTGCTCCGAGCTCATCGCCCCGGTGCCGCTGTCGGTCAACAGGTCGATGAGCACGTCATCTGCGTGCAAAAGGAACACGTTGTAAGAGGCTTCACGGATCTTGGCCTCGCGCTCGCTCCGCGTCGTCATGCGGATCGGCTCGACGGCCTTGATCCGGAACGGTTCGATGATCGTCTTGATGGCCATAGCCGAAACGGCGTCAGTTGCCGGCGCCGCCTCCCAAACCGAGTTCGTCCTGGATTTCGCGCATCGCCTCGATCACCAGCTCCACATGCTCCGCGAAATCCACGCCCAGCTCGTCCGCGCCTCGCGTCACGTCTTCCCGATTCACACCCCGGGCGAAGCTCGGGTCCTTCAGCTTCTTCTTCACCGACTTCACCTTCAGGTCGACCAGCCCCGTCGGCCGCACCAGCGCGCAGGCCGTGAGAAACCCGGTCAGCTCGTCCACGGCGAACAACGTCTTGGCCAGCCGGCTCTCCCGCGCGACGCCCGTGTACTCGGCGTGCCCGAGAATCGCCTGCAGCATCTCCTCGGGGTAACCGCGTTCGCGCAGGATCTTCACACCGGCGCTGGGATGCTCGTCATTCGGCTTGTGCGCGTCGTTGGGCCAGCGCTCGTAATCGAAATCGTGCAGCAGCCCGGTGATCGCCCAAAGCTCTTCGCTTTCGCCGAAACGCCTGGCATAGGCGCGCATCGCCGCCTCGACAGCGTACATGTGCCTGCGCAGGTTCTCGTTCTCCGTGTACTCGTGCATCAGCGCCAACGCATCATCGCGTCTCAGCTGCATCGCGCCACGCTCCGTTCTGGTGAGTTCCGTTCGCTCCGGGGCCGTGTGCCGCCGGCCGGGCCTAGCCGAAACTATAGGCGCTCGGGCAAAGCTCTTCCAGCGGGCAACCGTGACAGCTCGGCTTTCGCGCGGTGCACGTGTAGCGTCCGTGCTGAACCATGCGGAGCCCAAAGTCCGACCACTCGTCCCGGGGCACCAGCTCCATCAGGTCCCGTTCGATCTTCTCGGGGTCCTCCTCCGCCGACAGCCCCAGCCGTCCGCTGACGCGCTTGACGTGGGTGTCGACGACGATCCCCTCGTTCTTTCCGAAGCCGGACCCCAGAATCACGTTGGCCGTCTTGCGTCCGATCCCCGGCAGCTCGACCAATTGCTCCATGCTGTCCGGGACCGCGCCGCCGTGCCTCTCGAGCAGCGCCTGGGCGAAAGAGAGGATCGACCGGGTCTTGTTGCGGAAGAAACCGGTGGATCGGATCTCCTCTTGAAACACCTCCGGGTCCGCCGCCGCGTAGTCCGCCGCCGACCGGTACTTCTGGAACAGGTCGCCGGTTACCTCATTCACGCGCTTGTCAGTGCACTGCGCCGAAAGGATGGTCGCCACGGCCAGCTCGAGCGGGTTGTTGAAGTCGAGCTCGATCCGCGCCGGCCGGGCGTCGGCCAGCGCGGTGACGATGGCGCGCGCCCGCTCGCGCAGCGCCTCCGCCGATTCGTCCGAGCCGCGCCGGCGTTTCGCGGTATTCTTTCGGACCGAACTTTGCCGCGACTTCTTTCCTTTCGCCATCGCTCAGCGTAGCTGTTGATAGCGTTCCAGCCAGTGCGCCACGTCGGCTCGGGTGATCACGCCCTCCAGGTGCCCGTTCTCGACCACCAGCGCGCGCCCGACCCCCGCGCGTTCCAGCTTGCTGAGGACCTCGGCCAGCGAGTCCCCGGGCCGGACCGTCACCGCTTCGCCCACCGGCATCATCACCTCGCCCACACGGGTCGTCGGCCAGCGCTCACGCGCGATCTCTTTGACCTGGGTGAGCGTAATCAGACCGAGCACGTGCGCATCCCGGTCCTGGACGGGGAAGGCGTTGTAGCTGCGCTTGAGAAAGAACTCATCCACCAGTTCGCGCAAGCTCAGATCGGCGTCGACGGTCTCCGGTCCCGGCGTCATCGCCTCACGCACCCGCACGCCTTCGAGGATGCGCCGCAGGATGAGCTGACGGTAGCTCGCCTCGGCCGCCTGTGACAGAAACCAGCCGATGAAGATCAGCCACATCCCGCCGACCAGCGCGCCGCCGAACAGGATCAGGATCCCGTACCCGATCATCAGGAATCCGAAGCCGCGGCCGGTATAAGCCGCCCAGCGTGTCGCCTTGCGCAAATCGCCGGTCAGGTACCAGACCAGCGACCGAAACAGGCGGCCGCCGTCGAGCGGAAAGCCAGGGATCAGGTTGAAGACGGCGAGCACAAAGTTGAGAAGTGCCAGATAGGCCGCGACCCCGACCACCGCTTGTGGCCACCCCAACGCCTCCGCCGCTCGAGCAAAACCGAGGAGCACCAGGCCGATGGCGACGCTGGAGAGCGGTCCCACCACCGTGATCAGAAATTCGTCCTTGGGGTTCTCGGCATCCGAGCGGATGCGCGCCATGCCGCCGAAGATGAAAAGGGTGATCCCTTCGACTTCGATCCCTCGGGCCCGGGCCATCGCCGAGTGGGCTAACTCGTGCAGCAGCACCGAGGCGAAGAAGAGCAGCGATCCGGACACCCCCATGGCGATGTAGACGCCGCGGCTCAGGCCCGGGTTCTGATCGGGAAAGACGTACTGGGCGAAGGTCCAGAGGACAAGCAGGAAGACGACGAACCAGGAGAGGTCGAGCTGGATCTCGAAGCCGAAGAACCGACCGATCCGAATGCCTGCGATCATCCGCGACTCCGCTCGACCCGTCGCACACGCTGGTGGTCGAGGGCCGTGGGAACGGGTGGGTCCGCGCCGCGCGGCTCGGCGGTATCGGCCCCCGGCACGTGTTCCATCGATTCAGGATAGGTGTCGAGGTACCAGAGGAGCCGCAGCAAGAGGAGCACCGCTTCCGAGGACCGGCTGAGTGAATATAACCCCGCCAGTTCGGCGCCGGGAATGTTCGAGCGGAAGAGGTCGGGCTCGCTGGGCTCCGGCGCCCGCTCGAGGTCGACGTTCAGCCCGGCGGCGCTCAGACCCGGCCGCTCGGGCCGCATCCCCATCACGAGCAGAAGCTCCGCGCGCGTCCCCTCGACCGGCGCGCGCGTGACGAACACGCCTTCGACGGGCTCGGGGGGGTGCTCCTCCATGATCTCGGCCCAGAACAGATTCTTCGGCAGCTCGATGTAGAACGCCGGGTGGGGTAGACGCGGCCGCCAGCCGCGGAGGTCGGGCGGCTTCTCGATGAGCCCCCGGACCGGCTCGGCCTCGCAGGCGAAGAGGCGGCGCCCCGCTTTCCAGAAGTTGAAGCCGTGAAAGAGGACATCCAGATAGCGGTCGAGCGCGGTCGGCTCCACCGGATCCGGCGCCAGCCGCCCCAGCAGCGCTCGCGCGCGTTCGAGCCGGGCGAACTCATGGCGCCGGGCGGTCTCGATCCTCTGACGCTCCGCCTCCTGGCGCAGCCCGGGAAACTCGTGCTCGGCCAGCTCATCGGCGTCGAAGATCAGCTCGAACGGCGTGCGACGGCCGGGACGGGCTTTGGGCTCCATGGCAGGACGTGCGCGGGTCAGTTCGAGGTCGCGCGCTCGGCGGCGCCGCCCGACTCCAGCTCGTCGCCGAACTTCTCCCCGGCCGCGGAGCGCGAAGCCAGCCAGCGGTTGAGGGCCAGGAAGGCCGCGAGCACCACGGCCCATTGGATCAGCACGGTGCCGATGCTGTAGGTGCTGAACGGGCTGAAGGCGCTGCTCCAACCTTCGCCCCGGACCTGCAGGAACCACCAGACGATCAGCACGACCGCCTCGATCAGACAGAGGATGATGGCCCACTCCCACCAGCGTCCGATCTGGATGTCCGCCCCCGGCTGGTTGACCAGCCTGAGTCGGAACTCGCGCACGCCAAACCGCAGGACGGCGAACGCGAAGAAGAAACCGGACAGCATGAGACCCACGCCCCAGACGAAGTCCTGGTTGCGCAGGAACTCGAGCGAAAGGGCGCTGGGCACACCGGCCAGAAATCCCACGGTGCCCACCATCCAGATAGCGCGGCGTCTGGGGATGCCGGCATCCGAAAGGACGCGGGTCGCCAGCTCGATCATCGAGATGAGGCTCGTCCAGGCGGCAAACAACAGCGCCAGGAAGAACAGCGCCATGAAGAATCGTCCGCCGGGCATGCGGGCGAAAAGCTCGGGCACCCAGATGAAGGTCAGCCCCTCGTTACCGGCACCGACGATCTCGTTCGCCACATCCGGGCGCAGCGCGAAGGCCGTGCACAGGACCATGATGCCCGCCAGCAGCGACATCGAGTTGTTGCCGAAGCCCAGCGTGAATGCGTTGAGGGTGGTGTCCTCGTTCCGGCGCATGTAAACCGCGTAGGTGAGGATCAGCCCCCAACCAGCACCGGTGTCCCAGGCGTTCTGGGTGAGCGCCGCCAGCCAGACGCGGTGGTCGGCCA
>CAYGAJ010000139.1:4323-6646 GCA_964347815.1 uncultured Gemmatimonadota bacterium | reverse complement strand
GGGCTGCGCGCGATCGGCGGTCGCGAGGGCTGGCCCCGCGCCTACATCATCCCCGCTGTGGGCCAAAACCCGGACGGGCTGGCTGACCTTCTGAGGATCTTGGTCACGGGCGATGTGGAGGTTCAGCGGGCGCGCGAGGCTTTCGTTCATGACGGCCGACGGTTCGCGGCCGGCACCTACGTGATCTCGATGGCGCAGCCGTACTCGGGCTTCGCGAAGACGCTGCTAGAGGTGCAACGCTATCCCGCACTGGAGGAATACCCCGGCGGTCCACTTCGGCCCCCCTACGACGTGACGGCGCATACGCTGCCGCTGCTGATGGATGTCGAGGTCGTGGCGAGCGACGAGGTGCCGGAGGTGGGGCTCTCGGAACCGATCCAGGCGCCCGAACACGAGAAGATCGTCGCCGGTCTCAGCGATCGTGCCGGGCCTCCGCGTGTGGCGATCTACGAACCGTGGGTTCCGTCGATGGATGCGGGCTGGACCCGCTGGGTCTTCGATGAATACGCCATCGGCTATCATCAGCTCCGTGATGCCGAGGCGCGGAAAGGCGGCCTGCGATCGCGCTTCGACGTCATCATCCTGCCCGACATGTCGCCGCGGGCGATGATCGAGGGGCACGCCGAGGGGACGATGCCGCCGGAATATGTGGGCGGTCTGGGCGCGGCCGGGGTGCAGGGCCTGGAGGAGTTCGTGCGCGCGGGCGGGACGCTGGTCGCCTTCAATCGCGCGTCCGAACTTCCGATCGAGAGTTTCGGGTTGCCGCTGGCGAATGCCCTCGCCGGGCTTGAACGGTCCGAGTTCTACGTGCCGGGCTCGATCGTGCGGCTGCATTTGACGAGGGGGCACTGGCTGGCCGCGGGGTCGCCGACCCGCGGCGCGGCGTGGTTCGAGCGCGGCCCCGCCTTCGACGTGCGCCCTGGCGGCGAGGATCGCGTGGAGATCGTCGGCCGCTTCGGGCCGGCCGATGGCTTGCTGCTCAGCGGCTGGATCAGCGGGCGCGAGCGGCTCGCCGGGCGGGGCGCGATCGCGATCGTTCGGCATGGGCAAGGCCGGGTCATCCTCTTCGGGTTCCGGCCGCAATACCGCGGCCAGACCGTCGCCACGTATCCGCTCATCTTCAATGTCTTGAGGAACTCGCTGGATGCGGCCGCAGCGACGGAGTCGTCGGGCTCGGCGGGTGGCGGGGGGTGACGGTGGCCAGGCTCGCGCCGTTTCGCCCACTCCGCTACGCGCCCGATCGCGTTGACGAGCTGGGGAGCGTTTTGGCGCCGCCCTACGATGTGATCACAGCGGAGGAGGCGGCGGCGCTGAGAGGGGACAGCCCCTATAACATAGTTCACATCACAAACCCGGCGGGAGGCGACGAGCGTTACGCCGAGGCAGGGCGCACGCTGAAGTCGTGGATCGACGACGGCATCCTGGTTCGCGATTCGCAGCCGTCGCTATTCGCGCACCGGCATCGCTTCACGGTCGGAGGCACCCCCTACGCGCGTCTGGGCCTCTGGGGCCTCATGCGGCTGGAACCGCTCGACGGGGGCGTCGTGCTGCCGCACGAGCGAACGATGAAAGGCCCGCGGGCCGATCGGCTCGCGATCATGCGCGCCTGCGAAGCGCAGCTCTCTCCGATCTTCGTCATCTGCTCTGATCCCGACGACCGCATCGCCATGGCGTTTCGTGACCTGGCGGCGGGACCGCCGCAGGCAGGCGCGGATTTTCCGGCGGGCGAGGCCCACGAGATCTGGCGTATCGACACGGAAGCGTCGGATGCGATGGTCCGGCTCTTCGAACGCAGCACGCTTCTGATCGCGGACGGCCATCACCGCTACGAGACCGCGCTGGCATACCGGGACCTATTGGTCGAGGCCGGTGCTCCGCGCACGGGACGCAACGCGCATGAGTACGTCCTGGTGTACGTGGTGCCGGAGGGAGACCCCGGCCTGCAGTTGCTGCCGACGCACCGGGTGGTTCGCGGCGGCCCGCTGGACGCCGAGGTGGCGCTGGGCCGCTTGGGCGATCGAGTCGAGGCGACGCGAATCGAGGCGGCACATCTGAACGACGCCGCCACGTCGCTCGAGGCCGAGCACGGCACGTCCACGTTCTTGATCTACGAGCACGGCCAGCCCCACGGTTGGCGGATCGGGCTGCGGGAGGCGAGCGCACGACAGGGCGTTTCGGCTCTGGCGTTTCAAGAGCTTTTCTTGGGAGAAGGTCTGGGGCTGTCGGAGGAGAAGCAGGTCGAACGGCTCTCCTACTCGAGGGACGCGGGGGCGGCGCTGGACTTGGTGCGCTCCGGGGCGGCGGACGCCGCGGCGATTCTGGC
>CAYGAJ010000139.1:0-4223 GCA_964347815.1 uncultured Gemmatimonadota bacterium | reverse complement strand
GGGCGGCGCTGGACTTGGTGCGCTCCGGGGCGGCGGACGCCGCGGCGATTCTGGCTCCGCCCGACGCACGCCACGTGCGGAAGCTGGCGGCGTCCGGCGTCCGATTGCCTCCAAAGACCACGTACTTCTGGCCCAAGGTGCCGACGGGCCTCGCGATCCACCTCATCGATCCCGGCGAACAGGTCGCTCGCCCGGACTGACGGCCCTCAGCCGGTTCGGGCTAGCGCATCGGCGATCTCCTCGCGGACCCACTCCTCCGGCTCGAGCGCCTGCCGCGCCTCGAGGGCGGCTCGGGCTTCCTCCGTCCCCACGCGACCCAGCGCCCACGCCGAGTGCCCGCGCACGAGAGGCTCATCGTCGTTCAACCCTACGGTCAAAGCGGGCAACGCGTCCAGCGCGCCCCAATTCCCCAGGGCGACGGCCACGTTGCGAAGGAAGCCGGCACGACGAGCGCGGGAGATGGGAGTGTCGGCGTAGCGCTGGCGGAAATCGTTCTCGCCCAATCCCATCAGCTCGATCAGCTCGGGGCCGGTCACGTCGTTCCGGGGGCGAAAACGCGGCTCGTTCGTTTCCGTGATCTCGCCGTTCCACGGGCAGACCTCCTGGCAGATATCGCAGCCGAACACCCGGTTTCCGATCAGCGGTCGCAGGTCGCGGGGAATCGGGCCTCGGAGCTCGATGGTCAGATAAGAGATGCAGAGACGAGCATCGAGCTCACGCGGCCCCTTGATCGCGCCGGTGGGGCAGGCGTCGATGCAACGAACGCAGGTCCCGCAGTGGTCGGCCCGGAACGCCTCGTCGGGTTCGAGCGCGGCGGTGGTGATGATCTCTCCCAGGAAGACGTACGACCCGACTTCGGGGTGGATGAGCACGGTGTTCTTCCCGATCCACCCGAGGCCGGCGCGCTGAGCGTGATCGCGCTCCATGACCGGTCCGTAGTCGACGTAGGCTTTGACCGCCGCCTCGGGGCCGCACAGGCCGCGCAGAGCATCGGCCAGCAGCTCGAGCTTCGCTTCGAACACCGCATGGTAGTCGCTGCCCCGGGCGTAACGGGCGATCACCGGTCGCGCCGCGTCGTCGACCGGGCCGGCATCGCTCAAGTAGTAGTTCATCCCGACCACGACGATCGACCGTGCTCCGGACAGAGCGCTGGCAGGGTCGATGCGACGCTGCACGGCATCGGGGCGGGCCAGGTAGGACATCGCGCCCGCGTAGCCACGATCGAGCCATTCGAGGTAGATGTCGGCGTGGGCCGGCCGCTCGGCCGGAGCGATGCCCACCAGTTCGAAACCCAACTCGTGGGCTCGTCGCTTGATCGCCTCCGATGGCGAGGCGCGTGCCTGGGTGGGAAGCCGGGTCGGCATCGGTTACGGCGTCAGCACGATCTTGCCGAATCCCTCACCGGACTCCAGGCGCTCGTGAGCTGCGCGCGCGCGATCGAGCGGCCACACAACGTCGATGACCGGTTGCAGCACCTTGTCGAATACGAGCGAGATGACCTGTTCGAACTCGGCGCGGCTCGACATGGTCGTCCCGATGACCTGCAGTTGCTTCCAGAAAGTGAGGCGGATGTCGATCCGACCTTTCGGGCCCGTCGTCGCCCCGTAGGTCACCAGACGACCGTCCCGGGCCAAAGCTCGAATGAGGCCGGGCCAGACCGCTTCACCTACGCTGTCGAACGCCACATCGACTCCGCGCTTGCCCGTTGCCCTCCAGACTTCCGCCGAAAAGTCTTCTTCCAGCCGGTCGATCACGAGATCGGCGCCCAACTCGCGAAGCCGGCGAGCGTTCTCCGGTCCGCTGGTCACGGCATAGACCGTGGCGCCGGCCAGCCGGGCGACCTGTACGGCGGCGGTCGATACACCCCCCGAGCCCCCGGTGATCAGCACCGTCTCGCCGGGGCGCAGGCGCGCCCGCGTGATCAGTCCCCGCCAGGCCGTCTGGTAGACGAGCGGGACGGCAGCGGCCCGATCGAACGGCAGGTCGTCGGGTATCGGATAGACGTTTTGCGCGGGGACGGCGGCGAACTCGGCCAATCCTCCATTCAGGTGCTCGCCGATGATCCGATAGGAGGAGCAGAGGCTTTCCTGGCCGCGCCGGCACCACTCGCAGCGGCCGCACCAGAGACTCGGGTTGACCAGCACCCGGGCCCCGGGCTCGGGGCCCTGCGCGTTCGGACCCAGACGCTCCACCGTGCCGGCCATGTCCGAGCCGCCGATGTGCGGAAAGTCGAGCTGAAGCCCGGGGAGCCCACGGCGCGCCCAGAGATCGAGGTGGTTGAGCGCCGCTGCCTGAACTCGCAGCAGGATCTGACCGGGGCCGGGCTCCGGAACCGGCAGGTCGGCGATCTCGATGACTTCCGGGCCGCCATGGCTTCGAAACACGGCAGCCTTCATGGTATCGGCCAAGGTGCGGCCTCCTTTCTTTCGGCGCGAAGTTGGGGCACCGGTAAGAATCGCCACCGGTCGGGTGCCCGGGCAACCGCTGGATCAATCGAGTTTCGATGATGGGCTTGCAGAAGAGACAACGACTTTGACAAACAGGAAACCGCCCGGTAGACTCGGGCGCAGCCGAGTGACACCGTATTCGGCTCGAACCCGGTAGCGCACCCCGATGACGCAACGCCGCCGCGCTGAACGCTTTCATGCCAGGCAGCTCCCCGAGCCCGTTGAAGCGATCGAGCGTCATCGAAGCCATCGAGCCTAGGATGTTTCCTCAAATGAGAGCGTGCGTGTGAAGGAGGCGCCACTTCGCCCGGCCGTGATCGCGGCCTACGGTGCGCCGGGTCTCGTCCTGGCAGCTCTGGCGCTGACCTTCTACGTGTTCCTTCCGAAGTACTACGCCGACGTCGTAGGTATCGATCTCACGGTGCTCGGCGTGGTCGTCTTGCTTTCGCGGGTGTGGGATGCGGTCATCGATCCGGCGATCGGCGCGCTCTCCGACCGCACCCGCAGTCGCTGGGGCCGTCGCCGGCCCTGGATGGCGCTGGGCGCGCTGCCTTTGGCGGTCACCTTCTTGTTGCTGGTCGTGATGCCTGAAGTCGGCAGCGATTGGGTTGAAGGCCTCTACCTCGGCGCTCTCACCTTCCTGTTCTTCCTCTTCTGGACGATGGTCACGGTGCCGTACGAGGCGCTGGGCGCCGAGCTGTCGTTCGACTACGACGAGCGCACGCGTCTGCTCGGGGTTCGCGAAGGGGCCGTGCTCGCCGGGACCCTGTTGGCCGCGGTCATACCGATCCTCGTCGGTCTGGGCTTCGAGCTGCCCACCGGTTCGGCCGGCGAGCGGCACCGCTTCTGGCGTGTCGGTATGGTTTACGTGGTACTGGTCATGATGCTGGTCGGGGTGTGCGTCGTGTACGTTAGAGAGCGTGTCTGGACGGAGTCGCAGCGCCCGACCGCGTTCTTCCGCAACATCGGCACCGTGTTCAAGAACCGGCCCTTTCGCATCCTGCTCACGGCGTACGCGACCAGCGCGCTGGGCGTTTCGGTCGCGGCGACCTTGATCCTCTTTTACGTCGACCACGTGCTGGGGAGCAGAGCCGGACCCGTGTTTCTCGCGATCTATCTGGGGATCGGCACGGCGACGGTGCCGGTGTGGATCTACCTGGCTCGCCGCCTGGAGAAGCGGCGCGCCTGGCTGATGGCGTTGGCGATCAACACGGGCTCGTTCATGTGGGCGGTGTTCTTGGGGCGGGGCGATGCGGCTCTCTTCGCCGTGATCGTGCTTTTCTCGGCGCTTGGACTGGGCGGGGTCATGGCGCTTCCGCCGTCGATGCAGGCGGACGTGATCGACTATGATGAGTGGGAAACGGGTAGACGAAGAGAAGGCGAGTACATCGGCTTCTGGTCGATCGTGAAGAAGCTTGCCGCGGCTCTGAGCGCCGGACTCGCCTTCCCCATCCTCGATCTGTCCGGTTACGCGCCCGGCGCCGAGGCACAGGCTCCCGCAGCGATATGGACCTTGCGATTGCTCTACGTCGGCACCCCGAGCGTCTGCAACCTGGTCGCCATCGCCATCGCCTGGCGCTATCCCATCGATCGGGCTCTGCACGAGCGCATCCGCGTCGACATCGATCGTCGGCTGGCCTCGGTCGAACCGGTGCGGCCCGTCGGCTGACCCGCGGGTTTCCCGAGTTGCACCGAGCGCTTCAAAGCACCAGTTTTGCAAAAGGGCTGGCGGGTCGTGATGGCCCGCAAGGCGGCGCGGCGCAGCGCCTGCGCCGT
>CAYGAJ010000138.1:0-6649 GCA_964347815.1 uncultured Gemmatimonadota bacterium | reverse complement strand
TGTTCGCCTCGGAGCTTCCGAGCCACGATGTCCACGGCCGGCCCACGATCCTGCGCCTCTCGCTCGAGGAGCTGGCCCGGCGCTTTGGCCGCAGCTGAGCGGCCGGGCCCGGCGGCGCGTGTAGCGCGAGCATGAACGGCGGCGCACCCAAGGCCATCGTCATCACCGGCGCCACGGGGACGGGAAAGAGCGAGCTGGCGGTGGAGACGGCCGAGCTGATCGGGGGCGAGATCATCTCGGCGGATTCGCGGCAAATCTACCGGCAGATGGAGATCGGGACGGCCAAGCCGCCGCCGGCGCTGCGCGATCGAGTCCCGCACCATGGTCTCGATCGGCTCGATCCGGATCAGCCGTACAGCGCCGGCCAGTTCGCTCGCGACGTCTGGGGTTGGATCGCTCAAATCCGCGAGCGCGGGCATGTGCCGCTGGTGGTGGGAGGAACGGGGTTCTTCATCCGCGCGCTGCTGGAGCCGTTGGGGCCCGAGCCCGACGTCGATCCGGCGCAGCGGTCTGGGCTGCGCCGCTACCTGTCTGCCCAATCCGCCGAGTCGCTCAGGCGCTGGCTCGAGCGCCTGGATCCGGAGCGCGCCGCGCAACTCGAGCGGGAAGGCGGCTCGCAGCGGCTGGCGCGGTCGCTCGAGGTGGTCCTGTTGTCGGGGCGGCCTCACTCGTGGTGGCACTCGCAGCCGCCCCACACGCCGGCGTTGGCGGCCGTCGTCTGTTGCCTGCGCTTGCCCCGGGAGGAGGTGTACCGTCGGATCGATCGGCGCTTCGAGCGGATGATGGCCGACGGCCTCCTCGACGAGGTTCGCCGCTTGCTCGAGCGCTATCCACCCGATGCGCCCGGTCTGAGGTCGGTCGGCTACGCGGAGCTGGTCGCGCATCTGACCGGCGAGCTGGACCTCGACGCTGCGGTGGAAGCGGCGATGCGAAGCACACGGCGCTTTGCCCGGCGCCAGCTCACCTGGTTCCGGCACCAGCTTCCAGCCGATTCGGTACGGCTGGACGCGCGGCGCCCGGTGGACGAACTCGCCCGGGAGATCGTGGGGATCTGGCGGGAGCGCGGGGGCCGCTCTGGCTCGGGACGGGCGGCGCCGATAGCTTCCTGCGACTGATGACCGGCGAACAAACGCTATGAGGATCGGAATCAGCTGCTATCCGACTTACGGTGGAAGCGGCGCCGTGGCGACGGAGCTGGGCATGCGTCTGGCCCAGCGCGGGCACGAGGTGCACTTCGTGTCGTACGCGCACCCGTTCCGCTTGCCGCGTTTCATGCGCAACACCTACTTCCACGAGATCGAGGTGTCGCGCTACCCGCTGTTCGAGTATCCGCCCTACTCGTTGGCGGCGACGGTCGCGATGCACGAGGTGGCGACGCAGCGGCATCTCGACCTCTTCCACGTGCATTATGCTGTGCCGCACGCCACATCCGCTTGGCTGGCCAAGCAGATGTTGAGCGAGCCCGACGAGCTGAAGATCGTCACGACGCTTCACGGCACCGACATCACACTGGTGGGGCAGGATCCGTCTTACCGCAGCATCGTGAAGTTCTCGATCGAGCGCTCCGACGGGCTGACAGCGGTCTCGGAGTTCCTCAAGCGCGAGACGATCGCCACCTTCGGTTGCGGCGAGTGTGACGTTCGCGTGATTCCGAACTTCGTCGACACCGCGCTGTTCGGGCGACGCTCGGATGGGCGGCACCGCAACGCGCTGGCTGATCCCGACGAAAAGATCTTGATGCACATCTCCAACTTCCGGCCGGTCAAGCGGGTCGGCGACGTGGTGCGCGTGGCCGCCCGGGTGATGGAGAAGGTGCCGGCACGGCTCGTCTTCGTCGGCGACGGGCCCGACCGGCCGATGGCCGAGGAGCAGGCCCGGGTTCGAGGGATCGGTGACCGGGTGGTCTTCCTCGGCAAGATGGAGTCGGTGGCCGAACTGCTGGCCTGTGCCGACCTGTTCCTGCTGCCCAGCGAGTCCGAGTCGTTCGGCCTATCGGCCCTCGAGGCCATGGCGAGCGAGGTGCCTGTGGTGGGCACGCGCTGCGGCGGCTTGGAGGAGGTGGTCGAGAACGGCGTCAGCGGCCGCCTGCTCCCGGTCGGTGCCGTGGACGCCATGGGCAAGGCGGCCATCGAGATCCTGAGCGATCCGCAGCGCCAGCGCGAGATGGGCGTGGCCGGACGTAACGCGGCGAAGGATCGTTACTCGGCTGACCGCACCGTCGCCGTCTACGAGTCGTACTACGAGGAGGTGCTGGGGCGATGAGGGGTAAGTCCGGCGCGCGAACTTCACTTCGATGACGGTGCTGGAGGCGGTGACGCTGGGCCTCCTGCAAGGGCTCACCGAGTTCTTCCCCGTATCGAGTTCGGGCCACCTGGTGCTGGCGGAGGCGCTGTTGGGGGTCAACCCGCCCGGCGTCTCGTTCGAAGTACTCGTCCACCTCGCCACGGTCCTGTCGGTCCTGGTCGTCTACCGCCGACGGCTGATCGCGTTGATCGCCGGCGCGCTGGGGGGCGACGCGCTTCAGCTTCGCTACCTCGGCTTGCTGGCTTTCGCCTCCGTCCCCGCTGCCTTCGTCGGGATCAGCCTGTCCGGGCCGATCGGGCGGTTGTTCGACCAGCCGCTCGTCGCCGCCGTCAGCCTCTTGATCACTGGCGTCGTCATCTACGCCACCCGCTGGTTGCTGCGGCGGGCCGAGCGGTCGGATCCGGGCTGGGGCGGCTCGCTGGCGGTCGGGGCGGCTCAGGCGCTGGCGTTGATTCCCGGCTTGTCGAGGTCGGGGCTCACGGTGACGACGGCGCTGTGGGCACGAACGCGCCGCGACGTGGCAGCCGAGTTCAGCTTCTTGCTTTCCGTGCCTGCGATCATCGGCGCCTCGCTGCTCGAGATCCCGGAGCTGCTGCGGCCGGAAGCCAACCCGGGTGCTCTGCAGCTGGCGGCGGCAGCGCTCGCCGCTTTCGTCGCCGGGATGCTGGCGATCGTGCTTTTCGTTCGCTGGTTGCGTAGCGGCGGGTTCTACCGATTCGCCTACTATTGTTGGGTCGTCGGGGTCGGCTATATCGTGTTCGAGCTGATGGCCAACACGCCGTAATGGGAACGGAGCCTCTATCCGAGACGGTGCGCCGGCGGATCCAGGAGGCCCTGGCCGAGGACATCGGTGCCGGGGACTGGACCACGCAGTGGTGTGTGGGGCCTGAGGGTCGAGGCTCGGCCGAGATCGTGGCGAGGTCGGCCGGCGTCGTCTCCGGCCTGGCGGCGGCGGCGGAGGTCTACGAGCAGCTGGGCGAGGCTGTGCTGGCGGCGCTCGTGGCCGAAGGCGGCCGGGTCGAACCGGGTGACGTCGTGGCCCGAGTGACAGGGTCTTCCCGCGCCATCCTGACGGGCGAGCGAACGGCGCTGAATCTGCTGGGGCGTCTGTCGGGTGTGGCGACGCTCACCCGGCGCTTCGTGTCAGCCGTCGAGGGTACAGGCGTCCGCATCACCGATACGCGCAAGACCACGCCGCTCTGGCGGGAGCTGGAGCGGGCGGCGACGCGTGCGGGTGGGGCCGTGAACCACCGCCGAGGGCTGGATGCGATGATCCTGATCAAGGAGAATCACATCGCCTGCGCCGGCGGCATCCGCGATTCGGTGCGGCGCGTTCGTGAGGCCAACGCAGCGGGACTCCGAGTGGAGGTCGAGACCACCTGCCTGGAGGAAGTGCGCGAGGCGCTTGACGCCGGGGTCGATCGGATCATGCTGGACAACATGTCAGTCAGTGAAGTGCGCGACGCGGTCGTGGCCATCCGGGAACGGGGGCCGGGCCCCGAGATCGAAGCGTCCGGCGGCATCACGCTCGCCAACGTTCGGGCCCTGGCCGAGACAGGAGTCGACTTGATCTCGGTGGGCGCCCTCACCCATTCGGCGCCGGCCCTGGATCTCTCCCTGGAGTTTCGGGAGGTGACGACGTGACGCGCCGCGCTTCGAGCTGGGAAGGGGAGAGCCTCGAGGCGCTCGAGGCCCGTTGGGATCGCCCTCACGTCCACGTCTTCTCGCGGGTCGACAGCACGAACACGCGTGCCAAACGGCTGGCGGAGGAGGGTGCGGCGGCCGGAACTCTGGTGCTGGCAGACGAGCAGACGGAGGGTCGGGGCCTCGGATCGCGCCGCTGGCATTCCCCCAAGGGGTCGGGGCTCTACCTGTCGATCGTGTTGAGGCCAAACGCGCTGGAAACCCCATCTCTGATCCCCCTCGTCGCCGGACTCGGCGTGGCGCGGGCGATCGAGCGGGTGGCCGGCGGCGTTCCGGTCGCGGTCAAATGGCCCAACGACGTGATCGTCGCGAACCGGAAGGCCGGCGGGATACTCAGCGAGGCAGCCTGGTCGGGTGACGTCCCCCGCCATCTGGTTCTGGGGATCGGAATCAACGTCCACCAAACGGCCGACGATTTTCCACCGGAGCTTCGTGGCGTGGCGATTTCGCTCGACTCGGTGACGGGCCGCACCGTCTCGCGCCTCGACCTGGCGGACCAGGTCATCGCCGAGGTCGAGGAGGCCTGTGCCAACCCGCCCGAGAGCCTGGACCGAGACTTTCTGCGCCGTTTCGACGAGTACGACTGGTTGCGTGACCGGCGCTGTCGCGTGGCCGAGCCAAAGCGGGATCCGGTGCAGGGCACGGCCGTGGGGATCGCCCCGGATGGCGCGCTCCTCTTCCGTCCAGACCGCGGCGCCCTCGTCCGGGTGACGGCGGGCCGGGTTCTGGTGGACGAGCTGCCGATTCCGGAGTACTGAGGGGAGGCGCCGGGATGACGGATCTGCGGCTGGCCATCGACCTGGGCAACACCGAGACGGTGCTCGGTCTGTTCCGCGGCCGCGAGCTGATGCGCCACTGGCGGATCTCCACCGACGTCAAGCGCACGCCGGACGAGCTTGCTCACCTGCTGGGTCACCTGGTCGGCGAGGAGGGTCTCGGACGGCCCGCCGGTGGCGTGATCGGTTCCGTGGTGCCCGCGGTGGATCCCTTGATCATTCGCGGCTTTCGCCGCGCCTTTGGCTGCGAGCCCCGCCTGATCAACGACCCTGCGCTGCTCACCGGTGACGGCGGACCCCTCCCGATCCGGCTCGACGTCGATGAGCCGCACACCGTCGGCGCCGATCGCATGCTCAATACGTTGGCGGCGGCACAGCTCTACGGCGTCGACACGATCGCCGTCGACCTGGGCACCGCGACGACCTTCGACTGCATCACCGGGGACGGCGTGTTTCTCGGTGGCGTGATCTCGCCCGGGCCACGGGCCGGGATCGAGGGCCTGGCTCAACGCGCCAGCAAGCTGCCCTTCATCGACCTGGTGCCGCCGCGGAAGGTCATCGGACGGCGCACCGAGGCCTGTCTACGCTCGGGGTGCTTTTACGCCATCGTGGATGGCATCGATGGCATGGTGAGGAGGATCAAGGAGGAGTGGGGTCGTCCGCAGGCCCTCGTCCTGGCTACGGGCGGGCTGGCCGCGCTCATCGCCCCCTTCTGCGCGACCGTGGAGGTCGTCGAACCCTACCTCACGCTCTACGGCCTCGAGATCGCCGACCGTCTGCTGGCGGAAGCCGCCGCGGACTGAGGGGTCCTGCCCGCCGTCGCGGCTAGGCCACCCGGCGAACCTTCGAGCGGATCTTGCTCATCGCCCGATCCGCGGTTTCCGGGCTGATCATCTTCACGATGAAATAGATCACCGCTAAGAAGAACGCCAGCTTGATCACAGCGACCAGGAGCGCCGTGAGCACCGCCAGCACCGGTAGCAGGACCGCAGAAGCGATCAACAGCGCCACCAGGGCGCCCACCAGCAACACACCGACCGTGACGATACCTTTCAGCATTCAAACCCCTCCCGTTGTGATCTGCCTCGCGGGGCCGGGCCCCAGTTTGCGGGTCTGGTAGCTCGTCGACCCCTCGCTGCCCCTACCTACGGCACGCAACCCGAGCCGGTTTCAACCCTGCCGCCCAGCGGCCCAGGAGGTCGGCAGCCCCACAGATTCGGCCACAGTTGCAGGCTGCCGCGGTCGTGTTCTGCCAGCTTGACAGGCAGACCCCCCTTTACGGGCGGCACGGTTCATGCCACTTTCCCCGGCAGCTTTATCAGTCAGCGCATAACCGAATCGCGCCGGCGGCGGATCTCCGAGCCGGGGAGCGCGGCACGGCGTTGCACATTGTTAACTATACGAGATGGGAGAAGAGGAGGAAAGCGTCTATGCAGATCAAACCCCTCGCCGATCGTGTCGTTGTGAAGCCGCTGGAGGAGACCGAGCAGATGAAGGGCGGCCTCTATATCCCGGATACGGCGAAAGAAAAGCCGCAGCAGGGTGAGGTGGTCGCGGTCGGCCCCGGCCGTCTGAGCGACGAGGGTAAGCGGATCGAGCCCGAGCTCAAGGTTGGTGACCGGGTGATTTATGGGAAGTACAGCGGCACCGAAGTGACGGTGGGTTCCGACGACCTTCTGATCCTTCGCGAGTCGGATGTGCTTGCCGTGATTGGCAACGGCAAGAAGAAGTAGCTGATGTAGCTGTAAGCCGTGCGCGGAAGCACGGCGTGGATTGAGCGTCCAGGACCCGATTTCGCAGGCCGGCCCGGGCGAGCGCAGCCGAAGCTCGGCCCGAGTGCCGCGGGGCATGTCGACGTTTCGACG
>CAYGAJ010000137.1:0-6667 GCA_964347815.1 uncultured Gemmatimonadota bacterium | reverse complement strand
GTGAGGCCCGAGTCGTCGTCTTCATCGATCGGGCGCTGGCGACGGCGGCGCCGGAATGGGCTGCGTGAGGTGACGCTAGGCGGACTGGAAGCGTTGCGGACAAAGACCCGGGAGCTGTTTCCAGAAGCGACGCGTTATGTCGATCTAGACAGCGCCCGGCAAGCTGAGGTCCTAGACCGAGACCGCCCATCGCCTCGTGTGCCTCACCCCCGTCTCGTCCCGTGATCACAATCCGAGAGGTGATACGATGTGGCTCCCTGCCTTGAAGCGATGGAAGGCACCGTGCCTGACGCTCGTTCTGACCGCCGCATCCGCCGCATCCTCTCTGCACGCGCAGGCTCGGTCGGAGAGTGATCCGCTGGTGACGCCGGAAGGATTGGTTGCTGCGATCTACGACATGGTCTCGTTCGAGGGCGGGAGCGTGCCCGACTGGGACGAAGTTCGGTCGATGTTCATCCCCGAAGCTGTCGTCGTGTTACGCACGAGCCGGGAGGCGACGACGATCTTCTCGGTGGAGGGCTTTATCGACGACTTCGTCAACTTCGTGGAAAACACTCCGGCCGGCGCCAACGGCTTCACCGAGAAGGTCGTACGCATGAAGTCGATGGTGTTCGGAGACATAGCGCATGTGCTCGTTCTCTACGAATCGCATATCACGGGCTCGCCGCGGCCGCCGCGGCCGGGCGTCGACAGTTTCTCGCTGATCAAGAAGAATGGCCGCTGGTGGATCGCCGCGGTCATCAACGAACTGCCGACGCCGGAAAGACCGCTGCCGGAGGTGCTGCAAAACTAAGCGCGCGCGGCAGGCTCCGAGAGCGCAGGCCCGTCCCCGGGCAGGTGAAGCCGCCACCACTCGGCGGCGCGCGCTCTCGTCCAGGGGGTTGGCAACGCGATCCCATCCAGGTGGCCGAGGAGGTCCTCGGCGGTGGCGGGGCGATCGGCCGGATTCTTGGCGAGGCAGGCGAGGACGAGGGAATCGAGCTCGTCGGGTATCGGCAACTCGGTGTGTGAGCTGGGTGGTTCGGCCGGGGTGTTGATGTGTGCTACGATCGTGGCGATAGCGGTCTCCCTTTCGAACAGCCTGCGGCCGGTGAGCAGCCAGTGTGCGACGCAGCCCAGCGCGTAGATGTCGGCCCGTCCGTCGACGGCCTGCTCGCCGACCGCCACCTCCGGCGCGATGAAGTCGGGAGTCCCGGCGACCACGCCTGTCTCCGTCACGGGCACCTCAGCGCGCGCCTCGACGGTCGAGCCGCGCTTTACCAGCCCGAAGTCGAGCACCTTCACGAAATCGTACTCGAGGGCACGCTGGCATAAATAAAGGTTCGCCGGCTTGATGTCTCGATGAATCAGGTCCTTGCTGTGCGCCTCGCCCAGGGAGAGGCAAGCCTGCCGCAGGATATGCACGACACGCTCGGCGGCGAGTGGGCCGAATCGTCGCACTAGCGACTCGAGGTCGATGCCGTGCAGTAGCTCCATCACGTAGTACAGGGTTCCGTCCTCGGCGATGCCGTAGTCGTACAGTTCCACCGTGTGCGGTGATTGCAGGGAGGCGGTCACCTGGGCCTCGCGCTCGAAGCGGGCGAGCGCCCTTTCCATGGCGCCGGCGTCGGGGCCGAGGGCATCGCTGCGGATCAATTTGAGCGCCGCGGGGCGCGCGAGCATGTAGTGCTGCCCACGCCAGACCTCGCCCATACCTCCGCGGCCGATCAATTCCAGCAGGTGGTAACTTCCCATCTCCCGTGCCCGCCGGATGTCGGTGCCCAGCCCGTAAATGATTCGGGCGGCGATGTAGGAGAGGACAATGATGGGGACGTAGGGAAGGACGAAAACGAAAGCGAAGTCCATGGGCGGCAGGACGGGGGCGTTACCGAACCGGGCCAGTAGCCCAATAGTAATCGGCACCGCTGAGGCGGAGAGCGTGAGGGCGATCAGTGCGTGTCGAGGCTTGGCGGGTACGAGCACCGTGAAAAAGAGCATCCAGATGGCAACGGGAGACAGGCCCACGAGGTCGCCCGAAATGTATTGGGCCTCTATACCTGCGAAGGTGCTCCAGTACTGGCCGAGCGGTATAGAGAAGCTTACGACGACCTCGTACACGAGTCCGACGATGACGACGGCCGGAGGTGTCAACCAGGAGCTGCGGGCGAGGCCGAAGGTGACGAGCGACGCCACGAGCAAGGTCATCGGGGAGGCCCACTGGAGCGGCGTCTGGAACTCGGCTGCGAGTTCACCCTCGATCCAGTTGCCCGCGAGCCACCCGCTGGCGACCAATACGACGACGGAAATGCTGACGGCCTGAAGACGCCTCGAGGCTTTTCGCAGTAGGCTGAGCGGCAGGCCGGCTGTGGAGGTGCCCGTTCGCCAGCTAGGGCTCGCGGCTTCGCCGCTCTTGGTCAAGGATCTGTCGTCGGGGCTCCCCATGCGCCTGCCCAAGGTCGGATTCAGGCATTCAATAAGCCTGCGGCAGCCTACCCATCTGCCCTTCGCCTATCGATTTGTAGACAAGGCTTCGTCGAGCATGCGGACCAATTCATCGCGATCATACGAAAATGCGTGGCCCTCGTTCAGCTGCACCAATTCCTGTATGGCCTGTCGGATTGTGATCGCGGCCTCGAACTGGTTCGGCACCACCATGTAACGGCGCTTCGGCGTATCACTGGACAGAAAATCAAGGGCCGCCAGTGCTACGTCATCGGGCTCCTTGTACTGGGATCGATCGATCGGGCCGGTGATGAGGTCCAGCATCGAACCATATCTGGAATTCTCGGGGGGCGCATAGCCGGCCGCTTTCATACGCGCCACCATTGAGGCCAGGATCTGAGATTTGTAGTTGCCGGGCTCAACGACGCCGACCGTGACATCGAAGCGAGCCAGTTCGGCAGCCAAAGCGTCCGTGTAGGCTTCGACACCATGTTTGCTGATGCTGTACGCGCCGAGGAAGGGGCCCGAGAGGATTCCGCCGATGGAACTGACGGTCATGATCCGACCCTTGCTCTCTATCAGCAGATCGGCAAACGCTTTGGTCACACGGTAGGGTCCAAGAAGGTTCACGTCGAGCTGGAAGTCCATATCCTCTTCCGACATCTCTATGAGCGGTCCCATAGTCGCTACGCCCGCGTTGTTGATCAGCCCGAAGAGTCCTCTTCCCTCTGAGCGAATCAGCGCCACCGCCGCGTCGATCTCGCTTTGAATCGTCACGTCCAACCGAACCGATTTCACGTTCTCCATCGCATCGAGTCGCGCGAGGTCTTCCGCGCTGCGAGCGCCCGCATATACGAAGAACCCGTTCTGAGAAAGAACTTCGGTCATTCGGAGTCCAATTCCGGAGCTGGCCCCTGTGACGAGGACGGCTCGGACATCTTCAGCTTCCTGAGCGACCGTAGTTGAGCCCGGAATTGAAAGGGCCAGGATCATGATCGTGAACACGCGTCGAGCAGTGGGCACGAGTGGCAGCATGCGGAGGTTCATCGCTGGCACCTTTCAGCTATGGATGTGAGAGGCGAAACCAAATGAAAGGAAATCGAAGCATGGATCACGCGATGGAACGTGCCTTGTTCCTGTGACGCGGGGCCAGTCGGCTCTGGTCGTATAATACGTGCTCCGCAGTAAGGCAATGATGGGCGCTCCTGATCTGCTTGCTCTCTCGGCGGCCCGCGCCCTAACTTGAAGTCTCAAGGCCCGCCGGACCGCTGCCAAACCTTGCCGGATATGACCGCAGAAGCGCTCTGTATCGTGCTCGCGTTGGCCCAGGGGCCGACGGCTTCGCTGCACGGCACCGTTCGCGACAGCGAGACCGGGGCGCCGGTCGAGGGGGCGACCGTCGAGCTGGCGGACGGCGTTTTGCGGTCCATCACCGACGAGCACGGCGCCTACGTACTCGGGAACGCTCCCACCGGACCCGCCCACCTGCGCGTCGGCGGCCTTGGCTACAAACCCGTAACCCTACACGTGTTCGTTCCCGCCGACGGCGCGATCCGGATCGACGTCGCCCTGCTTCCCCAGCCGATACCGTTGCAACCGGTGGAGGCCACGGTCGATTTCGGCCGCGTGGCGAGCGGCGCGGGCAATGATGAGCGCGGTCTCGAGCGGGTCGGTTCGAGGACGGTCAGCTACGACGCGGTTCGCGCGCACCCCGGGCTGGCGGAGCCCGACTTCTTCGAGGCGCTGGCCGGTGGTGCCGTGCAGATGGACCCCGAATCGCCGAACGGCTTGCACGTGCGTGGGGGCGCGGCGGATCACAACCTCTTCACTCTGGACGGCATTCCTATCTTCAGCCCGTACCACGCGGCGGGAAGGTTCAGCGCGCTCGGCGCGGACGCGATAAGCCGGATCGATCTGCACGCGGGTGTGCCGCCCGTCGCGTTGGGCGACGCTCTGGCCGGGCTCGTGGAGATCAGAACCCGAAGACCGGGTGACGAGCGCATCGGCTTCCGGGGCATGCTGACACCGACCGGGGCGAGCCTGACCGCGGACGGTCCGTTAATGCTTGGCACCGGCGTGCTGCTCAGCGGAAGCTGGGGCCGGCCGGGTGCCGTCGATCTGAAGGGCGAAGACTCGTACCTGCTCGGCTCGTTCAGCAGTGGCCTGGCCAAGGTCGAGCGAGCGCTCGCCGGCGGCCGTCTGCGAGTGCTCGGGTTCCAGAGCGCCAGCCGGCTGGGGGCGGCGAACGTCACCACCGACATCGAAAGCGACACCGCGAGCGATCCGGCCGACGCCGACCCGGGCACGCCCCCGCTCGAACAGAGAAACCGGTTCTCCTGGCACAGCAGCTCCTACGGGATCGGGTGGGAGAAGCCGGTGGCCGCACTCGCGTTGCTCGATGCCCAGCTCTGGTACGCCGACCTTGTCGTCTCGGCCGATTGGTGGGCCGTGGGCAGCCCGTACGGCGCCTCGAATCGACGCCGTAACATCGGTTCGCGCGTTCGGTTGACCTTCGATGGCGCGTCCACGCGCTCTCTCGTCGGTCTGAGCTTGGAGCAAGAGCGGGTGTCGTACGCCGTTCGACCGATGGGAACGCAGGGCGTCGCGCCGGACACAGATCCGCTCTTCAGCCTGCGGACCGACCCGACGGTCTTGTCGGCGTTCATCGAGCACCAAAGACGGGTGTTGAGAACGGTGCAGCTGCTGCTGGGAGTACGGGCCAGCGGCGTCTCGGGCGAGCCCATGCGATTGGCGCCACGGGTATCGCTGCGATGGCCGATCACGCCCTCGTTTTCGGCGTCCGCGGGTTACGCGCGCACCCACCAGTGGACGCAATCGCTGCGAAACCCCGAGTCGCTGATCGACAACCTCTTCAGCCCCGATCTGCCGATCGGCGTCGGAGCTGACGGTGTACCGGTCGCGCGTGCGGATCAGTTCACCGTGGCGCTCGGGACGAAGCCGGCGTCGGGCCTTCAGATTGGGGTCGAGGCGTTCGACCGCCGAGTGATCGGGTTGGCGTTGGTGGCGCCGAGCACAGGCCAGCCGTTCGCGGTCGACGCGTTCTCGGTCGGAGAGGGCGAAATCCGGGGTATCGCGGTGAACGCGGAGCTGGAAGGCGCCCGCTATCGGGCCCTGGCAAGCTACGGTTTTTCTGAGATCAGCAACGAGGCTGGAGACCGAGAATACCGGCCCGGCTACGCGACCGGCCACTCGCTGTCGACGGGTGCCGTTTACTACCCCGGCGCCCAGTTCGAGCTGAGGTCCTACCTGAGGGCGGAGCTGGGACGAAGGACGACGTTGATGGAGGGGCCGTTCGGTTGGGAGGCGTGCAGTTTCCTCGAGGGTGGGTGCGAGGCGGAGGGGAGCCCCACACAGCTCTTGGGCCCGATAGGAGGCTATCGATTGCCCGCCTACGTCCGCGTCGACATCGGGGCGCGCAAGCACTGGCACTGGCGAGCGCTGGGTCGTGACGGAGTGATCGCCGTGTTCACCACCTTGAGCAACGTGTTCCGCCGTGAAAACGTCCTCGGGTACGTGACGGACCCTGATACCGGTGAGGTGACCGCTCTCCCGATGCGTCCGCTCTCACTTCTAACCGCCGGACTCGACTGGCGGTTTTGAGTCACGATCACCGCAGCTCCGCCGACCACTCGTCACAAAAGGGATACCTCGCCGGCTCTCCAGGTGGACGCCCGCCGAGTTGGAGGCCCGATGGTGATTGGCGCGGGCAGCGCCGTGCAGCGACCCCGGACACCGAGGGGCGGTCTGCCGGACCGGGCGGGTTCGCGAGATCGGCGGGGTAGCGACGAGGTGACCTCGAGCCCTGATCCGCGGGACGGAGAGAGCCGATCGTTCGACGAGGTGTTCCAGGACGAGTTCGGTAGGCACTTCTCGCCGCTCTTCCGCTACATCGACCGCCTGTCCGGCGATCCCGACCTTGCCGCCGACGTCGCTCAGGATGCCTTCATCCGCCTGTATCGGCGCGGGTCGTTGCCGATGAACACGCGCTCCTGGCTCCTGGTGGTCGCCCGGAACCTGTTTCGGAACGCGCGAGCGAAGACGAGACGCCGGCGTCGCCTGCTGACGGGTGAGTCTGCGCGCGAGACGATGGCTGACCACGATCCGTCGCCGACGTCGAGCCTCGAATCAGCGCTCGCACGCAAGAGGGTGAGAGGGGCGCTGGAGCGTTTACCGGAACGCGATCGTGAGATGTTGCTGCTCCGCTACTCCGGCTTCAGCTATCGCG
>CAYGAJ010000136.1:0-6668 GCA_964347815.1 uncultured Gemmatimonadota bacterium | reverse complement strand
AGCCCTACGGACTCGTCTTCACCAACGGCGACAACGACACCTTCCCGCTCTGGTACCTGCAGGAGGTCGAAGGCCTGCGGCGCGATGTGACCGTCATCGTCTACTCGTATCTCGCCACCCCGTGGTACGCCGAGCAGCTGCGTGACCTCACGCGCCCGTGTGACGACCGCGATCCGCAGGCTGACCCGACCGTGATCACTTGCCAGCGGCCATTCGAGCCGGAAGAGGCAATCCCCGTGTATCGCGATCGCGATTGGCCCAAGCCAACGCGGTCGATTCTCGAGCTGACCGACCAGGAGATCCAGGGTGTTCCCGAATGTTATCCCAGGGACAACCTCGGCAACTGTCAGGTCTTCCCCGATTCGATCGGTGTGCCGATCAGCGACGACGTCAGCGGCGTGATCGCGCAGGGCGATTACCTGTTGCGCAACGACATCTTGGTGCTGCGGATCGTCCAAACGGCCGCGGGCGACCGCCCGATCTACTTCGCCAGCACCACAGGCACGTTCGAGAAATTCGCCGTGCAGCCGTGGATGGTCCGCCAGGGGGTGGCGTACAAGTTGTCGGCTTCCAACGTGACACCGACCGCTTCGATCATCTTGCTACCGCCTCGGGCGCGCATTCAGGGCGGACGCTTTCTGCCGTTCTGGGTGGATGCGGATCGGACCAAAGCGCTTCTGGACGGGCACTACATCTATAGAGACCTGCTCGAGTGGACCTTCTGGCCGGACCTCTCGACCAACGGTATCCCGCTCCAGTACTACCAGGCCTACACGGCGCTGGCCAACGCCTACGCCGTATTAGGCAACGCGCCGGAGTCGAACGATGCCGTGTTGCGGGCGCGCGAGTTCGTGGAGGTGGCGCTGGGACCGATCGATTTCCCCACGATCGCCGCCCCATCGGCGGACAACCCCTCGCAACGCATCGAGATTCCCGTCGATTCAGAGGAGGTTCCCCAGGACACCGGGGGTTAGCCGCAACAACGCGCCTCTCTCGGGCGCGCGGCGCCGCTCTGCTGGTGGACGTCAGCCGCCGACTAGCGCCGTCATGTCTTCCCGCGCCAGGTCTTCAGGTCCCGCGCCGGGGCTTTCATCGCTCACGCGGCTGGCACCGCTCTCCTCGTCATAGGCGACGCGGATCACCTGGTCCAGCCCCTCGCGGATCGATTCGATGTGGGTGATGAGGATGACTTGTTCGAAGCGGTCGTGCAGCTTCTGGAGCAGCCGCACCACGCTCTCGCGTCGCTGATCATCGAGCCCTCCGAACACCTCGTCGAAGATCAGCAAGCTCAGCGTCTGGCCGGCACGGTCGGCGATCATCTGACTGATGGCCAGCCTCAGCACCAGATTAGCCAGATCTTCTTCGCCACCCGAGATCACCGGCTTCTCCTCGCCGTCATCGAGGACCACGAAATCGTAGTCCTCGTTGATCTCCACCTGGTTGTAGCGGCCGTCGGTCAGTTCGGTCAGGAAGACGCTGGCGATCTCGGACAGCTCGGGGCGCACCCGGGCGTTCAGCTCGTCGGTGAGGGCGCCCAGCGCACCATCCAGCTCGTTGTGTAAGCGGTGCTCTTTTTCGCGTTCGCCGATCTGCCGCGAGATCTTGCCCTGTTCGATCTCGGCCCGCCGCGCCGCCTCGGTCGCCTGGCGCGCCGCTTCGACCTCGGCACGGGCACGCTCGAAGACCAGCCTCGCCTCGCCAAGACCCGTGCGCGCCTCTTCGTACAAAGCCGCAGCCTCGCGATAGCGCTCCTCCGAGAACGCCAGCTCGGCGCGTGACCGCGCCAGCTCTTCAAGCCGTGCACGAAGCTGCCGCGCTTCTTCCTCGCTCTTGGCCAACTCCTTGCGCAGGGGGCCCTGCCGCTCCAAGCGTGTCTCGAGCTTGGTGATCTCGCGCTCCAGCTCGTTCAGCCGTTCCAGCCCCTGACGCACCTGCGAATGGCGCGCTGCGTCGTAACCCTCGGGCAACTCGGCGATCTCTCCCGCCAGCTCGCGGGCGCGTTTCTCTTCGCCGGCCAGATCGGACTTAAAACTCTCCGCCTGCCTCAGCGCGGCCTCAGCCTCGTTCAGCTCTTTGCGAGTCCCTTCGCGCGCATCGCGCGCCGCCTGCAACGAGTTCCGTGCCGTCACGACCTCCGCCGGTTCCGACGCGAGCTGCTCCGATCGCTTCTTATGCCATTTTCCGTCCTGGACTTTTTCCTCGTACTGCCCGCGTAACAGCTCCAGCACACTGCCGTACTCCGAGCCCAGCAGCCGCTTGCACGTCGGGCAAGCGCCGTCCTGACCGGCGGCCTCGATCTGCTCGATCTGCCGCTTCAGCTCCGTGGCCTGGTCTCTGAGCATCCGCAGCCGCGCTTCGACATCCTGGCGGTCGCGCTGCCAGCGCGACATCTGTTCTTCCAGGCTGTGCTCGGCCAATGCGCATGCTTCATCCCGTACCTTCAGAGCGCTGGCAAGCTCTTTCGCCAGGCGCCCGCGCTCACCCAGCCCGGACACCTTGCCGGCGAGCGACTGGACCCGCTTTCGCTGCTCGACCAGCTGCTTTTCCAGGGTCTGGCGGCGCGTCGCCGCTTCCTGCAGCGCGCGCAGGGTCTCGTTTTCGGATCGCAGCTCACCCAGGGGCTTGGCCGTTTCGCGCAGTTTAGCAAGGCGCTCCGCTTCTCCGGCCAGGTCCTCCAGCTCTTTCGTCGCGTCCGCGCACTCTTCCAGCACGCTGTCCAGGCGGGCCTGAGCCAGCCGCTCATCCTCCTGAAGCTCGCGGTCGCGATCCCGCGCCTTCTGCAGCTCGTTCCAGAGCGGCTCTACCTCTTTCAGCCGCTCGGCCTTTTCCTCCTGGCGGCCTTCGGCATCGACCAGCGCCGCGTTCGCCCCCTGCAGCTTTTCCTCCGCCGACCGCCGGTCGCGCTCGATCTCTTCCGGATCGCGGAGCGTCCGACGAAGCTCTTCCACCTGGCCTTTGAGCACATTGCGCCGCTCGCGCACCCGTTGCTGTGCGGCGCGCAGTCGCTCGTAGCCCAGCACCTGCGAGAGGAAGCGCGCGCGTTCCGTCGCGCCGGTCACCAGGAATTGCAGCTCTTTCTGCTTGGTGAAGTAGGTGTTGTAGAACTCGTCGAGCGTCATGCCCAGACGCCGCGTGACCTGCCGGGTCACTTCGCTGATGCCCCGGGCGATGGGGTCTTCCCGCTCGACGCGATAGAGCTCGGCGCTGCGCGATGTGCGCACCACGCGATAACGCTCCTCACCCAGCTCGAACTCCAGCTCGGCCCGCACGGTCGATCGGCCCGGCGCCCGATTGTACCGCATCGTATCTTTGGTGCCGCGGACCGCTCTGGCGCCGTACAGCGCCCAGGCGATGGCCTCGAGGATGGTGGTCTTGCCCGAGCCGTTGGGCCCGATGATTCCGGTGAGACCCGGCCGGAACAGCAGTTCGGTGTCGGCGTGTTGCCGGAAGTTCGAGAGGGCGAGGCGGATCAGCTGCATCTCACTCGCGCCCCTCCAGCGCCTCGGCCTCTTCAGCCTCCTGCAGGTAGCGCAGCCCCAACTCGACCAGCGCTTTTCGGTCGAGGCCCTTCACACCAGGCTTCCACCCGTGCTCGAGGAACGCCTCGAGCTCTTCGCGAAGCGTGCGCCTTTTGCCGGGCGCCGCCGTACCTCGAAGCCGGATGGCCAATGGCGGCCGGGCATCGAGGTGGAAGTGGAGCGCCTGCGTTCGGTACTCGCGGATCTTGCGGTGATCGAGCTGCCGGTAGACATCGCGCGTCACGTTGAAGAGACGCAGCCGAACGATCTTACCCTCGACGCCGCCGGGAACGGTCTCCACCGTCTCCTCGACGGCGGCGTCCAGCTCCTGTGGGCTTTTCTCGCTCCCCTCGACCGGGCGGAGATCGAAGACCGCACGCGGCACCTCAAGCTTGTGGAACGTCGCGCGTTTGGCATCCAGATCGTACTCGACAAAACCTTTCCCCCACTCCGCGTCGCTCCAGGTATCCTCGGCCTTCACCCGCGCGTTGTCCGCTTCCGCCCAGATGTTGAGACTCGTCCGCTCGATGCCGCCGGGATAAAACATGTTCGACGCCAGACGCGTGCGGACGTGATAGTGACCGAGGGCGACGTAGTTCCAAACCGCGGGGTCGATCGCGCCACGCGCTAGCGTGGCGGCTCCGATGTCCATGAGAAGCTTGAGACGCTGGTCGTCGATCGCCGCGTGCGCCACGAGCACGTTGCGCTCGGCGTCGGGATCCGGCTCGATCGCAGGCTCGGGGCCGAACTTCAGCTCGTTGTGCGGCAGGCAGAGGACCGAGAGGCCCAACTCGGCGAACTTCAGACGCCGCGCCTCGTGATGGGCCACCTCGACCCCGGGGATCTCGTCGAACAGCCGCAGGATGCTTCCGATCTCCGCGGCCTTGGGCGAGTCGTGGTTTCCGGCGATGATGATGATGCGGGTCTCGGGAGCCTCGCGGCGCAATCGCGAAAACTGCCGGAAGGCGTCGGCGATCGCCGCATTCGAGGGTCGCGCAGTGTGGAAGATGTCGCCGGCAACCAGCAGAACCTCGGGGCCGAGGGCGATGATCCGATCCAGCATCTCCCGGAAGGCACGCGCCACATCGGCTTCCCGCACATTGATACCGAGCGCGTTTGTGCGGTGATAGGCGCGGTAGCCCAGATGCAGATCGGCCGCATGAACCAGCTTCATCGCGCGCTCAACAGTTCCAGTTTGCCGTTGGCGTGGCCGGTGAGTTGCAACTCGACCCCGCTCGCCGCGTGCAGAGCGAACATGTCGACCTCGTAGCGGCCGCCGACGAACCGGCCCTGATTGACATCGAAGAGCGACGAGCCGCTAAGCGTGGCCTCCAGGTGCAGCGGTTCGGCCAGCGACAGGTCGTCCGAGTCTCGCAGCCGGGAGTACGATCCCTTGACCGCAATCACAGCGACGGGGCCGTGTGGGCCGTCGCGCAGCTCAGCCAGCGTGTGCTCCAGCTCCATCGTCATGCTCGTGGGGCCGCCGGTGGGCATCCCCACCGGAACCTGCGCCGTGCTGGTCCAGCGGTCACCGATCGCCACCGGTCCCTCGGGCAGCGATGTCGGCACCCCGCCCTCGAGCGGCTGCAAACCGGCGGTCAGCCGTGCGATGCGCGGATCGGAATGCGTCACATCGATCGTGCGTCCGCTGGGTGTCGTACGAAAGCGAGCCGTTTGCGACAGCAGGATGCTGACCAGCTCCTGCTGACCCGGCGGCGGCGCGATCTGCCGTTCGCCGACCCTTCCTGAGAACTGGTAGTCGTGCCAGCGAACCTCGAAGGCTCGCGTTCCGTCGCCCGCCACGTCGACGAGCTTCTGCTCGTACTCGACCGACGATCGAAGCCCCATCCCGGATCGCGCCAGATCGATCCAATCCTGCGTCGGAGCCATCGGCTCGCCCTCGACCGTGTACTCCGCGCGCATCTGCAGGTCGAAGCTCAGACGGTAACGGCTCGACTGCCCCGTCTGTTCGGTGATGCGAAGCCGGTGCGTCGCTCGCTGTGCGAAGGCGTCCTGGGAGGGCGCCCAGGCGACGAGCAGGGCCAGGGCGAGGACGTTCGCGTGGGCGGTCTTCCGTCCCATCACCTGCATCTTTGCCCGCGGCGTCGAGGGGCACGCGGCATCAGAAGCGAAAAGCGCCAAGCAGCACCAGATAGACCATCAAGAAGGCGAGCACGCCTCCCAAAATGGTCTGACGTTTGACCCGTCGCCCGAACTCGGCCGGGGGCTCGCCCGTCTCGGCCAGGCGCTCCGCCAGCCGGGCCAGCGCTCCCGCGTTGGGAACCAGGTGGAGGAGCGTCAATAGAAAGGCTGCCAACCCGAGGATCTGCATCTGGAAGAGCCAGTGCTCGGGAAACGGACGGAACCAGGGCCGGTTGGTCACGAACGTGAGGAGCGCGCCCGCCACCGTAGTCAGCGTAGCCGCGACCGCGATGAATCGACGGTAAAGGCGAAACGAGGTCGCATAGGTGAAGGCGACGATCTTTCCGTCGCCGCTCGCTCGTGCCCGAGCGGTCCAGACGCCCAGCGTGGCCAGGCTGCCTAACCAGACCGCCATGCCCAACAGGTGCAAGAACCGCCAGATCTCGACGGACATGAACTCTACCTAGTTGCGAACGACCTGCGCCTGCCATTCGACCACCGAGTGGTTCGGCGGCAGTCCGCTGGTGTCTTTCCAGTTCAGCTCGAAATTCGCCAGCGCCATCAGCTGCTCGTAGCGCCCTTCGTTCACCGCGAAGATGCTCTCACCGAAATAGCGACCCGAAACGGCCGCGTCCTCCGTGCCCGACCCGAACGCCTCGCCATCGAACTCGATCCGCGCTTTCAAGCCACCCGGCTCGTCCCGCAGCTCGCGCAGACGATAAGTGACGTGAACGGCGACCGCCCGGCGCGAACCGTCCGGCGCCGCCACCTGGACGGCGACGTCCCCCTCCCAGGCGCTTCCCTGGGTGACCGAGTCCGCCGGCAGCGACATCGCCAGCCCGGACAGGGCTCCCGCCAACGCCTGGGCCACCGGCCGAACCGCGTCCGACGTGACCTGAACGCCTCGGGGCTCGCCGCGGGGCGTGAACCGGAGCACTGCAGAGCGCCCCACTTTCTGGAAGATGCTGTCCCACTGAAGCGGACTCAGACCCTGCACCTGGTCTCCGC
>CAYGAJ010000135.1:0-6762 GCA_964347815.1 uncultured Gemmatimonadota bacterium | reverse complement strand
CGTCCGGCGTGCGCCGACCGAACGCCGCCCGCACGTCCCAGAACGAGTAGAAGCTAGCCGGCGTGGGCCACACCTCCACGTGGTGGAGATTCCGCGACTCCTTCAACAGCAGATCGCGTTTGCGCTGCAGGTCGCTCCTCAACTCTGGATCGTAGCCGCCCGTGATCGCGGCGAGCGCGGAGTGCTGGGTGGGCACGGCAGGGCCCGCGGTGTAATGGCTTTGTAGGTTGGTCATCGCCCGCGTGACGTCGGTCGCTGCGACCGACCACCCGACGCGCAGGCCTCCCGTCCGGCGGAAGTTCTTCGAGAGACCATCGACCTGGATCAGCCACGGTTTGGTCTCCTCGTCGATCCGCGGCTCGGGATAATCCGCGCCGTCGAAGATGAGCTTCCAGTATAGACGGTCGAGGACGAAGAAGATCCGGTACTCGAGACACACCTGCAGCAGCGCCTCGACCTCCTCGGCGCTGTAGAGCTGACCCGTCGGGTTCACCGGGCTGTTCAGCAGAAACAGTTTGGCGTGCGGCCGCATCCTCAGGTTACGGCGCAGGTCTTCGGGGCTGACCTTCAGGTGGTTCGACGGCCCGGCACGAGGCAGCACCATGATCGGGCTCGCGTAGGCCGAGATTGCCAGCGGCTGGTAGCTCACCCAGGGCGCCGCGTCGAAGAGCACGGTGTCGGCGGGGTTGCAGACGGCCAGAAAGATGTTGAACAGACTCTGCTTCGCCCCGGTCGAGACCACGACGTTCTCCAGACCGTAGTGCTCGGTCTGGCCCAGCCACTCCAGCACCGCCTGCCGCAGCTCCGGCAGACCGGCCGGCTCGCCGTACATCGTGTGGCCCTCGCGATAGGCCCGCACCCCCGCCTCGCGGATCCGGTCGGCCAGCTCGCCTTTCGTTTCACCCAACCCGAAGTCGTAGACCGGAAGGCCGCGCTGCAAGCGCTCGCCTGCCAGACGTTTGAGCTCCAGCGTCAGCGAAGGACGGAATTTGCTGATTTTTGCGGAGATGCGATCGCAGTCGTGCATCACAGGCTCCCGACGACGCTACGCCGTGCGTGGTCGCTGGCTGGGACGCGGCGGTGCTGAGATCCAGGGCGATTATAACGCTGACCGCGAGCGCCGGTCAAAGCGCTTCATGCGTCCGCGCCGACCGGCGATCAGCTATTGGCCGGCCGACGTTCTTCCAGGTACCACTCGATCGCGCGGCGAACGCCGTCCGGGTGGCTGACCTCCGGCTCCCAGGCAAGCTCGGTCTTGGCCCGCTCCGAAACAAAGGGATTCCCATGCCCCATGAACGCGATATGGCGCTGGCTCACGACAGGCCGGCGCCGGCCCCGGAGGCGCGTCAGCGCCTCGACGCCGGCGGCCAGTCCCGTCGCCACGGCAATGGGGATGGGGATGAAACGAGGGCGATGCCCCAGGCTACCGGCCAGCAGCTCGAAGAACTGGCGCTGCGTTACCGGGAAATCGTTGGTCAAGTTGTAGGTGCGCCCCGACCCCTGGGGAGTCGTGAGCGCGCGAACGATCCCCTGGGCCACGTTGCCCGCGTAGACCAGCGGCAGCTCGCTCCGACCGTCGCCCACCAGGAGGACCACCGGCAGGCTCACGTAACGGACCAGCCTCGGTAGCGCCGCCCGGTCGCGCTCGCCGTAGATCACATCTGGGCGCACCACCGTCACGTCCAGCTTCCCCTCCCGTTGAAAGCGCCGTGCGACTTCCTCGGCACCCCGCTTCGAGCGTCCGTAGAACTGCTCCGGCTTAAGCGGACCGTCGGTGGGGGTGCTCTCGTCTACCCGGTCACGCCGCGCCACCTCCGCCCCACCGTAGACGGCGACCGTGCTCACGTGCAGCGCTCGTCGAACACCCTGGCGGGCCGCGGCGCTCAGCACGTTTGCCGTGCCATCGACGTTGACTCTGTGATAGACCTCCCACGAGGCGTCCAGCGTCACGGCCGCCGCCGAATGCACCAGCCCCTCGCAGTCCCGCATCGCGCCGGCGAGCGTCGAGGGATCGCTGATGTCGCCGACCACCAGCTCCGCTCCCACACTTTGCAGGTGGCGGGCCTCTCCCTCCCGGCGCACCAGCGCCCGGACGGCGTGCCCCTCTCGAACCAGCCGCTCGGCGACGTGGCTGCCGACGAGGCCCGTTCCGCCTGTGACAAAGACCCGCACGTGTCTCCTCGCCTCTCTTTCGCTCCCTCGGCGCCCACTCCCTATCCACCGCGCGCGTCGCTAACGCGCCGCCCCCCTGAGCGTTCACCCATAATAGGCGGCGACCCCTCCGGTGCCAGCGCCGCTCGCGTCTCCAGGCCGCTGTCCTCTGGTCACCGCCCACCCTCAATCCACGGCCGATCGCTTCGGGCTCGTGGACACAAGCCACCCGAGTGTCCACCGCGTCGTCCCGCCCGAGGCGCTGGACACTATAACACATTGTCCAGTCTGTGGTTAGGCTATGTTCCCAGCGCTCGCACTGGAGCCGGCAGGGGCGTGTCCATGTGTCGCCGAGTGTCCTCTGAACCTAAGACAGTCAGGCCTGGGGTCTGCCCAGGCCCCGGCCTCCGAGGACAAAGGCGGGAGCGCCACAGGTCCGGCGGACACCAAGAAAACGCTGTCAGATTAGGCCGTATGGGCACCAAAGCGGAGCCGCGAACAGGGGTTCTGGACACCCTGCTAGACGTGACGTCCTGCCGAAGCCCCCACTTCAGGCGTCGGTGGGTCGAGGACACCCGTGGACAGCCCCCGCCTGCGGGACCGGTTGATCCGTGTGAGGACACGAACTCGGGCGCCGGTCAGGCTGGCGCACACACCGGAAAGGCTGTCCTGTGCTGGCCACGGGCTCCCCGGCGACGCCCAAACATCGCTGTCCTGGCAGGTGTGCGCGGGGGCAGGCTGTCCTGGGGCAAGTGTCCGAATTGGGCTGTCCCCCCGTGTGTCACCGGGGGCCGTCCAGACGGGCTCCGCCGTCCGTGTCCGCAGGGACGATCGCCAGCGCCGACCGTGGCAGTCCGGAAGGACGAGCCGGCGCGGCGGGCTTTGCCCCGGCCCAATGCGGGTAGCTAGAAGAGGGGCGCCCATTTGGTGGGCCGCCCCTCTCAGCTGTCGTTTCCGCTGTTCTGGTGCAGGCTTGGGTTGACTGCGTTTTTCCGAGCGTCGATCTATCACTGCACAACGACACTGACTGCAGGGGAAACCGATCCAGCTCCTCCGGCCCCCATGCTCCCTCCTCACGGGTTGGGGGCGGTTTCCCCCGTCACGCAACGTTCACTAATTTGGACGCGAGGGCACTTCACAAGGTTGCATTTCGGCCTCGCGCTTCGGCCTCGCTCCCCCGGCATTCGTTCCGGCCTGCCGAGGGGGCGCTTCGTTTCTCCGACGGGCGTGGCCGGGGAGAGAGCCTGGAAGGACGAACGGAGGGGACGAGCTTGAGTAACCGTCAGCTACCGATTCCGCCTCACTTCGATCCGGCCCGGGTGGGCGAAGTCTGGCGGGTGCCCTATGAGGAGCGGGCCAGCGCCGCGGCGGCGTGGGCGCAGGAGCACGATATCCGCCCGGCCTCGGACGACGCGGTGCGGGTCGCTCTGATCGCGGTCGACTGCCAGAACACCTTCTGCATCCCGGACTTCGAGCTGTTCGTTGGGGGGCGATCCGGACGTGGGGCGGTCGATGACAACGTTCGGTTGTGCGAGTTCATCTACCGCAACCTCGGGGTGATCACGCGGATCGTCGCGACGCTCGACACCCACATGTCGATGCAGATCTTCCATCCGACCTTCTGGGTGGACGAACGCGGCGAGCACCCGAAGGGCGGGGCCACGATCATATCGGCGGAAGATGTGGAGACGGGCGTCTGGAGGGTGAACCCCGCGGTGGCGATGGCCGTGGCGGGCGGCGACCCTGACTATCTGAAGCGGCACGCCCTCCATTACGTTCACGCGCTGAGTGAGAGCGGGAAGTATCCGCTTCTCGTTTGGCCTTATCACGCGATGCTCGGCGGTATCGGTCATGCCCTCGTGTCGTCCGTCGAGGAGGCGCTGTTCTTCTACGGGCACGCTCGCGGGAGCCAGCCGCGCTTCGAGATCAAGGGCAGCAACCCCCTAACCGAGAACTACTCGGCTCTGCGCCCCGAAGTGCTGACCGGGCCCGAGGGGGAGCCTATCGCCGCGACCAACCAATCGCTGATCGATGCCCTGCTGGAGTTCGACGCACTGATCGTCGCGGGCCAGGCAAAAAGCCACTGTGTGGCCTGGACGGTTAGCGACCTGCTGGGCGAGATCGACGACCGCGACCCGAGTCTGGCCCAGAAGGTCTATCTGCTGGAGGACTGCACGTCGCCGGTCGTGGTGCCGGGAGTGATCGACTTCACCGACGGGGCAAACGAAGCGTTTCAGCGGTTCAGCGATGCCGGCATGCACATCGTTCGTTCCTCCGACCCCATCGAGAGCTGGCCGGGTATCGATCTGGGCTAGATCGCCACAGCCCCGCTCATGATTGGGGGCCGGGCCCGCATCAAGCCACGAGCACCGGCAGCGGGTCCGTGATCCGCGCCTCTCGAAGCGTCAGCTGACAGCGGTAGGCGAGCAGACGGACCCCGGCGTCTCGGGCCCCGGCCAACGCCTCGGCAAACTTCGGGTCGATCGCCCGGGCCGCCGTGACGCTGTCGGCATCGCGCCGCTGGACCACGAAGAGCACCGCCGCACCAAGGCCGGCGCTTCGCGCCGCCGCCAGTTCCCGGACGTGACGGGCGCCCCGCGCCGTCACCGCGTCGGGGAAGAGCGCCCGGCGTTCCTCCACCAGCGTCACCGACTTGACCTCCAATAAGAGGCGCTCGCCGCCTTTGCGCGCGAGAACGAAATCGAAGCGGCTTGCCCCCCAGCGCTTCTCCCGAGCCTCGATCGCCCAGCCGGACAGCTCGGCGATGCGCTTCAGCCGCAGCGACTCGGCCACCAGTTCGTTGGGCAGGGTGGTGACGAGCGACACCAATTCGCCCGTCGGGGCCCGGACCAGGCTCAGCGTGTAGTGCGTCTTTCGGTTCGGCGCCGTGGAGAGCCGCGCCCAGACTTCGACTCCGGGGAGCAGCAGCTCCTTCAGCCGGCCGGGGTCCGGGAGGTGAGCCTCGACCTCGGCTCCGCCCAGGTCGAGCACGGTGAGAAAGCGGTTAGGCCGGGAGAGGAAGCGCCCGGGAAGCAGAGGGCCGGGGATCCGCATCGCTGGCCGTCTCGCGATCCGCGCGCGGACCCGAGGGGCTACCGGCGCGCGCGTCGATACTCTTCCTCGAGCCGGGCCATCAGGTCGGCGCGGCGCTCATAAAGCCGGCGCGGCGGACGCGGTTCGTGACGGGCCAGCGCGTACGCCGTCAGCAGCGGCAGGCCGACGCTCACATCCAGGTAGCAGACCACGGTGTCCGGCAGGGCGTCGGGATCCACCTTCCCCCAGGTGACCGCCTCGGCCGGCGTCGCACCGGACAGGCCGCCGGTGTCAGGCCGCGCATCGGTGATCTGGATGAAATAGTCGTGGCCCGCCTCTTCGATGCCCAGCACCTCCTGCAGCTGCGGCTCGGTCTGGAGGAGGAAGTTCTTGGGGCTGCCGCCGCCCATGATGACCACGGCGCTCTTCCCCCCGGACCGCTTCGCCCCCAACACGATCGCGGCCGTCTCGTTCACATCGAGCGACGGATCGATGCGCAGCGCGCTACCGGCCAGGGCGCGCTCGGCGATGTTCATCCCGATGCTCGAGTCGCCGGGCGACGACGTGTAGATGGGCACCCCGGCCTCGTAGCAGGCGGCGAGCAGCGAGACGCGCCGCAGACCCAGCGCCTTCTCGCGCTCGCCGACGTAGCGTCCGCAGAGGTAGTGGAACTCCGCCGTCCCCATCGTCCGCTGAAACTCCTCCGCCTCCATGATCTTGCGGAAGAAGGCATCGGTGGAGAGGAGCACGTCGTAATCGAAGAAGATGTCGTAGATCCGAACGACGCCCTCCTCTCGTAGCTCGACGTCGCTCACTTCAGGCCGGCCCCGGCGCATCTCCAAGCCGATGCCGAAGTGGGTGTCGTGATAGAGGACCGCACCCGTGGAAACGATCCAATCGACGAAGCCCGCCTGCACCAGCGGGATGAGCGCCGACATACCCAGACCGGCGGGTGTGAGTGCGCCGCTCAGGCTGAGGCCCACGGTGACGTCGGGTTCGAGCACCCGCTCGACGAGCAGACGACACGCGTCGCGCAACCGCCCGGCGTTGTAGGCCAGGAAGGCACCGTCGATCAGGTCGGCCACGCGTGCGCCTTCGCCGATCGGCGCCGGATCGATGGCTGGCCCGCTCAGGTAGCGGCTGCGGTGCTTTTCGGACTTCTTTGGCATCGGCTCCTCGGGGCTGAGCGGCGACGACGCGACGACACCTGGGTTCTCGAAGGTGGCGAAACGTAGGGGGCCGGGCCCGGGCGCGGCAAGCAGCGTCCGGGTGGCTCGATCAGCTATTTCTTGTACGGTGAGTCCGCGATACCGACACCGATACCGGCACGTCCAAGGCCTCTACGAGCGCGCCGCCGGCCGCCGATCGCCGCCCGATTCCCCCGCCCCGTTTCGAGCCTCGTGCGCCTCGACGATGATCTCGACCGCCTGTTCCGGTGTGTCGGCGGTGCGGATGATGTCGAGGTCCTCGGGTGAGATCTTGCCTTCGTCGATCATCGCGCCTTGCAGCCAGCCCATCAACTCGTCGTAGTAGCGCGTGTTGTAGATGACGAGCGGGAAGTTGTGGACCTTGCCGGTC
>CAYGAJ010000134.1:0-6831 GCA_964347815.1 uncultured Gemmatimonadota bacterium | reverse complement strand
CCGCATCTCGGTCTGCTGCTCGATCTGGCCCTCCAGGACCTGATCGATGGCGTCCCGCACGCGCGTCGAGCAGTTGTCGTAGTAATAATGGTAGGGGTAGTCGGCGTTCTCCGGCTGAACGTTCCATTCGAGGAAGGCGCGCAGCTCGGCTCGTTGCTTCGGGCTCAGGTCGAGTTCCTGTATCCACACCGACCGGTTCGAGGCGACGTAGTCGGCGATCCGCGGCTCGGCTTCGAACACACCGACGCGGTACAGCATGCGGCCTTTTATGAAGCGCCAGAGGAAACGCTCCTGGCGCCAGCTGAACAGACCGTAGCTGTAGAGCCGGTCGGTGCCCAACCGATCGTCGTGTATCAAGATGTCGTTGTGACCGTACAGCTCCCAGGTCGCGGACCCGGGGCCGATCGTCACGAGAAAGACGGTGAGCTCGGAGCCGAGCTCCTGGGTGTCCGTCGCCTGGCCGCTGGCGGCCGGCCCCAGCGCGAGCAGGTAGCAGAGCACGAAAGCGATCCTTCTGCAGGTCGAGAACATGACGCCCAAGATAAGCCGGCTACGCAAAGCGAACAGGGTGCGGGCTGTGGCGAACCGCGGCCGTCGTTGACCCCGGATCGCAGCCCCCCGTATTGTGGAGGGCGCACGATTCTCTGCACGCTTGTCACGATCAACGGTTTCAAGACGATGGCGCCGAGCCAGGAAGAATGACCCAGCGACGAAGCGTCGAGGTTCTGGAGTACAACGCGTTCACCGACCGGCCCTTCGCCGGCAACCCGGCCGGCGTGGTGCTCGACGCGTCCGGCCTGTCAGACCCGGTGATGCAGCAGATCGCCGCTCAGCTCAATCTCGCCGAGACGGCGTTTCTCGGTCCGCCGTCCAAGACCAACGCCGACATCCGACTGCGCTGGTTCACGCCGACGATGGAAGTCGATCTGTGTGGCCACGCGACCATCGCGTCGTTTTCGGCGGCCGCGCAGCACGGCCTCATCGAGGTCGAGTCGGACGGGGCGCGCGAGCTGCGGGTCGAAACGCGCTCCGGCATCCTGCGTGTGCGGATTAGCCGTCGCGACGGCGACACGTGGGTCGCGATGCAGCTTCCCGTGCCCGACTTCGCGCCCCTCGAGTTGGATCGTAAGGCTTTTGCGGCGCTCTGGGAGGTCGGGGCGGACGATCTGGCCGGTGACTGGGTCGTTCACCGCTCGCTGAACTACTGCTACTTCCCGGTGCGTGACCTGAGGGCACTGCGAGCTTTGAAGCTGAACGCTGAGAAGCTCGCGCCGATCGACGCGACCGCCGCCTTCGCCTTTTTCGCCCCCGAGACCATCGATCCCGACGCCCACTGGCATCTCCGGTTCTTCGCCCCCTTCCACGGCGTGCCTGAAGACATCGTCACCGGCAGCGCCCAGGGCCCGATGGGCGTCATCTACCTGGACCGGTACGTGAAAGGTAAGGAGGACGGCTGGTTCGAGTTCAGTGGGGAACAGGGTGACACGCTGGGTCGACCGGGCCGCGTCGGGGTGCGTGTGAAGCGTGAGGCGGGTGGTGTGGCCGATCTGGAGATCGTCGGCCGCGCGGTTCAGATGCTCGAAGGGCGGATCTGGATGTAAGGGCGTGTGGGCTCGCGCCTCAGGCTACTCGTCTTCCTCAGGCTCTTCGAAGAAGCGACGCCACTTCTCGTCTTCTTCTTCTAACTGTTGGGCTGCCTCCCTGACGATGCGCTGAGCTTCCAACACTTCGGGCAACTCTCCCCGGGGCAGCAGCCTCTCGGTGCAACGCACCTCGTACTCGAACAGCTTGCGGCGCAGATCACCCATCCGGCGGATCAGTTCGGGGCTCGAATGCAACAGCTCGCCCTCCTGATCCAGCTGCCGGATCGCCGCGGCCAGATTCAACAACTCTTGTCTCAGCTTCTTCGGATCGACCTTATTGCCCTGTTCCGCCATCGACTGCCTCCCCTTCAGAAACGCACGATCCCATCTACCATACTACACCCCAAACAAGAAAGGTGCCCGATCGCCCGGCCCGCTGGATCGTGCCGCTCCGAGTGGCGTATAATCCCCTGTCGACTCAGACGCCGAATCCCCAAGCCACGGCCACGATATGGCACAGCGCACCGGCACCGCCACTCTGCCGCTCCACAGCGGACGCGCGCCCCGCTGGCTGTTTCAGCGGATGGTCGCACTCGGCCGGGCGCTGACTGAGGTGATCGTCGTCGAGCACGGTCCGGCCGCGTTTCTCGGCCGGCTGTCGGACCCGTTCTGGTTCCAGGCGTTCGGGTGCGTCCTCGGCTTCGACTGGCACTCCAGCGGCCTCACCACCACGGTGTGTGGCGCGCTGAAAACAGGTCTTTCGGACTCTGGGGCAAACACCGGGATCTATGTGGCGGGTGGCAAAGGCCGCGCCTCTCGCAGGACTCCGCAGGAGCTCGAGGGCATCTGCTCGAGGCTGGGCCTCGACGGCGAGCGTCTGGTCTACGCCAGTCGCATGTCGGCGAAGGTGGACAGCGCCGCGCTCCAGGACGGATACCAGATCTATCACCATTGTTTCTTCCTGACCGGTTCCGGCGAGTGGGCCGTGGTGCAGCAGGGGATGCATGACCGCGGACGTTCGGCCCGGCGCTACCATTGGCTGGGGGAACGCGTCGACGATTTCGTCTGCGAACCGCACGCCGCCATCTGTTCCGAGCGGCGCGAGCAACTGGTTCTCGACTTCGTGGCGGCCGATGCCGCCGGCGCCCGCAGCGCCGCAGCCGAGATCGCCCGGGACCGGCCCCAGCTTGTCCAAAAGGAGGTGGCGGACATCCTGAGCTTGCACCTCCCCGCGCGACATACGCTCGACATCCGTCGTGATGTGAACCCGCGAAACCTGAGCAAGGTGCTGCTCAGCACGTACGAGGCCCAGCCCGCTGACTTCGAGGCGCTGCTGGCGCTTCGCGGCGTCGGCGCTAAGACCCTTCGGGCCCTGGCGCTCATCGCCGAGCTTGCACACGGCCAGCCGCCGAGCTACCGCGATCCAGCTCGTTTCAGCTTCGCGCACGGCGGCAAGGACGGCTACCCCTACCCCGTCGACCGCGAAGCCTACGACACCTCGATCGACTGGATCCGCGAGGCTCTGGGGCGGGCACGGATCGGCCGTACCGAACGGCTGAGCGCGTTGCGACGGCTGGCGCGATGGACTCCAGGCTGAGACTCGGCGACGATGAGCGGCGTGGGCCCCGATCCGGGGCAACGGCGCGGCGCGTAATAGGAGCCGCCCTCGTGTCGCTCCTGGCTACGACCCTCGCCGCCTGCTCGCCCGGTTACGTGCTGCGTGCTGCCTGGGAGGAGGCGCGCATCCTGGCGCGGCGCCGCCCCATCGCCGAGATCCTCGACGACCCGGCGGTGGACATGGACACGCGCGCCAAACTCGAGCTGGTAGTGCGGGCCCGAGCGTTCGCCCAGCGCGACCTGCGCCTCGATGTCGGCGACAGCTACACGTCCTACTCCGACATCGGCCGCGATACCTTGGCTCTGGTGCTCTCGGCGAGCCCGGTCAACCGCCTCGCCGCGTACACCTGGTGGTTCCCCATCGTCGGACGCGTGCCGTACAAGGGATTCTTCAGCCGGGAAGCGGCTGAAAAGGAACGGCGCAAGCTGGAGGCGCGGCACTTCGACACCTATCTGCGCCCCACCTCGGCGTTCAGCACGCTCGGTTGGCTGCCCGATCCCTTGTTGTCGACCGTACTCGGTCAAGACAGCGTGGGCCTGGTGGAGACGGTGGTGCACGAAGTCACGCACAACACCCTGTTCGTCACCGGGCACGTGAAGTTCAACGAAAGCTTTGCCAACTTCGTGGGATCGGTTGGCGCCATCGAATTCTTCTGCAGGGACGGCTCGGACGCCGCCCAATGCGCGCTCGCTCGCGACCGTTGGCACGACACCGTGCGGCTGAGCGAGTTCCTCGATCAGCTGTGGACCGAGCTCGAGAGCTTGTATGCCGAACAGCTCACACCCGAGGCGACGATCCCGCGGCGCCAGGCGCTGCTCGCCGAGGCGGCCGCGCGTTTCGACCGTGAGTTCGCCCCGACCATGCGTACCCCGGGCTTCGCACGCTTCGATGCGGCGCGGCTGAACAACGCGTCGCTCATCGCGCGTCACCTCTACTATCACCGCCTGCCACTCTTCCAGCAGCTTTATACCAGCTCGGAGAACCTGAGGCAGGCGATCGACCGGCTGATCGATGGCTTGCACGGCGCCGAAGAGCCCTGGGCTGCCCTGGAAAGCCTGGTCGCGGAGGCCGGCGGCCGTCGCGTCACCGACCCCGGCGCGCCGAACTGAACCTCCGCGCCGTGCGCCGCGGGTGCGCCAGGCCCGCGAGTGGCCACCACGATCCTCCCCGAGGCCATTGATATTGGTACCGGGTCGCCTAATCTTTATCGTTTCGCAAGCTTGTGAGACAACCGGCCCTCGCCTGTCTCCCTACTCATTCGTACGAGAAGCGGTATCAGAGAACAATGACTGAGCGCTACGACCCGATAAGGATTGAACAGAGGTGGCAGGACCGTTGGGAAGAGTCCGGCCTCAATCGGGTCGACATCGACGGGGCCAGCCGCCCCTACTACAACCTGATGATGTACCCCTACCCGTCGGGTGAAGGGTTGCACGTGGGGAACGTGTACGCCTTCACGGGCGCGGACATCCACGGCCGTTTCAAGCGGCTGCAGGGGTACGACGTCTTCGAGCCCATCGGCTTCGACGCCTTCGGCATCCACTCGGAGAACTTCGCCCTGAAGCTGGGCATCCATCCGATGGAGCTGATACCACGCAACATCGAGAACTTCACGCGCCAGCTGCGGCGCATGGGGTTCATGTACGATTGGTACCGGGTGGTCGATGTCACGCGGCCCGAGTACTACAAGTGGACCCAGTGGATCTTCCTGCAGCTCTACAAGGGCGGCCTCGCCGAGCGGCGCGAGGCCCCGGTCAACTGGTGTCCCTCGTGCAAGACGGTGCTGGCGAACGAGCAGGTGATCGACGGGCGCTGCGAGCGTTGCTCGACCGAGGTGACGCAGCGCTACCTGGATCAGTGGTTCTTCAAGATCACCGACTTCGCTCAGCGGCTGCTGGACAATCTGGAATGGATCGACTGGTCGGAGTCGACGAAACGCCTGCAGCGCAACTGGATCGGCCGCTCGGAAGGCGCCGACATCGACTTCCAGATCGTCGGCCACGAAGACAAGCAGATCCGCGTGTTCACCACGCGCCCCGATACGTTGTTCGGCGCCACGTTCATGGTGCTGGCGCCCGAGCACGCCTTCGTCGAAGCGATCACGACGTCGAAGCGGCGCCGAGCGGTGACCGCTTACGTGAAGAAGGCTCTCGCCCGCGACCTGGTCGATCGTCGCAAAGCCGGTGAGGAGGGCCTGAAAACCGGAGTGGACACGGGCGCGACGGCGATCAACCCCGCCACCGGCGAGAAGATACCGATCTGGGTGGCCGACTACGTGCTCATGGAATACGGCCACGGCGCAATCATGGCGGTGCCCGCTCACGACCAGCGCGATTTCGAGTTCGCCCGGGAATATGACCTGCCGATACGTGTCGTCGTGATCCCCGCCGACCAGTACGACAGCTTCGACCCGGAAGCGGAGTTGGAGAACGCTTTCACCGAGCATACGGCGGACGAGGTCCTGGTGAACTCTGGGAAGTTCGATGGGATGCCCGCCGCCAAAGCGATCAAGGAGATCACCGCCTGGCTCGAGAAGGAGGGACGGGGCAAGTTCGCGGTCAACTACCGCATTCACGATTGGTGCATCTCACGCCAGCGCTATTGGGGGCCGCCGATTCCGGTCATCCATTGCGAGGCCTGCGGCATCGTGCCGGTGCCCGAGAAGGACTTGCCGGTGTTGCTGCCGTATGTCGAGAACTTCAGGCCCGATGAAAGCGGCGTCGGCCCGCTGTCGCGCTCGGGGAGCTTCCTGAACGTCGACTGTCCGACCTGTGGTGGACCGGCTAAGCGTGAGACCGACGTCTCCGACACCTTCCTGGATTCGGCCTGGTACTTCATGCGCTATCCCTCCACCGATGTGCATGACAAGCCGTTCCACCCGAAGCGCACGAAAAAGTGGCTGCCGGTTGACATGTACATCGGGGGCGAGGAGCATGCCGTGCTTCACCTGATGTACTCGCGATTCATCACCATGGCGCTGCACGATCTCGGCCACCTGCCATTCCAGGAGCCGTACGAGAAGTTCCGGAAGCACGGGCTGATCTTGAAGGAAGGCGCAAAGATGTCGAAGTCGAAGGGAAATCTGGTGATCCCCGACCAGTACGTGGAGGAGTACGGCGCCGACGTCTTTCGCACCTACCTCATGTTCATGGGCCCGTACGAAGAGGGCGGAGACTTCCGCGAGCAGGGCATCGCCGGCATCTCCCGCTTCTTCGATCGGGTCTGGGACGCAGTCACGTCAGAGGACGGTCCTGCCAAAGGGCCGCCCGAGACGGAAGAGCTCCAGCAGAAGCTGCACGCGACGATCAAGAAAGTCAGCGGCGACATCGCCTCGCTTCAGTACAACACCGCGATCGCCGCGATGATGGAGTACCTGAACGCCGTACGCGCCGAGGGCCGCACCGCGCGTCGCTCGGAGCTGGAACCGTTGATCGTCCTGCTGGCGCCGTTCGCGCCCCACCTAGCAGAGGAACTGTGGGAGCGCCTCGGTCACGAGGGGTCTATCTTCGCGAAGGCGAATTGGCCGGAGTACGATGCCGACCTGGCCGTCGCCGATGAGATCGACATCGCGGTCCAGGTGAACGGCCGCTTCCGCGCCACCGTGCGCGCCCCCCGGGGAGCCAGCGAGGA
>CAYGAJ010000133.1:0-6879 GCA_964347815.1 uncultured Gemmatimonadota bacterium | reverse complement strand
CCCTTCGTGTGCGTCCTCGCAATTGCACTAGCGGCCAACGGAGCCTTGGCCGCGAACATCGGTGCTTCCCCCGTGCAGCTCCTCGTCATCGACTCGCCCGCTGAGATCCGCCTCGGTGCGGCTGCAACCTATACGTTCGCAGCTTTCAACGGCGGCAACACCACCTACTTGGTCCAAGGGAGGGTGCTGAGCACCGAGCCAGGCCTTGACGCCAGGGTAGAACCCTCCCATCTCTTCCTCAGGCCTTTGGAGGATGGCCAGTTTAACTTGACTCTCCAGGCACCTCTCGCCGGCCAGGAGGGAATCGTGACCACAGAGGTTGAGTTCGAGGCTCTGGACCTCGCCACGGGGGATTTATCCTCCCAAGTTCTCTTTCTGGAGATCCGGCTCCTCGGCATCACGCCCGCAGAGGATCCCACTGGCAAGATCTTCGGCGTGTGGGAGAATCAGCTCCCGGCCCCCTTCAATAACCTGTATGGAGCCTTCGTCCTGACCTTGGCCCTTTGGGTCGTAATCTCCATCGTCCTTGTCTTTGCTGTTGGGGGCCTGGCCCGGCGCCTTGGGGGGAAGCGGCGAGGCCGAGTGGTCCTAGGCGCCCTGCAAATCCTCCGGGTCCCCATCTTCGTCTTCGTTTTCGTCTACGGAGCCGTGAACAGTCTGCAGATCCTCGGGATTCAACCAGAGCTGATGGCTCTCCTACTCCAGGCGTACTCCCTTATCGTGATTGCTCTGGCGACGTGGATCGGGTACAAGGTGTGGCGGGATGTTGTCATCCGCTACGCGACCCGGCGCTCCAAACGGGCTCGGAAGGACCTCGGGAAGCGCGTCCTGCCCTCAATGGACAAGCTCGGGGGGTTGGTCATCGTGGTCGTCGGGTTCATCATCGCTCTCCAGAGCCTAGGCTTCAACATTACTGTCCTCGTCGCTGGACTCGGTATCCTGGGCATTGTTATTGCCTTCGCCGCGCAGGACACCCTGAGCAACCTCTTCGCGGGATTGCACCTGATGGCGGACAAGCCATTCCAGATTGGCGACCTGATCGAAATGGAGTCCGGGCTGATCACCGAAGTCGTGGACATAGGACTGCGAAGCACAAAGCTCTACTCACGCCGAGACAACAACCTCCTCATCGTCCCGAACAACGAGATCGCCAACAAGCCAGTGGTGAACTATCTCCGACCGGACTTTCTTTACCGCATGCACATAAAAATCGGAGTCGCTTATGGCAGCGACCTGGCAAAGGTGGAAAGCGTACTGAAGGAAATCGCCCTTGCAAATCCGGAGGTCTTGAAAGATGAGGAACGCAAGCCGGACGTCTGGGTGGACGAGTTTGGGGACTCCTCCATCAACTGTCGCCTGATTGCCTGGATTCGCGACGCCCGGAACCACTGGCGGATCCGCAGCGATATCAACAAGGAGATTGACCGCCGTTTCCGTGAGGAAGGCGTTCAGATACCCTTCCCGCAGCGTGATGTCTGGATGCGCGAGGTCGATGGGAAGGGTTCGGGGAAGTAGGTCGATTTCATGGCACTCAGGCTCCTGAAGGTTCACGCGAGAGGCCTGGACGGAGAGCGCGTCAAGGAGGTCCTGAGGGAGAGGCCGACGGTCGGGGTGTGGCTTGGCGCCGCTGAGGAGGGCGAGACCGAGGCCTCCGTCCTTCTTGCTGCGGAGGAGAGCGACGGTGTAATTGATCTGCTGGAACAGCACTTCGGGAAGCTCGAGGACTTCAGGGTTCTCCTGCTCCCTGTAGAGGCGACGGTTCCGCGACCCGTGGATGCAGAGCCGGCCCCCGTTGCGCGCAGGCGAAGAGGTCCATTCCTCAAGCGGGTGAGCGTCGAGGAGCTCTATAACGACATAAGCGAGGCGGCTCGCCTGACGCGTGTATACCTCTTCCTCGTGGTCCTTTCGGCCGTCGTGGCTGCCATTGGAATCCTACGCGGTGACCTCATCATCATAATCGGCGCCATGGTTATCGCGCCATTGCTGGGACCCAATGTTGCCTTGGTCCTCTCTGCCACCCTCGGTGACGTCAGTCTGGCGAGGCACGCCTTCGCCGCCACTGCCGCAGGACTGCTCCTCACTGTGTTCATCGGCGCAATCTTCGGACTCACCTTCCCCATCGATCCGACTGCTCAGGAGATTGCAGCCAGGACTCAGGTGACCTTGGGGGACGTCACCCTCGCCCTTGTCGCAGGTGGGGCAGCGGCCATTGCCTTTACGGTGGCCCTCCCTGCCGTCCTCATCGGTGTGATGGTGGCCGTGGCCCTGCTCCCACCTTCCGTCACCCTCGGAATGCTCCTGGGATCCGGACATTGGGAGCTCGCCTTCCAGAACCTTCTCCTACTGCTGGTCTTTCTTGTTGGGATAAACCTTGCTGGAATCGTGACCTTCATTGCGCAGGGAATCCGTCCCAAGACGTGGTGGGAGGAGGAGAGGGCCAAGAGAGGCACGCGCGCGGCGCTCCTAGTCTGGATACTCTTACTGATATTCCTTGTCCTGGCAATCGTGTTCTCCCAGTTAGCATGACCCGCCCCGAAGGTGGAGGGATTACGAGTCCGGCTCCCGATTCCTTTATGATATCCACTCTAATGGTAGGCTCGGGTGTGTTGCTTTGGTTGAATCGCCAGGAAGGGCCTCCCGCAAGGCTGGCCAGCCTCCAGGAACCCTTGCCCACGTAGGTGAAAGGCACGAAGAGGAGGTCAAGGTCTCCCTCATGGACTACGACGCCGACCGGGTGGAGGAGCGGGTTCTCGCGGATCCCGCCGAGGGTTTCCCCTACAGGGATCGAGACACAGTGACCTGGATTAACGTCGACGGCTTGCACCGTGTTGAGGTCATCAAGGCATTGGGGGATCAGTACGGCTTGCATCCGCTCGTCCTCGAGGACGTGCTTAACACCTTTCAACGGCCCAAAGTGGAGGACTATGCGGATCACCTCTTCATTGTGATCCGCATGCTAGGCTACGATACGGTTCAGAATGACATCGTGGATGAGCAGGTCAGCCTCGTCGTGGGGCCTCACTACGTCCTCTCCTTCCAGGAACGGGAAGGTGACGTATTTGAGGGCGTAAGGGAGAGGATCAGGAGCGGGAGGGGTCGGATCAGGCGGATGGGGCCGGACTACCTTGCCTATGCACTCCTGGATGCAGTGGTGGACGAGTACTTCCCGATCCTGGAGAGCCTGGGGGAGCGAACGGAAGCGCTTGAAGAGGAACTCATCTCCGAACCGACATCGGACACCCTGCGGGAGATCTACAACCTCAAACGCGACCTCATTGGATTGCGGAAGTCCATCTGGCCCCTTCGTGAAGTCACCAACCGGCTGGAACGCGGTGAATCTGCCCTCATTCAGCCCGAGACGATGGTCTTCCTTCGAGACGTCTACGACCACACGATCCAGGTTATTGACTCGGTCGAAGTCCATCGAGAGTTGGTCTCGGGCATGCTGGACACATACCTGTCAAGCCTCAGCAACAAGATGAATGAGGTCATGAAGGTGCTGACCATTATCGCGACGATATTCATACCCCTCAGTTTCGTCGCAGGGCTCTACGGCATGAACTTCGTAAACATGCCAGAACTCCAGACCCCCTGGGGATATTTCATGGCTCTGGGCATCATGGCCGCCCTGGCGTTGACAATGGTGGCGTTCTTCAGGAGGAAGGGGTGGCTCTGAGGCTCGACGGAATCCCACAAGGCAGGGGCCATAAGAGGCGTTCAGTACCGCCAGCGGCTCTGGCGGTCTATGGCAAAAAGACCTCTGGGAGTGACCATCCTAGGAAGCCTGGCAGTGGTTGGCGGGCTAATCCTCCTGATCTTTGCCTTCATCAACCTCCTCGCCTACATTGGCCTCATGGGATTCGAACTCCCTGCTGATACGCCGAGGGACGCATTCCTAGTGAGCTTGGTGCTGAACCTGATCGTCGGCATCGTAATGCTGGGCACCGGTAACGGCCTCTTGAACCTCAGCCCCTGGGCGTGATGGTTGGCACTGATCGTTACCGTCATCGGACTCGTGCGATCGATATTCGCCTTTGTCAGCGGCGTGGCTGCAGTAGCCCTCACGGCGCTCCTATCATCTGTCCTGGGCTCGTCATCCTACTGCTGTTCCTTGGCTACCTCATGTCCGTAAGAAGGCACTTCAAGTAACTGGAATCCTTCTCGCCGGAAGGGTGTGGTGACTAGCAAGAGGCCATGACATCGCTCGGCGACTCTCAAGGGAGGGCCCAAGCAATCTGGGATGCTGGCCGTCTCTAGACCCCGTTGTCCACCGCCTAGTGAGCGCTCTCTTGCTCCTCCTCATCCTTAATGAATAGGGTTCTGGTGGGATATGGTATGGTGATACCCTCCTTCTCGAAGGCCTCTTTGACGCTCACCAGCAAGCTCGTCCTGACGTCACCCCAGTCCTCCTGCTTGGCCCAGGCGAAGATGTTGAGGTTGACACTGCTGTCAGCGAGAGCGGCGACATTTGTAACGGCTTCAGGTTCTCTCAGGACGCGCTTCTCCGACTTCAGGACCTGCTTTATCACGTTGAGCGCTCGGGGGACATCGTCCTCATAAGAAACTCCCACCACCAGGTCAATTCGTCGAATCGGCCAGTGGTGGTAGTTCACGATGGGTCCGCCCCAGACTTGCGAGCTGGAGACCACCACCTTCTTTCCGTCGAAGGTCTTGAGTGTTGTGGCAGTAATCGAGACGTCTTGAACGAAGCCAGTAACGCCGGCTGCCTCGACCAGGTTCCCAATCTGGAAGGGACGAATCGTGATGAGGGTGATTCCCGCTATGAGGTTTGATAGGAAGTCTCTGAGGGCGAGGCCGATCACTATCCCGAGGACCCCAAAGCTGAGGACGAGGCTGGTGAGGTCAACCCCCAACGGCGCAAGGACCAGACCGAGTAGGACTATGTAAAGTAAGAAGCGCGCTACTCGAACGAGGAAGTTGCCCACCAGGGGAGGGATTGCTAGTCGTCCGAGGACCGCCCTCAGGGCCTTCGCCAGGAACCGGATGACGACTACGCCCGCAACGAGGATGCCGAGGGAGATGAGCACAGCGGCGACTGTTATGTTTCCCCACAGAACAGTGTCCAGGAACCCAACTATCTGCTGCCAAAGCTGAGCCGATATGTCCTGCAGCGTGACCATGTGAATCCCCGCAATCAAGCTGGGAGGGCTTCATAAAGGTATGCGGCCGTCCAGACCTGGCTTCCCAGCATCACCTACGCTTGCGGCTGGTACGTGGCTCCCTGAGGATTACACGAGCCGCCACTGACATGCCTATGGCGATCACTATGAGGGCGTTGCCCCCGTAGACCGGCAGGTCCCCCCTGTAGACAGCCAGGGAGATTGCCACAACGAACGAGACCAGGCCGAAGCCGGTTCCGAGGAGGATTAACAACTTGGCTAGGAGGTCACGACGCCCGAGGATCAGAAGGCCTCCAAGGATTACCGCGATGCCACCGAAGGAGGCTACGACGAGGACCGCGACAAATACCCCACGTAGGACGAGATTCATCGGGACGAAGCGCGCCACAAGCTCGAGGAAGGAGACCCAGTGGGGCGCTCCAGAGAAATGACCAGCGGCCAATAGCGCACCTGCCAGGATCGATAACAGGGCTGCCGATCTCCGCCTCCGTTCGCGCATGTCCGCGCCTCAGAGGTCCAGGGCTGCCGTGACACGCCTCAACGTCTCTGGGTGGCTCTCGAAGTAGTCACGAGAGGGTGCGAACAACTCCACGAGGTAGCGCACAACGGCTGCCTTGATGTCTTGCGGGTGTAGTTTATCCTCTCTGTATGCTCCCTCCAAGGCTTCGTAGCTAGCGTACTCCACATCGCCTCCATGGGCTGCCTTTCTCTCGACCCTCATGGAGGAGAAGTGAGGAAAGACAATGTACTGGCAGAACTGCAGGATTGGGTTTCTCTCCACCTCCCGTGGTGGGCAGTAGGCCTTCCGGATCTTCTCCTCTATCTCGCCCGGGGAGTCGTGGATGAATATGCAGGTCTCGGGCTTCGACTTGCTCATCTTAAGATCCCACGAGTCCATGCGGCCGCCTCCCTGGAGGCTCGCGAGCATCGGCGTGTGCAAGGCCACCACCTGCTTCCAGCCGAGCTTCGGTGCCAGGTCACGATACAGCATGTGGGCATGGCGCTGGTCCATGCCGCCGAGGGCCAGATCGAGATCCAGCTGGTGTATGTCAGCTACCTGCATGGCGGGGTAGATGAGCCTCGAAGCGTCTAGCTCCGCTTCCTCCTCCTTCCTGCCCATTATGCTTAGAGCTCGCCTCATGCGGGCCACTGTCGACGCCTTGGACACTCGAAGGACGGACCTCCAGTAATCGCTGCCTGACACCAGCTCGCTGCCACGGAGGGACCTGACGCTCTCGGGGACGCCCAAGGAACGGTAGGCTTCGGCCAGATAATCCGCGGCCGCATTGATGACATCCCAGTCTCCTCCGAGCTTGTCGTTGATGTACGCATGCCAGTCAGCGAGGAGGACTGTCACTTCGAAGCCGGCGTTCTCAAGATCGATGATCTTCCCCGCCAGCAGGGGTCCGGTCCCAAGGTGAACGAGACCGCTGGGTTCCAGACCGAGGTACGCCTTTGGGCGGCCCTCACGCGAGAGCAGGTCCTTTAGCTCGTTGGGAGTTACAACCTCCACAGCGTTTCTGCCTACGAGGTCGAACCTCTCCCCGACGTCCATCGCTCAAGCAAGAGGAAGGCTCGATAAAAGCTTTCTCTGGTCCATCAGGTCATGCGGGCGGAGGGAGGATCTGACAACGAAGGACCCAAGCCAGCTCAAGGCCCAACCATCGCAGCTTTATTATCTGACGCTGTAGATGAGGCGGCGTGGGGAGGAAACTCAAGACGGGAATAAGAGCCGCCC
>CAYGAJ010000132.1:0-7023 GCA_964347815.1 uncultured Gemmatimonadota bacterium | reverse complement strand
TTTCACCGGCGCCACCATCCGCTCGGCCGTGCGGACCTTGGGCTCAGTTCTCAGGGATCTCGATGTTGATGATCCTGTGAAGCTGATCACCCTCCGACGTCATGAAGACCGCATCGAACGAGATCACGGACCCGGGCTGGGTCGAGCTGAGCGCCTCGTCGAAGTCCTTCGCCCGCCTGATCTCCTTGCCATCGACCCGCTGGATCAGCCAGCCCGGTCCGAGGCCGGCGTTGTAAGCCGGGCCGAACCGCGCCACATCGGTGACGACGACGCCCTGCAGCTTCGAGTCCGACTCGAAGTTGAACTGCTCGGCCAGGCGGGAATCGAGCTCCGCCACTCGAATGCCGAGGAGCGCGTTCCCGGGCCGGCTGCTGGCGCCAGCGGCGACGGGCTCGGGCTGCGGCACATTGGCCTCGGCGAGCTTGACGTCGAAGGTCAACTCCTGGCCGTAACGGATGACTTTCACCTTCACCTTCTCACCGGGCTCGTAAGAGGCGATCATGCGCTGGAGCTGACCGACGCGCTGAACCGGTCTGTCGTTGACGGCGATGATCACGTCGCCACGCTTCATGCCCGCCTTCTCGGCCGGGCTGTTGGGCGGAAAGTCCTGAACCACCGCCCCTCGGGGTTCGGGCAGCTTGAACGCCCTCGCGTCGGCGGGGCTGACGCCCAGGACCTGGACACGCAGGGCGGCGCGGCGAACGCGACCGAACTCGATCAGGTCATCCATGACGTTCTTCGCCAGGCTGATCGGAATGGCGAAGCCATACCCCTGGTAGTATCCCGTTGTGCTCTGGATCGCCGTGTTCACGCCGACGACCGCGCCACGGGAGTCGACCAGCGGTCCTCCAGAGTTGCCCGGGTTGATCACCGCGTCGGTCTGGATCAGGTCTTCGATCGCGTAATCGCTGCCGCCGGCCGCCTGCCGAATGATCCCGAGGGTGCGGCCTTTGGCGCTGACGATTCCACCGGTGACCGTGAAGGGTAAAGCCGACGTGAACTGGGTCCCTGGGTTGCCGATAGCGAGGACGAACTCGCCGACCGCGAGCGCTTCAGAATCGCCCAGCGTCACCGTCGGCAGGTCTTGGCCCGCGATCTTGAGTACCGCGACGTCGGTGGTCGGGTCCCGGCCCACCAGCTCGGCGGGGAACTGCCGGCCATCGAGCAGCTCGACGCTGATCCGTTCGGCGTTGGCGACCACGTGGTTATTGGTCAGAACGTAGCCGTCCGGCGAGACGATGAAGCCGGAGCCGCGCCCGAGGGGCATGTCGAAGGGAGTATCCTCGGGCTGAGGATGAAACGGCCCGAAAAGCTCCTCGAACCGCTCGGGCAAGCGCATGCGGCTCGCCTGACCGCTCGTGTTGACGGACACCACCGCCGGCGTGACGCTCTGGGCGATGGCGACGAACGCAGCGCTGACCTCGGCCAACGCTTCGAAGTTATGGGCCGTAGTGGCCGGCGACTCGCTGGCCTTTGCCCTCGCGTCGGCGCCCTGGACGACGGCCGGGTTCGCCAGCTGGCTGACCGGCGCCGCGGCGGCGTGCTGGCCGCCCTGTATCCAGCGGAAGCCTGAGGCGAGCCCCAAGCTCATGATCAGCGCAAGGGTTGTAAAAAGCACGAAACGCAGTTTACTGCGAAGCGGGTCGCTCATCGTGACGGCCTCCCTCAAGTTTCGACCCGTTGAACAACTCTACGGTTCGATGGATCGTTCTTAGTCGGTATTTGCTACCCAAGCAGCGCGACCCGGTTCCGGCGACGACCGGCCCGGGTCGCGGCTGGGGCCGGTGGCCCCAGCCCGTTCTATGCCTCCGGTCTATATAGATGTGTCAGACCGGGTAGACCGTTGCAACTCTACTTGTCCTTCTCCTCATCCACGATTTCGTAGTCGGCCTCGACCACCTCGGGCTCGGCCTCGCTCTCGGCGCGGCTCCCGTCCTCGGGGCCGCCCGCGGCCCCCGCGGTGGCGGCTTGGGCCTCGTAAAGCTTCTGGCCGGCGGCGGAGAAGGCCTGCATGAGCTCGTCGTGGGCCCGGTTGAGATCCGGCAGGTCCTGGCTCTCCTTTAGCGCCTTCTTGGCGCTTTCCCGGGCCTCTTCCAGGCGCTTCTTGCTGGCGTCATCCAGCTTGTCACCCCACTCGGCGGACTCCTTCTCCACGCGGTAGACGAGGGTGTCCAGCTTGTTGCGGAGTTCCGCGAGCTCTCGGGCCGCCTTGTCCTCCTTTTCGTGCTCCTCGGCGTCCTTGACCATCCGTTCGATCTCGGCGTCGGCGAGACCCGAAGTCGCTTCGATGCGGATCTTCTGCTCTTTGCCGGTCGCACGGTCTTTCGCGGACACGTGCAGGATGCCGTTGGCGTCGATGTCGAAGGTGACCTCGATCTGCGGCACGCCGCGCGGCGCGGGCGGGATGCCTGTCAGCTGGAAGCGGCCGATGGTCTTGTTGTGAGCGGCCATGGACCGCTCGCCCTGGAGGACGTGGATGTCCACAGTCGTCTGGGTGTCCTCGGCCGTCGAAAAGACCTCCATCTTCTTGGTCGGTATCGTCGTGTTCCGCGTGATGAGCGTAGTCATCACGCCACCCAGCGTTTCGATGCCGAGCGAGAGAGGCGTGACATCCAGAAGCAGAACCTCACTCACCTCACCGGCGAGCACGCCGGCCTGGATCGCCGCTCCGACACCGACCACCTCGTCGGGGTTCACGCCCTTGTGGGGCTCCTTTCCAAAGAATCCCCGCACGATTTCCTGGACCTTGGGAATGCGGGTGGAACCTCCGACCAGAATGACCTCGTCGATGTTCTCAGGCTTCAGCTTCGCGTCGGCCAACGCCTTCTCCATCGGCGGAATCGTTTTCTGGAGCAGGTCGTCGATCAGCTGCTCCAGCTTTGCCCGCGTCAACCGGATGTTCAGGTGCTTCGGGCCCGACTGGTCGGCCGTGACGAAGGGGAGATTGATATCGGTCTCCATCGTGGTCGACAGCTCGCACTTCGCCTTCTCGGCCGCCTCTTTCAAACGCTGGAGCGCCATTGGATCCTTAGAGAGGTCAATCCCCTGATCCTTCTTGAACTCATCGACCAGCCAGTTGATGACGCGTTCGTCGAAGTCATCCCCGCCGAGGTGCGTGTCGCCGTTGGTCGACTTCACCTCGAAGACACCCTCACCCAAATCGAGGATCGTGATGTCGTAGGTGCCGCCACCCAGGTCGAAGACCGCGATCGTCTCGTCTTTCTTCTTGTCCAGCCCGTAAGCGAGCGACGCCGCGGTCGGCTCGTTGAGGATTCGCAAGACCTCGAGACCCGCGATCTTGCCGGCATCCTTCGTGGCTTGTCGCTGCGAGTCGTTGAAGTAAGCAGGAACGGTGACTACGGCCTGAGTCACCGGGTGACCGAGGTAGTCTTCCGCTGTCTGCTTCATCTTCTGAAGAACCATCGCCGAGATCTCAGGTGGGGAGTACTTGTCTTTGTCGATCTCGACGAAGGGCCGATTCTTTTCGTCACACGATACCTTGAACGGGTACCGGCCGATCTCGACCTTCAATTCGTCACACGTGCAGCCCATGAACCGCTTGATCGAGTACACGGTCCGCTGGGGGTTGGTGATCGCCTGTCGCTTGGCCACCTGGCCCACCAGACGCTCTTTGTCCTTTGTGAAGGCGACGACCGATGGTGTGGTGCGCGAACCCTCCTGATTCGGTATGACGACCGGGTCACCACCCTCCATCACCGCCACCACCGAGTTCGTGGTCCCCAGATCGATGCCGATGACTTTGCCCTTAGCTTTAGCCATGATGTTTCTCAACCGTTGATAGCAACGATGCGGACGGGGCTCGCCGGCGGTCTTGGCCCGCGCGAGCTCCGGCCCTGTCTGCCCCTCGGGAAGGTGCAACCCCTGTGCCAGCCCTGGTACCCAGAATCGCCTGAAAATACCGACAATCTGGCGCAGCAACCCCGGTCTATGCCAAAGCGGCAGAAAACGGGCTCTGACGGTGGCACGGCCCGGTTGACGGTCGGAAGCCGACCGTCTTAGCTTGCCGCGCCATGTTCCCCTACCGAGACGAGAATCCTGCCGAGCTGACGCCGGTTTTCACGATCGGGCTCATCGCCGCCAACATCGCCGCCTGGTTTCTGATCCAGGGTTGGGGCGCCGAGCCGGTGCTGATGCGGTCGGTATGCGAGTTCGGGCTGATACCCGCGGAGCTGACCAACCAGCCGATCAGCGGCCCTCGAGTTTGCCCGCTGGGGGGATTGAGGTGGGAGAGCGTGGTCACATCGATGTTCATGCACGGGGGTTGGGTCCACCTGGGCAGCAACATGATGTTCCTGTGGGTGTTCGGGAACAACGTGGAAGACTCGATGGGCCATTTCCGTTTCCTGGCCTTCTACGGGCTGGCGGGCGTCGCGGCGGCGGCCGCTCACGTGCTCACGGCGCGCGCTTCCGGGATTCCCACGGTGGGCGCGTCGGGCGCGATCAGCGGCATCTTGGGCGCCTACATCGTGCTGTATCCCAACGTGCGGGTGCACGTGTTCTTCCCGCCCTTCTGGCTATTCAGCATGCGTGCCTACGTCGTCTTGGGGTACTGGTTCGTGATCCAACTGTTCATGGGCTTGGGTCAGCTGGGCGGCGGTGTTCTGAGCGGGGTCGCGGTCTGGGCACACATCGGCGGCTTCGTCGCGGGACTGATCATGGTGAAGCTGTTCGAGCGGCCGCAGCTGGTGGACGCGAAACGGGAGGGCCGGCGCCTGGATCGTCAGGAGATCCGCGCCGGCCACTACTGGTGGTGATGCGGTCGAGGCCGACATCGAGCCGAGGGGCGGCTCGAGCCGGTGTCAATCGTTCACAGGCACCCAGTGGTTCAGGGGTCCGTGCCCCGCGCCGAGGCCGGGCGCGGACTGGATCGCACGTCGCGTAAAACCTCGAGCTTGCTCGACGGCGTGGATGCGAGGCTGACCCCGCGCCAGGCCCGCGCAGATCGCGGCCGAGAGGGTGCAGCCGGTTCCGTGGGTGTGGCGAGTCTCGAGGCGTGGCTCACGCCACTCGCGCCACTCGCGGCCGTCGAAGTACACGTCGACGAGTTCGTCGGCGCGCAGGTGTCCTCCCTTGAGTAGCACCGAGCTGGCCCCGCGCTCGACTAGGACCTCGGCAGCCGCCTTCATGTCGTCCAACGTCTCGACGGGGCGCTCGGCGAGGATCGCGGCCTCCGGTAAGTTTGGGGTGACGACCTCGGCCAGTGGCAGCAGAACGGTGGAGAGCGCGGCCACGGCGTCTTCCTGGAGAAGCCGGTCGCCGCTTTTGGCGACCATGACGGGGTCGACGACCAGGTTGCGGAGACCGGCGTCCCGGAGCGCTTCAGCGATCGCCTCGATGATGGGGGCGTCGGCGAGCATGCCCGTCTTCGTGGCCGCGGGCTCGAGGTCCTCGGCCACGGCCCTGATCTGATCGGCGACGATCCGCGGCTCGATCTTCTGGATCGCACGGACGCCGACCGTGTTCTGTGCGGTGATGGCCGTGATCGCCGATGTGCCGAAGACGCCGAACGCGTGGAACGTCTTCAGATCGGCCTGGATCCCGGCGCCGCCGCCGCTGTCGCTTCCCGCGATCGTCAGAGCCACGGGTCGGGTGGCCATGAGTCCTCCCTTCCGGCGCGCCGCTTCGCAGACCACTTTTCCCCTGACGCGCGGCGCTGTGGCGCCCCGGAACACAAGCCGGCCGTAGGTAAAGGGGATCGAGAATGGTTACCCGCGCTCAGGCGAAGCTGATCCGTCGATTGGGACGGCGCAAGCGCCGGGAGGAAGAGGAGCTGTTCCTGGTCGAAGGCGTACGTCTGGTCGAGGAGCTGTTGCAGAGCCGTCACGCGGTCGAGCTGTTCGTCACGGCGCCGACGCTGAGCGAGACAGAGCGCGGGCGCGCCCTGCTCCGAGCCATAAGCGAAAGCGGCCGGGTCCACTCCAAGATCTCGGACGACGAGCTCGAGCGGTTGGCGGACACGGCTTCGCCGCAAGCGGTGATCGCGGTGGCCCGGAAACGCCAGCATCGCCTGGCCGAGTTCGAGCCAGACGACCCGGCCGCCGTGGTCGTCTTTGACCGGCTGGCCGACCCCGGCAACCTGGGTACGCTGCTGCGGACGGCGTACGCGTTGGGTGCGGATTGGGCCGTGGCATTGCCGGGCACCGTCGACCCGTGGAACCCGAAGGCGGTCCGGGCGTCGGCGGGGGCGCTGTTCCGCTTGCCCGTTTCTCAGGAGCCGTGGCCCGAGGCGGTGGCCTGGCTCCGCGATCGGGGGTTCACCATCTTGTGCGCCGACCCGGACGGAGAACCTCTGCCGCGCGGGCACGTTGCCGACGAGCGCTTCGCCCTGGTGCTGGGTAGCGAAGCGTCAGGCCCCAGCCTCGAAGTGCGGCGCGACTGCAACCGGGTCGTCGCGGTGTCGCTTCCCGGCGGACTGGAGTCGCTGAACGTGGCGATCGCGGGCGCCCTCCTGCTCGACCGGCTGCTGGGTGAGCGGGCGGCGCGGGGAGAGGTCCGCTAGCCCGAGCGCTTCGACCGACACCGGCTAACACACCTTAGGAGAGCGAATGCCCCGGGGTATCCTCCTGGCCTACGCCGCGCTCTTGGGCCTGGCCTTCGGTTCTTTTCTCAACGTTTGCATCCTCCGGCTGCCCGCCGGAGGCTCCATATTTCGTCCGCGCTCGCGCTGCCCGACTTGCGAGCGTCAACTGCGTTGGTACGAGAATATCCCGGTCGCCAGCTTTCTCGCCCTGCGGGGGCGCTGCCGCGGCTGCGGCGAGCGGATCTCGATACAGTACCCGCTGGTCGAATTGGGAACGGGCCTGATCTGGGTCGGGTCGTTCCTCTACTTCGAACCGTTGCTGCATGCCCTGGCGGGCGCGGTGTTCGGGACCTTGCTTCTGGGAATCGCGGTGACCGACGCCCGGGAATACATCATCCCCGATGAATTCAGTCTCGGCGGCCTCGTACTCGGCCTCGCCTTCTCGTTCGCGCCCGGCCCACCGACCCCGCTGTGGTCGGCGG
>CAYGAJ010000131.1:0-7063 GCA_964347815.1 uncultured Gemmatimonadota bacterium | reverse complement strand
CGTGGGGCACCTGGCGGGTGCCGTGGGGCGAGCTGAACCGCATGCAGCGACCCGCCGCCAGCGGGCTCGAGCCATTCAGCGACACGCTGCCCAGCCTCCCTGTGGCCGGTGCCCCCGGCTACCTCGGGAGCGTCTTCACGTTCCACACCCAGCGAGAGAGCGGCCGCCGCCGCTACGGCGTGCACGGGAACTCGTTCGTCAAAGTGATCGAGTTCGGGCCGGAGGTGCGGGCACGCTCGATCTTGACCTTCGGGCAGAGCGGCGACCCGGCGTCACCCCACTACTTCGATCAGGCGCCACTCTATTCCCGAAAACAGTTCAAGCCGGCCTGGTTCAAGCTCGACGACATCGAGACTAACGCCGAACGGGTTTATCGACCCGGATCGCGGTAGGGGCTCGGGATCGCTCGCTGGGGCCAAACCGTCAACGAGCGTGGTCGGAGGGACGGCAGGCGGCCGCGGCGAATCACGGCCGCCTGCCGGCGCAATTGCCTGGCTTACCGCTCAGCCCTTGGCCTCGACCAGCGCCTGGATCTCGGGCGGCAGCTCGAACACCGCGTCGTCCAGCTCGGCAGGCGCAAACTCGGTCATCTCGAAGACCTGCTCCATCCCCAGCAGGCGCTGGGTCAGCTTCATCGGGACGAGAACGCCTTCCACCGCTCGATAGTCGTTCAGAATCGAGGTGGTCTCGATCTCACCCATCGGGCTCGCCTGCTTGCGAATCGTTCCGGTCAGGAGACCCGTATCGACATCAAAGAACTCGACGTACTCCTCGCCCGATTGGGTGGTGATCTTCACCTTGTAGCAGGAACGTCCCTCAAAGTCGGTACGCTCCAGCGTCTCAGCACCGGCGATGTACTTCTCGGGGTGCAGCGCGGCAAGCATATCGGACTGCTGCTGCATCTGCTCCAGCATCCGCCCATCCATCACCATGGGGCCCATAGCCGGGTGGATCACCCAGCCTACGTTTCCATCGTAGCCGGTTCGCACGACACCCATGCCCGCGAGATCGATCCGCATCAGCGAGCGGTTGGGCGGAGCGGAGAACGCCTCTACGGCGCCGCTGATTCCTTGCGCGGGGATCGTCAGCGTCCCGCGGCCCTGCCGCGCACCCTGGCTCCTGATCGCCTGTTCGCCGCCGATGGCTTCGACGAAACGCTCGATGATCGAGCTCGCGCTCGGCAGGTCGGCCTTGGCGGCGGCCTCCTGCGCCTGCAGCGGCGCGGCCAGCGCCAGCAGCAGCGCCGCAACCAGCGACGACACGCGGTTCACAAGGGAACTCCAACGCATGAATCTCGACATCAGGTACCTCCTTGTTTCAGTTCTGCCGCTCCGCCGCCGTCGATTCCAGCTTGCGGGAGGCGATCCAGCGGAGCGCCGCCTCCAGCTGAGCATCGCGCCCCGCGATCAGGTCCTCGCGGGTGAGCGACACTTCTTCGTCGGGGATCACGCCCCGACCCTCGAGTTGAACCCCTGCGCTCGTCGTGAAGTCCGCGAAGGCATGGTACAGGACGTCGCCGTTCGGCAGCCGGTCCAACGCTGCCGGCAGCACCGCACCGGCCGAGGTCAGTCCAAAGACCCGCGTCCGCCCGATCGACTGCATTCCGCCGGCGAAAACCTCGGATGCGCTGCCGGTCCCCCCGTCGATCAACAGCGCCACGGGGCCTGCGAAAGGCCGCACGCGCCGCCCGTCCGGCGCCACGCGCCGGGGGTTCGCGACCACACGCAGCTCGGTATCGCGGGTCTGCATGGAGCCCAGAGCCACCCGTTCATCCAGAAAGTGGCCGGCGATGCCCGACACCATCAGCGCCACACCGCCCCCGTTGCCTCGCAGATCGAGAATGATGCCGTCGAGGCCGCGGAACTCGTCCACGGCCGCATCGATCTGTGGCATGAGGGGAGCCATCCAGAAGTTGAACCAGATCACTCCGACCTCGACGTCGGCCTCTTCTAATCTCACGCGGCGGCTGGCAACGCGGGCGAAGAGGGTAGGAAGGTTCCCGAATTTGACCGGCTGGCTCTGATCCGGACGCAGCACGATCTGCACACGGCGCGGTCGATCCGGCTCATCCAGCACTTCCACGCGCCGTACTTCGCCCGGCGCACCGGCGAGGGACCGCATGACCCTCCGCCAGACGCGGAGGCTCGGTCTGAGCCGGCTCTCCCGTTCTCGCGCCTCCGCGACCATCTCGTGAACCGGCACCCCCTGAATCGAGCGCACGATGTAGCCGGGCCGCACCCCGGCGGCCGCGGCGGCGCCATCGGGATCGACCCGCGTGACGACGACGTCCTCGTCGATCAAGCGCACGTCGAGACCGATATCCCCGACTTCGCCCCTCACGTCCGAGCCGGCCGGATCGAGCGTGTCAGCCACCTCGGCCGGGATCAGATCGAAGTGCGACTGGTTCAACCGGCCGACCATATCCCCCAGCACCGCGCGCAGTTCACCTCGGGTTCGCGAGGCCTCTGCCCGCGGCCGTAGCTCGTCACGCAGCGCCAGCCAGTCGACGCCGTTGAAGGTCGTGTCGAAATGGGTCTCGTGGATGATGCGCCAGGCCGCGTCGAACGTCTCGAGCGCCAGATCCCGATCGATCAGTGGATCGGCGGCGCGAGGGGCGCAGGCCCAGAGCAGCAGGGCGACCGGCAGGGCCAGGCGCGAGCGGAATCTCATCGTGCGCGGATTCGGATATCCCATCTGCAGTCCGGTTTCAGGGCCAGCCGTCCGGTAATACACCCGGCGGCCTGCAGATATTCGTCAAATAGCGGGCGGGAGTAAACGGGCTTGCGGCCGAGCGGTCGGATTCCCGTGGTGAGCGGTCGCGGTCGGACGATCGGTGATCTTCGGCACCGTACCGACCGCTGGGCCACGCAGAGGAGCGCGATCACCTCACCTCTGACGCTCGATCCCCAGCTTCTTCATCCGAGCCTCCAGCGTGGTTGGCTTGAGGCCCAAAATCTGGGCCGCGCCTTTATCGCCGCGCACTCGCCAACCCGTCAAGTCCAGGGCGCGGGTGATGTGCTCCCGTTCCAGCTCGGCGAGGCTCGGAAGCCGAGCCACAACTGCGCCGCCCGGCCACCGGGGGAGCCACTCGTCGAGTTCCAGCTCCGGTCCCGAGCTGAGGATCACGGCGCGTTCGATCACGTTCTCGAGCTCACGCACGTTGCCGGGCCAATCGTAGCTGCCCAGCTGTTCGAGTCCTTGCTGCGGTATCTTCTCGATCCGCTTGCCCATGCGCGCCGCGTATTTCATGACGAAGTGCCGCACCAGAACCGGCACGTCCTCTTTCCGCTCGCGCAGCGCCGGCACGCGGATCGGAAAGACGTTGAGACGATAGTAGAGGTCGGAGCGGAACCGGCCCTCCCGAACCGCGGCTTCGAGGTCTCGGTTCGTGGCCGCGATGACGCGAACGTCGACGCTCATCGTCCGGGTGCCGCCCACCCGCTCGAACGTCCCATCCTGCAGCACGCGGAGCAGCTTGACCTGCAGGTCGAGCGGCAGCTCGCCGACCTCGTCGAGGAAGATCGTGCCGCCATCGGCCAGCTCGAAGCGACCGTTCTTGCGCGAGTGTGCGCCCGTGAACGCTCCCTTCTCGTGGCCGAAGAGCTCGCTCTCGATCAATCCGGCCGGCAGCGTGCCGGAATCCACTTTGACGAAGACAGAACCACGTCGAGGGCTGGCGTTGTGGATGGCCCGCGCCACCAGTTCCTTTCCCGTTCCCGTCTCGCCGGTGATCAGTACGGTCGAATCGGTCGGCGCGACTTTGTCGATCGCCTGGAAGGCCCGCCGCATCGATGCGCTCGAACCGATCAGTTCGCCCACTCCGTGGACCGTCTCGAGCTCCTCCTGCAGGTAAACCATCTCGCGCTTCAGCCGCCCCAGCTCGGCCTCCGCCCGTTTGCGATCCTCGATGTCACGCAATATCAGCGTCCAAAGCTCCTGCCCCTCCAGCTCGAACCGCGATATCGACGCTTCGACCGAGAACTCCTCGCCATCGGCCCGCAGCGCCGTGATGCCGTCCGGCGCCCACAGATACCGATGAGCGACGCCTTCTTCTCGAAACGCCCGCCGGCAATCCTCGAACACCTGGCGGAAGTGTGGGGAGAGGAAGCGATCCAACTCGACCCCGACCGCCTCGGAGGCCGGGCACCCGAAGACCCTCTCGGCGGCCTCGTTGAACAGGCTGATACGCCGCTCGGCATCGACGATCACGATCGCGTCCATCGCCGACTTGAAGATGCCGGCAAAGCGCTCCTCGCTCGCGCGTAGCGCCTCCTCCGCTCTCTTCCTCTCCGTCAGATCACGAGCGATCGCGACTCGCAACCTGCCCTGGTCGGCCTCGAACACGCCGACGCGCACTTCCACCGGAAACGTGGTTCCATCTTTGCGACGGTGGATGCCGTCGACCGTGTACGGCTCACTGGGAACGATCTCCGCCAGCATCCGAGCCGCCTGCTCCTTGGTCACCGCGATATCCACCTCGGGCACCCTCATCCCGATCAGCTCCTCGCGCGTGTAGCCCAGGCACTCGCAAGCCCGCTGGTTCACATCGACATAGCTTCCGTCGGGCGCGATCAGATACACGGCATCGTCGGCGTGCTCTACCAGCTGGCGAAACCGAGCCTCGCTCTTCCTCAGCTCTTCCTCCGCGCGCTTGCGATCGGTGATGTCGATGAGAAAGGCGCTGGAGTGGATGATTCGGCCCCGATCATCGAATTCGGCCGTCGCCGAGAGCACGACATCGGTCACTTCACCGTTCTTCTTCACCACCTTGTATTCGAGATCCTCGGCGCTGCCCTGCTCTCGCAGCCGCGGGATGGCGAACTCTAGCGCGTGACGGCGCGAATCGTCCGTGAGGAAATCGACCGCGGGCCGGCCGATCACCTCATCACGCTCGTAGCCCAGCACCCGCAGCCAGTGATCGTTGACGCTCAGCAGCCGCCCCTCGTGATCGATCGAATGCATCATCACGGGCGTGCTGTTATACAGCACTCGGTAGCGTTCTTCGATCCGCGCGTGCTCGGCCTTGACCCGCTTCAACGCCTCCAGCTCGGCGCGAAGTCTGTCAAGCTGATCAAGCAGATCTCGCTCGTCTCCCATAGCCACACCGCTAGATCGGCGATCGGGCGGTCGATCCGCCCCGCCTAGAAAGACCGTGTCTCTCAGGGACCTCAATTATCCGCGCCGATCGGGTGGGAGACAAGACTTTCGGGACGGCGCGCGCACTCCGGGGCACGGCCACTAGTTCTACGCTGATTCAGCGCAGCGACCTGGCCCTCGAACAGCTGCCTGACGGCTGCCGCTCGGCGCCGCGCGGCCGCGGCCTCGAAGAAGGCGGGGATGGCCCACCGCGTCAAGAACTACCTCGCCCGATCCCGCAGCGGCCGGGCTACGGCGAACGTGGCATCAACCGACGCGCCGCCGCAGCCGGTAGAGGCCGCCGATGATCTGGTTCACGATCACCGGTATCAGCGCCACGGGCAATCCCAGAACCACGGCTCGGATCCAGGGGGCCGGGAGTCGACCGAAGGTATCCGGATCGAATGTCCACATGTGCAGCCAGAAGTGGTTGGCCAGCTCCACGCCACTTCCGATGATGAAGCCCCAGAGGAACTGCAGCGGAATCGCATGCCGGACCGACCAGAGCGAGACGGCTCCCATGACCCCACCAAAGAACCCCACGATCGCAATGAAGATGAGCCACGAGGGATCGAAGCGGTACCAGCCGGCGAAGAACGAGGTGCTTTCGATCGCGAGTCCGAACACGAGCGCGATCGTGAACGTTTTGATCGCCCGATCGCGTAACCGCTCGTTGCCCGGATGCGCCAGCCGCTGACGCTCTTTCCAATCCGCCACGGCCCGCCGCATCCCGTCGGCCAGGCTCACACGGGCTTCCCAGGCGAAGTCGTTCTTCGCGGCCGCCGCGCTCGCCGCCCAAAAGCGCTGGCTGACCTCCCGCGCCTTGTCGCGGGTCAGCGCAGGGCGGGCGCGCGTAAAGTGATGAACCCACTCGCCGGCGATGCCTGCCAGGCGCAGCAGGAATTGCGGGGTCACGACCGGAATCCGCACGCGCGTTCCGAGGGCGTCGGCGACGGCGTCCGTGATCTCGGTATCGCGGTAGGTGGTGGGGTCGCCGAGGAAATAGGTCTTGCCCTCGGTCGCGGCATCGCCGGCCGCGTCGATCAGCCCGCGAACCAGGTCTTCCACGTACACGAATGAAACGACCTTTCGGCGGAAGCCGATCATCGGCTTGAGTCCCAGTCCGACGATCGGAAAGGTGCCACCGGACAGGTCACGCTCGCGCGCGCCGTAGACGGCGACCGGCCGGGTGATCGTGATCGGCAGCCCCTTGTCTATATATTCTCGCGCGATGTCCTCCGCCCGCTTCTTCGATTCGCCGTACCAGGAGATCGGGCTGGCCTGCCGCGTCTCGTCGATCGGTTGGGCGCCGGGTGATGGGCCGGCGGCCGCCTGGCTCGAGGTGAAGAGCACGCGCTTGAACTGGGGCCCGCGCTTACGCATCACCGCCTCGAAGACGTTCCGCGTGCCCTCGGTGTTCGAATCCATGAAATCTTGTTCGGAAGTGCCCATCAGCACCGCGGCGAGATGATACACGTACTCCACATCGGCGAGGTAAGCGGCGAACGTGTCGGGCCGCCGTACGTCGCCCACCACGAGCTTCAGCCTGGGGCCGTACTTCTCGAAGAAAGGCTGTAGCGACCGCAGATCGCTGGTCGGTCGCACCAACGCGATCACCTCGTCTCCACGCTCGAGCAGCGTGCCCACCAGGTGGGATCCGATGAAACCGTTGGCGCCGGTGACAAATACGCGTGACATCACTCCACCTCCCATCCTATGACGCGCCCTGAGGCGCACGCTGTCGCTGCGCCTACACGAGCCAGCCTTTCCAGATCAGCAGATCCATGAACACGTTGAGCAGCCAGTGAACGAGGATGAGGTGCCAGATCGTGCCGGTCGCCAGCGCGATGGTTCCGGCGGCGATCCCCCAAACCAGCGTGCCGTACAGCTCCGGCACCGGCTTGCCCAGATGCCAGGCCGTGTACGA
>CAYGAJ010000130.1:0-7135 GCA_964347815.1 uncultured Gemmatimonadota bacterium | reverse complement strand
CCGCGTCTTCCAGCTGGTCGCCGATCTGATCGACGCCCCGCTTCAGCGCGACTTCTTCCGAACGGACACTGGCACGCTCACGCGAATCGGCGGACCCCAGCCTCTCGTTCAGCGTTTGCTGGCGGCGCGCCAGCTCGAGCGCCTCCGCCTGGGTCCGTTCCAGCGCCTCGACCACCTGCTGGCGCCACCCCTCCTGCATTTGCTGGCGTCCCTCGCGCAGCGCGTTCGCCGCCGCCTGCATCTGCCCGGCAGCCTGGTTCGCCGCGCCGGCGCGCTGCCGCGGATTTGAGGCGGCGGCCGCCTGCTCGTCAGACCGCGCCGCCCCACCGGCCTCTTGGCGCGCCTCGGCGGCCCGGGCGGCCGCCTGCTGCTCGGCCGCCTCTCGCAGCTCTTCCTCGAACGGCCGCAAGCGCTCGGACAGGGCCTCGGCCCGGCGCGCCAGCTCGCTGGCTTGCCTTCCGAGAGAATCGCCGAGGGTATCGGGCTCCTGCCGCACCGCCTCTCGTGTCGCTTCGGCAAGCTGCTGCTGGGCCTCGCTCAGCTCTTCGGCCGTCGTCTCGAGCGCCAGGAACTCACCTTCGAGGGCGGCCCGCTTCAACAGCTCCAGACTCTGCTCCACTCGCTGGCGAAAATCGACGCTCCCCTCGGCCAGCTCGCGGATCGCCTCTTCGATCCGCTCGGCATCGAGCTCGACCAACGCTTCGCGCAGGGCCTCGAGCTTCTCTCTCAGCTCGGGCGTGAGGATGCGCTCGTACAGCGCTTCGATCTCACGCAGCCGCTCCAGCACGCTGGGATCGTTGAGCCCGGCTGCCTCCATGCTCTCCTGCAGACCGCGCAACGCCTCCTGTATCGCCTCCGCCTCTTCGAGCAGCGCGGCCGTCTCCTCGAGCGCTCGGCGCGCCGCCTCGGTCTCGCGGAATTCGACGGCCGCCGCGCCGGACCCTTGCTGCGGCCGCGTCCCGGGCGCGGGCTGAACCTCGGTCGAGCGTTCCAGTGCCCGGGCCGACTCCTCGCGTTCGCGCGCCCACTCGGCCAGGCGATCGGCGCTTTCGACGAGCGCGTCGGCCTCGGCAACCGTACGCTCACGCACCTCGTCCAGAGTCGGCAGGCGGAGCACGTACTCACGGCTCTGGCCAAGCTGCGGCTCGGGCGCGTTGTCCCAGGCCTGGACCCGGTAGTGGAGCGTGTCGCCGGGCAGGAAACCGCGCCCCCGGGCGTCGATCAAGCTGGTCAAGGTGGCTCGGTCGCGATCCGGCTCCAGCGGCAGCGGCTCGACCACCTCCGGCCACGACTCGCCCCAGGCCGAGACTCGCCAACTGACCAGCTCGGCCGCGCTCAGCCCGTAATCATCGCGCAGGTCGACCACCAGCGGGTAGGTCATCGCGACGCCGAGTACGGTATCCATCCCCGGAAACACGATGACCACCGCCGGCGCGCTGTCCGGGATCGTGGAGAAAGACAACGAGTCGGGCTGACCCTCCAGCGTGTCGCCGTCCGCGCCGCGAACCTCCCAGCCCCACACGCCCGGCCGGACCACGAACGAGCCACGAAACTGACGCTCGGCTGTGACCGCCAGGGTGCGGGTGCGATCGCTGCTGTCGCGCAGCGCCACCGCCTCTAACGGGCGCGTCGCCTTGCCCGCGACCGTGGCCCGTGTTCCCTCGGGCACCGCGATGTGCGGTAGCGGGCTGCGAAGCACTTCGCGCTCGCGACTGGTGTGGGGCGGGTAGTCGAGCGCGACCTGAACGCCCAGCAATAGCAGCGGATCGAACGGCTCGATGTGGAGGGTATCGCTCGTCGCCCCGTCGTGCCCGGCTGCCCAGACGCGGGTGTCCGCCTCGATCCGCGGCACCGAGGCGCGAATTGGACCCGCACTCACCGCGTACCAGCTTCCTCGCGACGGCTCACCCTCTGATTCCCAAACCAGCCGCACCGAATCCCGTCCCGGCGCCGAGATCGTCACCGGCAGGTCGCGGCCGCGCCGCACCCGCCGAGTCTCGGTGCTCAGCGACAGCGCCGGCAGCGGCTCCGAACTGAGATGCCGTACCGGGTGCAGCACCGCGGCCCACGCCTCGAGCGCTGAGTCGCGAGCGCCGAGCCAGACAGCGCCGCAGGCGCCCATCGCCAGCGCCCCGAGCCCTAGAGCGGCCACGGCATGAGCACGCGCTGTCCGCGCGGTTGGGCCGCCCAACTGCGACGGCGGACGATCGCCGATCTCGCGGCCGACGCTTTCGCGATGCAGCCGCGCCAGCGCCGACGACGTGCCGGAACGCTCGACCCCCGGCTCGACCGCCCCCTGGACCGCTCCCCGCGGCAGTCGCAGCCGGCCCTCGATCTCTCGCGCCGCGCAGCGCTGATCCCAACGGCGCGCCCGAACCACCAGCCGCCACATCCAGACGGCGAGGGTTCCACCCGTCAACAGCCAGAGAGCCAACGGCAGGACCGACGGGCGGCCCCACAACGCGGACCGTGCCACCAGCCATGACGCCCCGAGCAGCACGCCCGCCGCCACCGCCAGGCCCGCAGCCGCGGCCAGACCGAACTGGGCCGCGACCCGTCGCCAGAGGGCTCGCACCCGGGTGTCCGGCAGCCTCTCGAGGGTCATGACGGTCGAATCCTCACAGCGGTTTGCGGTCCGCCAGCGCGTAACAGAACAGGTTGACGCCCATCTTCAACGCCGCTTCGCGTATCTCCCATGGATCGCCGTGCACGTCGGCGTCCTCCCAGCCATCGCCCAAATCGGATTGGTAGCTGTAGAACAGGATGAGTCGCCCCTCGTGGAACAGCCCCAGCCCCTCCGCCGGCCGCCCGTCGTGCTCGTGGACCTTGGGCAGTCCGTTCGGCAGGCCGTGCACGATGCTGTAGACCGGGTGGTTGAACGGAACACCGACCAGCTCTTTGTCTGGGAATAGCCGCCCGATCTCGCGGCGGAAAGAAATATCCATCCCGTAGTTGTCGTCGGCGTGAAGGAATCCGCCCGACAGCAGGTAGGTGCGCAGCTCCGCCAGCTCCGCCTCACTGAAGCTGACGTTGCCGTGACCGGTCATGTACAGGTACGGGTAGTCGTGAAGATCGGGGCTCAGCGGGGTCACCACCGCTTCGCGACGCGCCACGGGCAGACGCGTGTCACGCGCGATCCGCTCGAGCAGATTGGGGAGCGACGAGGGGTTGGCGTACCAATCGCCGCCTCCGCCGTAGTGCAACCGCGCGATCGTCAGGGTCGTCGGATCGGCGGGCGGCGCGCCCGCCGCCTGTGGGACCTGAGCGGCGGCCGGACCGGTGATCACGGTCGCGATCGCGCAGGCGATAAAGGCGTACGGCGCGGCGCTCATTCCTGCTGCTCCTTCGAGACGTCGAGAGCGATGGCGTAGGCGCGATTGCGCTCGATACCCCAACGGTCTCTCAGCTCACGAACGATCTCTCTCGAGGTCGCGCCACCGCGGGCCAACTCCTGGGCCCGGGCTCGGACCTCGGCTTCGCCCACGGCCGACGGCGCCGTGGGGGCGCCGGCCAGGCAGATCACCACCTCACCGCGGGCGGGGTGCTCCCGATAGTAGGCCGCGGCTTCCTCCAGGGTTCCGCTGACGAATTCTTCGTGCAGCTTGGTGAGTTCCCGGGCGACGACCACCTGGCGGTCCCCACCCAGCGCCTCCGCCAGCTCTTCCAGGGTGCGGGCCAGACGCTGCGGCGACTCGTACACGACCGCCGTATGCCGCAGTTCGGCCAGGGTCTCGATGCGCTCGCGACGGCGGCGGCCGGTCCGCGGCAGGAAGCCCAGGAAGGTGAACGGCTCGGGATCGAGACCGCAGGCGACCAGCGCCGCCAGGGCCGCCGAGGCGCCGGGGATGGGAACGGCCTTCGCACCCACGTCGATCGCCGCTCGGACCAGACGGAGCCCGGGGTCCGAGACCAGCGGAGTGCCCGAGTCGCTCACCAGGGCCACGGAGCGGCCGGCGGCCAGCATCCGGCACACCTCCTCGGTTCGGGCCGCCTCGTTGTGTTTGTGAAACGACCTGAGGTCGCGCGGTACGATGTCGTAGTGCGACAGCAGGGTTCGGGTGCGCCGCGTATCCTCGGCGAGAATCGTGTCCACGCCGCGCAGTACCTCCACCGCCCGGAAGGTGAAATCGCCCAGGTTGCCGATGGGCGTGCTGACCAGATAGAGGCTGCCCAGTTTCGTCATGGCGCTCGAGCGCTAATACACATCGTGCGAGGCGTCCACGCAAGCGAAGACGCCCCCGCGGCTGCATCCGCGGAGGCGTCGGGTCGCGTTTCCTTTGCCGGCTGCCGGCGCCGTCGCTGCGCGGCCCGGAGACGATCGGCCAGACTCAATCGAGATGCTGCTTGAGCCTCTGCTCGAGGTGATGCTTGGGCACGGCTCCGATCACCGTGTCCACATGCTGCCCGTCCTTGAAGAACAGGATGCTGGGGATGGACCGGATGTTGAAACGCATAGCGGTCCGCTGGCTCGAATCCACATCGACTTTTGCGACCTTGACCTGGCCGGCGTACTCCTCGGCCAGCTGATCGACGATCGGTGACACAATGCGGCAAGGCCCGCACCAGGCGGCCCAAAAATCCACCATCGCTACACCCTCGACCTGCTCGACTTCCTGTTCAAAGGTTTCGTCCGTTACTTCTTTTACGACTCCCATGTGGCTCTCCCGTCCCGACTTTGCCGTTGCTCGAACACCCCGGCGCCGCCTAGCTGCCGTTGGGCCCCTTCCGTCTCGAGACCTTAATATAGTAATCTTAACAGGCGCGTCTGCGGGCCAATCTTGTGGCGCCAGAACACCGCCGCAACAACAATCACTCGCTTCGTAAGGTTCCCATGGAGACGACAGGCCGCCTCGATCATGTGGCCATCGCGGTGCCGGATCTCGACGCCGCGATCGCCACCTTCAGCTCCATCCTGGGAAGCCCTGTCTCCGGCCGCGAGCGCGTCGAGTCCGAGCAGGTGACCGTCGCCTTCTTCGATCTGGGCTCGGCGCGACTCGAGCTGCTGGAACCGACGGTCCCCGACTCGCCGGTCGGCCGCTTCCTGAGCAAGCGCGGGCCCGGGCTCCACCACATCGCCCTGGCCGTGCCCGACATCGACGCGGCGCTGAAGCGCTGCGGCGCCGCCGGCGTCGAGACCGTCGGCGACGCCGCGCGCCAGGGCGCGGCCGGACGGCAGGTCGCGTTCCTGCACCCCCGCAGCACCGGGGGTGTCCTGGTGGAACTCTCGGCACCGGGGACGTAGACCCTGACGCCCGAACCCCCGATCTCCATCATCATCCCGACGCTCAACGAGGTCGACGAGCTTCCCGGAACCCTCGCTGCGCTGCGGACGGCCCTGGGGCCAAACGCCGAGATCATCGTGGCCGATGGCGGCAGCGACGACGGCACGCGCGCCGTGGCCGCCGCGCGCGCCCGCCTGGTTGAAGCGCCACGCGGTCGAGGCCGCCAGCTGAACGCCGGCGCCCGCGCCGCCCGCGGAGATGTCCTGCTGTTCGTGCACGCCGACACCTGGCTCAGTCCGGGGAGCGGCGACGCCCTGACCCGCGCGCTGGTCCGGGACGAAGTGGCCGGCGGCTGCTTCAAGGTCGCGCTCCGCGGCCCCAGCGCGGGCCGGCCCATCGCCCGGTTGCTGGCCCGGGGCATCAACACGCGCAGCCGTTTGCTCAAGACGGCGACCGGCGACCAGGCGATCTTCGCCCGACGAGATGCCTTCGATCGGATCGGGGGGTTCAGCGAAGGAGAGCTGTTCGAGGACGTCCTCTTCTACCGGGCCCTGCGCCGATCGGGCGCCGTGGTGTTACTCGACCCGCCGGCCCGAACCTCCGACCGCCGCTGGCGTCAGCGAGGCTACCCCCGGACCATCGCGAAGCACCTGCTCTTGCGTTTTCTCTTCCTGGTCGGGGTGAGCCCGGCGCGGCTGGCTCGGGGTTACCCGGCCGCTCGCTGAACCGGCGGCCGCGACCGGAGCGGCCCGGCCGTCGGCGTGGGGCGCATCGTGGCGCGAGTCAGCAGCTGAAGGACGAGACGTCGATCTGATCGATGAACCAGCGCTCGCCGCGCCCATACACCAGCCGGAACGGCAGCGTCGCGATTTCCGACCCGCGCCTCAGCTCCACCGTGACCTGGGCACGCTTGGCGCGAAACGCCTGCGGGTCGGGGGCCGAGATGATCCGATAGCTGGTCGGTCGCAGGCACGCGGCCAGCACCAGCATCCTGTTGCGAACCTCCTCGGCCGAGAAGCTCCGCTGGATCGAGCCGCGCTCCGTGCCGAACACCGCGGCCATCCGCTCATAGGCCCGGTCGGCCTCGGTGAACTCACCAGCCGCCCGCGCCCTCTGGGCCGCCTGCACGGCGCTGAGAAATGTCTCGACGGCCTGCTCCGCAGAAGCGGCGCCCTCCGGCACGCTCAGCGCCGGATTACGCGCGCCACCGCAGCCGAAGAGGGCCAACACCACAGCACCCACCACCACTCGCTCAACCCGCATCTCTGGCCATCTCCCGGTCTGAAAGAAACGTTCGAGTGCCGCGTTCGCCGTCTGAGCCCGCGGCTAGCGAGCCACCGCCGCGGCCGGCGACGTCGACCGGCGGAAGCTCAGCCGATCCGTCTCCGGCTCCCGATCGACGATCAGGCGATCTCCTTCGCTGAACTTACCCTCCAACAGCGCCGTGGAAAGCGGGTTGAGCAGCAGTCGCTGCAGCGCCCGCTTCAGCGGCCGCGCCCCGAACGCGGGGTCGAACCCCTCGGAGGAGATCAGTTCCCGTGCCGCGTCGGTCAGCTCCATGGTGAGCTTGCGATCGGCGAGCAGGTCCCGCGCCCGCTCGAGCTGCAGATCGACGATCCGGCTCAGCTCTTCCCGGCCCAGCAGCTTATAGATGATGATGTCATCGACCCGGTTCAGGAACTCGGGCCTGAAGGTGGCCCGCAGCCCTTCCTCGACACGCTGCTCGATCTGGCCCCACCCCTCCGTGCCTTGAAGCTCCAATATCCACTGGCTCCCGATGTTCGACGTCATGATCAATACGGCGTTGCGGAAATCCACCGTGCGGCCATGCCCGTCGGTCAGGCGGCCATCATCGAGCACCTGAAGGAGGATGTTGAAGACGTCGGGGTGCGCCTTCTCGATCTCATCGAACA